>DATHHQ010000808.1:0-2394 GCA_035490095.1 Bradyrhizobium sp.
CGCCACCATCAGGGCGTCGGAGGCCTCAAGGATTTCGGGGAGCCGCTCGATCGCCTGCGGCTTTTCGATCTTGGCCATGACCGCGGCGCGGCCGCGGATCAGTTTCTTGGCCTCAAGCACGTCCTCGGCGCGCTGCACGAACGAGAGCGCGATCCAGTCGACGCCGGTCACCAGGGCTGCCTCAAGGTCGGCGCGGTCCTTCGGCGTCATCGCCGATACCGGCAGGTCGGTGTCGGGCAGGCTGACGCCCTTGCGGTCCGACATCCTGCCGCCGATCACGACCCGGGTGACGGCGCGCTCGGGCGAGGTCTCTTCGACGATCAGGCGCACCTTGCCGTCGTCGAGCAGCAGCGCGTGACCGGGCCTCAATGCAGCGAGAATTTCCGGATGCGGAAGCTGGACCCGGGTGTTGTCACCGGGCGCCTTGTCGGAATCGAGCACAAAGCTTTCGCCGTTCTTGAGCTGGATCGACCCTTCGGCGAACCCGCCCAGGCGGAGCTTCGGTCCCTGAAGATCGACCAGGATGCCGATCGGCCGGCCGTAGCTCGACTCGACATTGCGAATGGTCTTGACCAGTTCGCGCATCTTGTCGTGCGAGGTATGGCTCATATTGATGCGGAAGACGTCGGCGCCAGCCTCGAACAGGCGGCGGATCATCGCGCTGTCCGAGGAGGCCGGGCCAAGCGTTGCCAGGATCTTGATGCGGCGCAGGCGTCTCATGGCTTGCTTCCGGGTGCTGGCGGCAGACCAGAAGCGCCCGGGGGCGCCCCGCCCGGCGGATTGGGCAGGCCGGGACCGCCGCCCGGCGAATTGGACATGCCCGGAAGGCCTCCGGGTCCGCCGGGACCAACGGTTCCCGGGATTCCCGGCACCCGCTGACCGGGCTGTTCGTTGGATTCGGTCAGCTGCACGGTCCAGGCGCGCTGCTCGCCGGTGTCGACCTCGAAGAAGCCGGTACGGTCGAAACCGCGCGCCAGGCAATTCTCGGTGCCCTTGATGGTGAATTCCTTGTCACGCGAACACATGAAGGCCTGTCCTGACCACTCGCCGCCGCGGTCGTAATCGAGCGCATAGATATAATAGAACCGCGCGACCAGCGTGCCGCGCAGCAGGGTCTCGCAGGCCCGTGAGGAGACGTTCCACCAACCCTCGGTGGTCCAGCCTTCGGCATCCTTATAGCCCAGCGCAATGCCGACCCGGCTCGAGGTGTTGTTGCAGAGACGAAAGTCCGCCGCCGCCGAACTGTTCCACAGGCATAGCACGGCAACCGCCAGCGCCGGCATCAAACCGGCGGTCATGCGAGCAGAGAATCGATTCGGGCGATGGGAATCTCTTGCGGCCATTTAGTGAAGCTATATCAACTCGTTGAAGATTTCGGGCAAGCCAGCGGGGGCTGTCAACGACCAAGGGGCGTTTTCAGGCATTGGGGTAGCCGAAATCGCGCCGGTTAACCCCCTATTTACGCTTCGATATGGCAAACTCTGTGACAACTCCCACTTAAGATCAATGTCCTGCGCACAGCTGCGAGATAACAATCATGGCAATCGACGACAAAACCAGAACGGAACTTGAAGCTGCGGTGTTCCGGCGCCTCGTCGAACATCTGCGCAGCCGCACCGATGTCCAGAACATCGACCTGATGAACCTCGCGGGCTTCTGCCGGAACTGTCTGTCCAACTGGCTCAAGGACGAGGCGGACGCCAAAGGCGCTGCGATGACCAAGGACGAGAGCCGCGAGGCCGTCTACGGCATGCCCTACGAGACCTGGAAGTCGACATATCAGGGGACGGCCAGTCCCGAGCAGCTTGCGGCGATGAAGAAAAGCCAAAGCGGGCATTGACGTCCGATTCGATTCTTATCGAAGCACGGTTCCCGCGCATAAGAGCGGCGCGGGACTTGCGGAACTGCCGCGACGTCGACGCGCGATTCGCGGCCACGCGACGCGTTATGTCAGAAACTCCAGAGCGGGATGACTTTTCTTCGAATCGTCATCCCGCTCTATCTTTTTGTTTGAGCATGATCTTTTCGGAAAACCGGTACCCACCCTCGGATCAAGTCCGAGGGCATGCTTTTCCGGATCATGCTCGAGTTTCTTCATGTTGCCGAAAGGGGGGGCGCTATCTCCTGTGGGCGCGCTGTGGATGAACGCGCTGTTGGCTTGACGCAGGACGTCCCACTCATGAGGGTCATTCCGGGATGCGGTGCGTGGCGAAGCGTCGGCGCCTTCCGCCTTTAACTCAATCATCCGTTCAATCAGGAGTATCCGATGGCCACCTCTGCTGCCGCCCTCAAGGAAGAGCCTGCGACAACGTTTGCAAAAGACCAGCTCAAGGCCATCGTCGAGCGCATCGAACGGCTGGAAGAAGAGAAGAAGACCATCTCGGACGATATCCG
>DATHHQ010000809.1:0-8181 GCA_035490095.1 Bradyrhizobium sp.
CGCAACCGGGCTGTTCGCCGGCGATCTGACGCTGCGGCAATATGCCGGCCATGGCCTTTTCCCGATGGCCGCGCCAACAGGCGGAACGCTGCTGATCATCAGCTGGCTGGCGCTCGCGGTGTGCGCAGCCTGGCCGCGGCGCGCCTCCTAAATGCAGCGGACATGCTTTGCGCCGCGTCGACCAATCAGATAGAACCCGCCCCACCCCGCTGACCATGAGACCAGCTTCATGACCGACGCGCCATATATCAGTCCGCTCGATCAGGCCCGCATCCTGTCCGAGGCGCTGCCACACATGCAGCAATATGACGAGGAAACCATCGTCATCAAATATGGCGGCCATGCCATGGGCGCCGAAGACCTCGCCAAGGCGTTCGCGCGCGACATCGTTCTGTTGGAGCAGACCGCCATCAATCCGGTGGTGGTGCACGGCGGTGGGCCGCAGATCGCGCAGATGCTGCAGCGGCTCGGCATCAAATCGGAATTCGCGGCCGGCCTGCGCATCACCGATGCCGCCACCATCGAGATCGTCGAGATGGTGCTGGCGGGTTCGATCAACAAGCAGCTGGTCGGCTACATCAACGAGGCCGGCGGCAAGGCGGTCGGGCTGTGCGGCAAGGACGGCAACATGGTGACGGCGTCAAAGGCGACGCGCAGCATGGTCGATCCGGATTCGAACATTGAAAAGGTGGTCGATCTCGGTTTCGTCGGCGAGCCCGAAAAGGTCGACCTGACGCTGCTGAACCAGCTGATCGGCCATGATCTGATCCCGGTGCTGGCGCCCCTGGCGACCTCGAAGTCGGGACAGACTTTCAACGTCAACGCCGATACCTTCGCCGGCGCGGTCGCCGGCGCGCTGAAGGCCAAGCGGCTGTTGCTGCTGACCGACGTTCCCGGCGTGCTTGACAAGTCGAAGAAGCTGATTCCGGAGCTGTCGGTGAAGGACGCCCGCAAGCTGATCGCCGACGGCACCATCTCGGGCGGCATGATCCCCAAGGTCGAAACCTGCATCTACTCGCTCGAGCAGGGCGTCGAGGGTGTCGTCATCATCGACGGCAAGACCCCGCACGCGGTATTGCTCGAACTGTTCACCAACCAAGGCACCGGCACGCTGATCCACAAGTGACCCGCGCGATTTCCCCGCCCCCCAAGATTACGCGCCGCTTCAGCGCAGCGGCGCGGCGATACTCGGCGCGCACGGCGTTCGCGCTACCTGCCGCGGTGATCTCGTTTCTGGTTTCATCGGCGCCGGCTTACGCCGACCTGAAACTCTGCAATCGCATGAGCTATGTGGTCGAGGTCGCGATCGGCATCGACGACAAGGCCGCCACCGCGACGCGCGGGTGGTTTCGTATCGATCCCGCCGCCTGCCGCGTCGTCGCGCAGGGGACGCTGACCGCCGACCGCATCCTGCTCAACGCCCGCGCGCTCGGCGTCTACGGTTCGTCGCCGATCCCGCAGAGCGGCGGCGACACGCTTTGCATCGCGCCCGACAATTTCGTGATCGCGGCTGCCCGCCAGTGCCGCAGCGGGCAAAGCCCGGCGCCATTTACCCAGATCAACCCGACGCGGACCGACGACGGCAATCTGGTGGCCTATCTTGCCGAGGACAGCGAGTATGATGACGAGCAGGCGAGGCTCGCCGGCATTCAGCGATTGCTGGTGGTGGCGGGTTATGATGCCGCGCCGATCGATGGCGTCGACGGTCCGAAGACGCAGGCCGCGTTGGCGGCGTTCCTCAGGAATCGCGGCCTGACGCCCGATATCGTGCAGGCGTCGAATTTTTTCGCGACCATGATCGAGGCGGTGCAGTCGCCCTCCTCGACCGGGCTTACCTGGTGCAACGACACGCCGCACAAGATCATGGCCGCCGTCGGCACCGACGACGGCAAGACCGTGGTCAGCCGCGGCTGGTATCGCATCGATCCCGGCAAATGCCTGCATCCCGACGTCACCGGTCAGCCCAAGCAGATTTTCAGTTTCGCCGAGGCTGTCGATGCCGACAACCGTGCCCTCAAGTTCAAGGACAGGCCGCTGAACTGGGGCGGCGCCACCCAGCTTTGCACGCGCGAGACCAAGTTCGAGACCAATGAACAGGGCGACTGCGGCGCCCGCGGCTTCGCCGCGACTGGCTTTGCCGCCGTCGACATGAGCAGCGGCGGCAAAACGCTGCGCTTTGCGATGCCATGATGAACGCCGCGCGTCATACCATGAGCCGTCATCATCCGCCAACGGGTCGGCCGAATGGCCGCCCGATGACAGGCTCCGGCGGATGATCCAGTATTCCGTGACTTCAATGCGTTCTCGCGGCATCACGGCATACTGGATGCCCGCCTGCGCGGGCATGACGAACTAGGAAATCGATGACCGCCGATCCTAAACAGTCCCGCCCGTTCACCCACATCGATACCTGGGTGTTCGACCTCGACAACACGCTGTATCCGCATCACGTCAATCTGTGGCAGCAGGTCGACACCCGGATCGGCGAATTCGTCAGTGCCTGGCTCAAAATATCCGCCGACGAAGCGCGCCGGATCCAGAAGGACTACTACCGCCGCTACGGCACCACCATGCGCGGCATGATGACCGAGCACGGCGTGCACGCCGACGACTATCTCGCCTATGTTCACCAGATCGATCATTCGCCGCTGCAGCCGAACCCCGCGATGGGGGCGGCCATCGCAAAACTTCCCGGACGCAAGCTGATCCTGACCAACGGCTCGACCGACCATGCCGACAAGGTCCTGGAGCGACTCGGCATCGGGGCGCATTTCGAGGCGGTATTCGACATCATCGCCGCCGGGCTGGAGCCGAAGCCGGCGCCGCAGACCTATCAAAAATTCCTGAGGGATCACGGGGTTGATCCGACGAGATCGGCGATGTTCGAGGATCTGGCGCGCAACCTCGTGGTGCCGCACCAGCTCGGCATGACCACGGTGCTGGTGGTACCCGACGGCACCAGGGAAGTGGTGCGCGAGGACTGGGAGCTGGAAGGCCGCGGCGCCGCCCATGTCGACCATGTCACCGACGATTTGACGGGATTTTTGGAGAAGCTGGCGCTGGCCTGGTGACGCCGCCCGCGCCACTCCTCGGCCGTCATGCCCCGCGAAGGCGGGGCATCCAGTATTCCGCGAGGTCCGAATTGCACTCCAGCGTCACGGAATACTGGTCATCCGCCTTCGCGGATGACGACGCCGCGACTGGATCGAACGTCTCGCCCCACCTTGACTCTCCGTCCCCAAATCCCGACAAAGCCCCTCGCCCGACGAAATCGCTCGCCAAGGAAATCTCGATGTCTCTTGCCTTCCTCGAAGCCACCGTCAACACCGCGTTCGACGCGCGTGACGGCATCTCCACCGCGACCAAGGGCGAAGTCCGCGACGCGGTGGATCATGCGCTCGACCTGCTCGACAAGGGCGAGGTGCGCGTGGCCGAGCGCGAGGCCAGCGGCAAGTGGAAAGTCAACCAGTGGCTGAAGAAGGCAGTGTTGCTGTCGTTTCGCCTCAACGACATGAGCGCGATCTCCGGCGGCCCCGGCCAAGCGTCGTGGTGGGACAAGGTGCCGTCGAAATTCGATGGCTGGGGCGAGAACCGGTTTCGCGACGCGGGCTTTCGCGCCGTCCCGGGCGCCATCGTCCGCCGCTCGGCCTTCATCGCCAAAAATGTGGTGCTGATGCCGTCCTTCGTCAATCTCGGCGCCTATGTCGATGAGAGCACCATGATCGATACCTGGTCGACGGTCGGCTCTTGCGCTCAGATCGGCAAGCGCGTGCACATTTCCGGCGGCGTCGGCATCGGCGGCGTGCTGGAGCCGCTGCAGGCCGAGCCCGTCATCGTCGAGGACGATTGCTTCATCGGCGCGCGCTCGGAAGTCGCCGAAGGCGTGATCGTGCGCAAGGGCGCGGTGCTGGCGATGGGCGTATTTCTCGGTGCATCGACCCAGATCATCGATCGCGACAGCGGCAAGGTCTACATCGGCGAAGTGCCGGAATACGCGGTGGTGGTGCCGGGCTCACGGCCGGCCAGACCGCTGAAAGACGGCTCGCCAGGTCCCGCGCTGTCTTGCGCCGTCATCGTCAAGACCGTCGACGAGCAAACCCGCTCCAAGACCAGCATCAACGAGTTGTTGCGGGACTAATACCGGTCCGGACCTGATCCGCCGGCACCGGCCACTTCACGCGACGATGTGATTCGTTCACACCTGCGTAGCGCGCAGAAATTTGTTGCGCGCAGTGCTGGCCCAGCGCTGCGACCTCATGTTAAGCGGGGGCATGACTGATGCTCTCTCCATTGCCCGCGATCTGCTCCGCTGTCCCTCTGTAACCCCGGCCGATGCCGGCGCGCTTGGTGTGCTCGAAAGTATCCTGAAGGATGCCGGTTTCGAGGTGCACCGCGTTACCTTCGGCGAACCCGGCACCGCCGATATCGACAACCTCTATGCCCGCATCGGCAACAGTGCGCCGCACATCACCTTCGCCGGGCATACCGACGTGGTGCCGCCGGGCGACGAGAGCGCCTGGAGCCATGGCGCGTTCGCGGGCGAAGTCAAGGATGGCTTTCTCTACGGCCGCGGCGCCGTCGACATGAAGGGCGGCATTGCCTGCAGCGTCGCGGCCGCGCTCGACTATCTCGCCGCCCATGGCGGCAAGCCCAGCGAAGACGGCAAGGGTTCGATCTCGTTTCTGATCACCGGCGACGAGGAAGACGTCTCCGTCAACGGCACCATCAAACTGCTGCAGTGGGTCACCGCGCGGGGCGAGAAATTCGACCACTGCGTGCTGGGCGAGCCCAGCAATGTCGAAGCGCTCGGGGATTGCATCAAGGTTGGCCGCCGCGGTTCGCTGTCGGGCACGCTTTACGTCGATGGCACCCAGGGCCACGTCGCCTATCCGCAGCGCGCATCGAATCCGGTGCCGGATATATCGTCGTTGATCGTGGCGCTCGGCGACGAGCCGCTCGATCATGGCAGCGCGCAATTCCAGCCGTCGAACCTCGAATTCACCTCGGTCGATGTCGGCAACACCGCCGGCAATGTGATCCCGGGGCAGGCGCGCGCGAAGTTCAATATCCGCTTCAACGATCACCACACGCAAGATTCGCTGCGGACACTGGTCGAGCAGCGTCTGACGCAAGCCGCCGGCAACCGGATCCGCGCGCGGATCGTCTGGGAGCCCTCCAATTCCAACGTGTTCGTGACAAAACCCGGCGCCTTCACCGATCTTGCGGTCGCGGCGATCGAGGAGATCACCGGCCGCCGGCCGGAATTGAGCACCTCTGGCGGCACCTCGGATGCGCGGTTTATCGCAAGCTATTGTCCGGTGATCGAGTTCGGGCTGGTCGGCCAGACCATGCACCAGATCGACGAACGCACGCCGGTTTCCGATCTCGAAAAACTGACCAGGATCTATCGCGGCGTGCTGGACCGCTATTTCGCATGAGCGGCAGGATTCTCGTTCTCACCGCGATCGACGACGAACTTGACAAGGCGCGGGCACCCCAGGGGGTCGAGGTGATTTACAGCGGCGTCGGCAAGGTGAACGCGGCGAGTGCCGCGACGCTGGCGCTGCTGGTGCTACGGCCGTCGCTGGTGATCAACTACAGCACGGCCGGAAAAATCAACAAAGAATTGCACGGCCTGGTCGAAGTCGCTCATGTCGTGCAACACGACATGATGGCGATGCCGCTGGCGCCGCGCGGCAGCACGCCGTTCTCGTCCAACCTCGACAAGCTTTCCTCCGGGTTTGGCGACGTCATTTGCGGCACCGGCGACAGCTTCGTCACATCGAGCGATCCGTGGCTGATTGAGAACAACATCGACATCGTCGATATGGAATTGTTCGCGATCGCCCATGTCTGCCAGCGCCACAGCGTGCCCTGGCGTGCATTCAAGTTCATCACCGACCAAGCCAACAACCTCGCCGCCGAGCACTGGACCGCCAACGTCGCCGCCGGGCAGGACCTGTTCTGGGACGCGATGAAGGGGTTGACGGGTTGAGTGTCTGGTAGCGGCGACCCCAGGCAGGACCGTCATCACCTGCGAAAGCGGGTGACCCAGTATTCCAGAGCGCCGATGGTCAACTACTGAAGCTCTGGAATACTGGATGGCCGGGACAAGCCCGGCCATGACGGAATCGCGAGATTTCTAATAATCCACCCGCACCAGATAGAGCCCATCGGGCGGTGCGACCGGGCCGCAGGCGGAGCGGTTTCTGGCGGCCAGGGCGGATGCGAGATCGTCGGCACTCCAGCGGCCCTCGCCGACCCAGACCAGCGAGCCGACCATCGAGCGCACCTGGCTGTGCAGGAACGAGCGCGCCGAGGTCACGATGTTGACGGCGTCGCCGTCCCTGACCACGTCGAGCTGGTCGAGGTTTTTTTCCGGCGACTTCGCCTGGCATTCGGTGTCGCGAAACGTGGTGAAGTCGTGCTTGCCGACCAGACGCTGCGCCGCGGCATGCATCGCATCGGTATCGAGCGGCCTCGGCAGCCGCCAGACATGGCCGATGTCGAGCGCGAGATTGGCGCGGCGATTACTGATGCGATAGCGATAATGCCGCCGCTTCGCCGAGAACCGCGCCTCGAACGTATCGGGCACGATTTCCGCCGAGAGCACGCCGATCGGATGCGGCCGCAGATGCGCATTGAGGCCGTCGCGAAAGCGCCCCGGCACGAAGTGCTTCGCAATATCGCAATGCGCGACCTGCGCCAGCGCATGCACGCCGGCGTCGGTGCGGCCCGCGCCGTGAACGCGAACATGCTCGCCGCAGATCGCCTTGACTGCGTTTTCCAGCGCTCCCTGCACCGAGGCGCCATTGTCCTGGATCTGCCAGCCGCAGAAAGGCGCGCCGTCATATTCGATGGTGAGTTTATAGCGGGGCATATCGATCCAATCAGGACGTCCCGGGAAGGGCGTCATCATCCGCGAAGGCGGATGATCCAGTATTCCGAGGCGGTCCCGTTCAATCTCCGGAGCCACGGCATACTGGATACCCCGCCTGCGCGGGGTATGACAGTGTCAGGTCAGCCGCATCGGCGGCTTCAGCGGCGTGCCGCGCAGAAAATCCTCCGCCTTCATCGGCGCCTTGCCGGCGCGCTGCAGGTCGAGGATCCGCAACGCGCCTTCCTTGCAGGCAACCATGAGGTGATCGTCGAGGACATCGCCTGGCACACCCGAGCCATCGGCCATGGCGCAACGCAGGATTTTCACGCGCACTTGCTCGCCTTCGATCCCCATCTCGCACCACGCGCCGGGAAACGGCGACAGTCCATGAACATGGCGAAGCACCGCGCGCGCAGGCTTGTTCCAGTCGATCCGCGCCTCGGACTTGTCGATTTTGGCGGCGTAGGTCACGCCTTGATCGCTTTGCCTGGTGAGTTGCAGCTTGCCGCGTTCCAGCGCGCCCATCGCACGCACCATCAGATCGCCGCCGAGTGGCGCCAGCGCGTCGTGCAGATCGGCCGCGGTCATCGCATCTGTAATCGCCAGGCGCTCGGCCATCGCCACGTCGCCGGTATCGAGGCCGGCATCCATCTTCATCACCATCACGCCGGTCTCGGCATCGCCTGCTATGATGGCGCGGTTGATCGGCGCGGCACCGCGCCAGCGCGGCAGCAGCGAGGCGTGCAGATTGAAGCAGCCGAGCTTTGGGCTGTCGAGAATGGCCTGCGGCAGGATCATGCCATAGGCGACGACTACGGCTGCATCGGCATTGTGCGCGCGGAATTCGGCCACCGCTTCCGCTGTCTTCAGGGTGGCCGGCGTCGCCACGGGGATGCCGAGCCGCCGGGCCTCCTGCTCCACCGGGGTAGGTTGCAGCTTCATGCCGCGCCCGGCGGGCTTTGCCGCCCGCGTATAGACCGCCGCGATCTCATGGCCATGGGCCACAAGCTCCAGCAGCGTTGGCACCGCGAAATCCGGCGTGCCCATGAAGATCAGTCGGAGCGGCATGACGTAGAGGTTACCCGCAATGGACATAGTTTACTCGTCATGGCCGGGCTTGTCCCGGCCATCCACGTCCTTTGCCTCCGTGAGAAAGAAAGACGTGGATGCCCGGGACAAGCCCGGGCGTGACGAACGAAAGGTATCCGATCAGCCGAAGACCTACTCCACCGCACGCTTGGCGGCTTTGGCAAACTTCTTCAGCACGCGGTCGCGCTTCAGCTTCGACAGATAATCCACGA
>DATHHQ010000810.1:0-5439 GCA_035490095.1 Bradyrhizobium sp.
CCGAGGAATTTCCAGCCCGCGGCGAGCACCGTCGCGATGCCGCCAAGCACCATCGGCGTCAGGTAGATCCAGTTGCCGTATTCGTCCATGAAGCTCTGCGTGGTGCTGTTGTAGACGGCCGCCGCCCCGCGGTGCAGCGGAAGGAAGGCGTCCTGGTCGGTGCTGGGCGCGGTGATCTGCGCGAAGATGGGTTCTTCGTGCATGAGGTCCCTGCGGACGCTCATGATCGCTTGCGTGAGGGTCGTGACCAGATCCGCACCGAGCGCCTTGCCGGCGACCAGGTACAGATTGGTTCTCAAGGTGGTCACGTCGTCGTCAGGGACCGGCGGAGCCCCCCGTAGCGTACCCTTCGGAATGTCGAAGCTTTCATAGGCGCGTTCGGCCTCCGCGATGGCGCCTGCGGACTCGATCGGGATCAGTGTCGGTAATGCCTTGGGGCCCTGCTGGAAAATGTCGCGAACCAGCGACAGGTATTTTCCGGTCAGGGGGATCACGATGAGCAGCGCACTCACCTCCTTGGATTGAATGGCCCGCCGGGCATCCGGCAGCGCGACGTCCTTGAATACTTTCGCGCGATCGAACCCGTATTCCTTGCTCAGCACGTCGACAATCTTGGCGTTGGCTTCGCCTCCGAGCACGCCCACGCGGTGGCCTTTTAGTTTCTCCATGCTGTCGATGGACGAACCCGGCGGTGCGATGATGAGCGCGGCCATATGGCTCACGACGACGATGGCCTGCGCCTTCGACAAGTCGCCGACATCGCCACGGACCACTGCCAGATCCGCCTTGCCGTCCGAAAAGGCCTTGGCGGCCCCAAGCGCGGTACCGCTGTCGATCACCTTGAGCCGCACCGGCGCGTTCGTCGAGACGAGCCGGCTTGCAATGGCCGACATTGCCTTGGCAGCCTCACCGTCAATCGAGCCCACCGCCACGCTCAGCGTCACCGGACGAGTATAGTACCGATAGGCGATGAGGCTTGCGCCTGACACAAGACCGACAATACCAACAAGCAGGACAAAACGAAGCCAAAGCGGCAATTTTAGCGAAACCATGTTCGTCACTCCTGACGAAAGCGAGCAATCAGACAGCAGAACGCCTCCGTGCACTATTTCCCTTCGAACGCGAATATGTGCTTCCAGTCGTCTTTCATGCTTGCGAGGATCCAGTTGTTGGCTTTTGCCTCGTCGAGACCCTTGTCGAGGCGGCCGACCGAGGAGGTGCGGTCATAGGCCCACTCGCGCTCGGCGTCGGTGTGGTGGCGGTGGTCCACTGCAACATCTGCAGGTCGCCGTCGGAGTTGCCGAAGGCAAAGATTGGGCGACGGCCGATATGCATCTGGATGCCGACCGGCTTGCCACCCTTGTCGTCGTTGAAATTGAGCTCGGGCAGCTTCATAAGCACCGGCTTGCCATCGCGCAGCTCGAAATCGAGCTTGCCGCTGCTGCCGACGATCTGCTCGCGCGGAATGCCATAGACCCGCTCGGCAAAAACGCGCATGAAATCGATGCCGCCGCCGGAGACGATGAAGGTCGTGAAGCCGTTGGCCCGCAGATAGGCGAGCAGTTCAAGCATTGGCTGATATACCATCTCGGTATAAAGCTTCCCGGTCTTCGGATGCTTGGCGGTGGCGATCCAGTCGCGCACGATCTTCTCGAATTCTTCCGTCGTCATGCCGGAATGCGTGACCGTGACGATTTCGAAAATGGCGGCTTCGCCGCCAGCGAGCGCACCTTTGAGGTCACCCTTGAACAACGAGGCAAACGGCTCCTTGTCCTTCCACTCTGGATGTTGCGGAGCGAGTGCCTTCACGCGATCGAGGGCGAAGGCAAGTTGAAAATAGATCGGCTGCTCAGCCCACAGGGTGCCGTCATTGTCGAAGGTGGCGATACGCTCGGCGGGCGGCACGAAGTCGGGCGAGCCCTGCTTCGTCACGCGTTCGACGAAAGCCATGATGGCCTTCTTGGCTGCCGTGTCGTTCCACGACGGCAACGTGCAGGATTGCTGGGCGTAATAGTCGGTGAACAGCGCGCCTTCCTTGGCAATGCGATCGATGTTGGGCGTGCTTCCCCCCATCATCCCACGATGGTAGGCGCTGACATTCCAGATGCCGACATCGTCGGCCATGATCATGACGATGTTGGGCTTCTTGGCTGCCGTCTGTGCTGACGCAACCCCGCCGAATGCGAGAGGGAGGACCATCATCGCAGTTGCGAGATAGCTGTTCTTGATCATCGCGTTATCCTCCCTTTTGCCAGCTCTATGGCCGGTCAACGGACAAACGTCGAGACGCGTAGTCGCTTCCCCCTTGATCAAGGCGGTCGCGCAACGTTCCCGTCCGCCGGACGACTGTCATCAAGGGCGGCGATAGAACCAGTGTGGAACTCCCGGCTCCGCCGCGATGGTCAAAATTGCTCACATCCGAAAGTATTTGGGTGGACCGATCAGCCTCATCGGGCAGGATTTCAATGACGGCGTCCCAGGTGATTAGGTTTTTCGACCGTAGTTCAGCAGTCCGCCGGTCACCTTCGGCGGATGAGCGCGAAGCACGTCTTCGTTGGGCTCGGTGCCCCAGCCGGGCCGGTCCGGGATGACGAGATGGCCGTCAACAAAATCGGGCAAGTGGGTGAAGAGCTCATGGTCCCATGCCAGCCGGTCGATATCGGTCTCCATGATCCGCAAGTTAGGTACCGCCGCGCAGAAGTGGGCGTTCATCATGGTGCAGAGGTGGCCGTAAAAATTATGCGGCGCGACGTTGACCTCGTGCGCCTCGGCGCTGGCGGCGATCTTCATCGACTGCCACACGCCGTTCCACGGTGTGTCGATGATCGCGACGTCCATCGCCTGTTCGCGGAAATAGGGCAGAAATTCGCGCAAGCCCAGCAGCGTCTCGCAGGACGAGATCGGGTGCGGACTTTGACGCCGGATATAGCCGAGCGCTTCGGGATTGAAGCTGTCGATCTCGATCCAGAACATGTCGAGGTCGGCAATGGTGCGCAGGATCTTGAGATAGCCTTCGGTCTTGGCGTTGAAATTGAGATCGAGCAGGATGTCGACATCCGGTCCGGCGCCATCGCGGATGGCTTCGAGATGCATGCGCAAATCGCGTAGCACCCTTCGGTCGACATTGATCTCGGGTTCGAACGGTGCGCCGAATCCCGGCCGCCAGCCCTGCGGTTTGCCGGCATCGTAAGTGAAGATGTTGGTCTTCAGCGCGGTAAATTTCTTCTCGCGGACTTCGCGCCCGATCGCCTTGACGCCGTCGAGATCAGTGATCGGCGGCTTGTACCAGGTGGGATGATTGATGCGCCAGGTGGCGCAATGCGACCAGTAGACGCGAATCCGGTCGCGAATTTTGCCGCCCAGCAGTTCGTAGCAGGGCACGCCGAGCAGTTTTGCTTTGGCGTCGAGCAGGGCGTTTTCGATCGCGCCCAGCGCCTGCGCCACCACGCCACCCGCGCCGGGGCGCGTCGCTGCAAAAAGCTCGGCATAAATTCGCTCGTGCTGAAATGCATTCTGTCCCACCACCCGCGCCGAGAGACGCTGGATCACCGCGCCGACCCCGGGAGAACCAAAACCTTCGTCGAATTCGCTCCAGCCGACGATGCCGTCTTCGGTGGTGATCTTGAGGAAATGGTAGTTTCGCCAGCCGGCATCGCAGGCGAGGAGTTCCACACTTCGTACCTTGGAGGCTTTTGTCATTTCATCCCTCTCTTTTTTGTGTTGGGTCGTTGCCGGTCTTGCGCCGCCAATTGTCCATAGAGGAGGGCGGCAGACCTGTCGAGTAAGCGACCCCCGGTCGCGTCTTCACGGCCGAACGGCCGGCGTCTCCATTGCCATGCCTCGCGCGCGCGACATCAGGTAAAGCTCGAGCTCGACCAGTTCAGGCGCGCCGTAGTCATAAGTCTGGGCGCGTATGCCGCTGATGCAGCTGCGCAGGCGGCGCTGCAGCGAGCCGAGCGATTGCCACTCCAGCCGGTAAAGCGGATAGCCGGTCGGGTGTCCTTGCGTGATGGCGGACCCCGCAAGCCGCTTGTCCCAATTGTCGTCATGGCAATTGGTGCAGCCGAGATTGAGCTGGCCCTGCCGCTGCATGAACAGCTCACGTCCCCTGGCGACGAATGGTTCGAGTTGCGGATCGACATCGGTCGAGATGGCCGCGCCGTGCGATTGCTCCGCGACGAAGGCGGTGAGCGCGAGCAGGTCGCGGCTTTCATAAACCAGCGGTGTCGCCTGTTGATGCTGGATACGACAGAGGTTGATGCGTTGTTCCAGATTGACGGGACGACCGAGCGTTCTGTCGAACGCGGGATAGCGGGCCGCGACGTCCTTCATGCTCACGCGCGCGTCATCATGGCAATCGGCGCAGGCCTTGCCGGCCGCGCCGACCTTGCTCTTCCACAACGCTTCGCCGTCGAGCACCCACAGGATACCGGGATTGGCGGTGTCGTCGTCCTGGATCGCCTGGGTATCCGGCGTCATGAAGCTGTAACCGGATCGACGCTGAGTCTGCGGAATTTCGGTGGCGGACAAGGGGGAGGCGGCGATATCGGCCGCGATCAGCAGCAGCGCGACCGCTATCGTGAGCACGGATCTCATTCGACCAGGATCGAGGCCGAGGCGGTCTCGGCAAAACCTTTGTCGCCGATCCATTCGAAGTCGAACTTGCCGCTCTCGGTCGCGATCGTGAAGAACGTGATGAACGGGTTCGCCGCAATCGCCGGGAACAGATCGGCGCGGAAAATCTCGACCCCATTGTAGCGGCAGACAAAGCTGGTGATGATGTCGCGCGGAACGACCTCGCCGGTGGCGGTGTGGCGGTAGCCGGTCTCCATGATGTGCGACATCAGCGTCTTGATCTCGATGATCTCGCCGCGTTTTGCCCGTTTCGGAACGTTGATCAGCGCCGATGCCATCAGATCACCTCCTCGGTGCAGGCGGCTAGCGTCACCACGACGTCAACAGTGGCGGACCAGAACGAGTCGTCGGACAGCCGCGCGATGGCGACGATCTTCTGACTGTCGGCAAGGCGGATGCGCGTCGAGACCTGGGCGCGGCCGGCGTGCGGGCCGAGATAGAAATTGCCGACATTCGGCTGCGGGTTCTTTTCGTTGAAGACGTGGATGCTTTTGACGTAATCTTCCGGTGTCATCGGGCTGAGAACAGACACGGTCATCGGCACCGTGTTGCCGTTCTCGACCAGCGGCGGCACATCGAGCTTGACCTTGCCAGTGCGCACCTCGGCTTCGCCCACAACGTTACGGATGGCCGCGGCGAGCATCGCTGGTGTCGCCTCGGCGGGCCGCAGCGTCAGAACTGGAACCGTGCCCAGCACGGCCGCTCCGCCGGCGAGGCCGAGGAACTGGCGGCGTGATGAATTTTGTCGTTGCTGCATCGTGCCTTCCTATTCGCGCAAGCTTGCAAGATACGCCACGACATCCT
>DATHHQ010000811.1:0-4907 GCA_035490095.1 Bradyrhizobium sp.
CCCGCTGCCACCAGCACCCCGTGCGTCACCTCCCGGCGATTGTAGAGGATCGCGTCCCCCGAGAGCGCGGTCATGTTACCATTCGCTTCCTGCACGATCAAATTGGCCGCGGCAAGGTCCCAGTCGCGGCTTTGGCCACCCGCGAAAGCTGCATCGAGACTGCCCTGCGCGACCCGGCACAGCCGGAGCGCCAGCGACCCGATTCGGGGATGAAGGATAATTTCGCCTGCTTGCCGGCTGAGCCGTTCGACCAGGGGCTTCGGACCGGCCACGCGGGAAAAATCCAATTCGGTGCCGGATGTTGCAAGAACAGGCACCGCGTTGAGCAGGGCGCCCTGCCCGCGCGTGGCAAAGAAAAATTCATCGCTGGCCGGCGCGAACACCGTCGCCAGCAAGGGCGATCCGTTCTCGACCAGCGCCACGCTGACGCACCAGTCTTCGCGGCCGGCCAGGTAACCGCGGGTGCCGTCGATCGGATCGACAATCCAGACCAGCCGCTTCTCAAGACGCGCCTCGTCGTCGACGCTTTCTTCCGACAGCCAGCCATAATCCGGGGTGGCGGACCGCAGCCGGCTTTCGAGCAGGTCGTTGACCCTGATATCGGCTTCGGACACCGGCGAGGATGCGCCTTTGGTCCAGTTTTTCAGCTCGGTACGGAACAGTGACAGCGCCAGCGCGCCGGCCTCGCGCACGGTATCGGTCAGCAACGCGGCGTCTCGCGTCAGGATATCGCGCGCCGGAATCCTTTGATGAACGCTGTCGGCGCTAACGTCCGCCAACCGTCAAACCCTCGATGCGCAGCGTCGGAGCATTGACGCCATAGCGGAATTCCAGATCGTTGGCTGGCGTCAGCGACTTGAATATTTCGAGCAGATGGCCAGCGATCGTCACCTCGCTCACCGCATAGGTGATCTCGCCGTTCTCGATCCAGAAGCCGGATGCGCCGCGGCTATAGTCGCCGGTCACGCCATTGACGCCGGAGCCGATCAAATCGGTGACATAAAATCCCTCGGTAATGTCGGATATCAGTTCGGCCGGCGTAGGCTCGCCGGCCTCAAGATGAAGATTGTACGACCCCGGCGAAGGCGATGACGATACGCCGCGATGGGCGTGGCCGGTCGTGACCAGACCGAGTTCGCGCGCGGTCGCTGAATCCAGCAGCCATGACGTCAGCACGCCCTCGTCGATGATGGCGAGTTTTTTGACCTTGACGCCCTCGGCGTCGAACGACTGCGAGCGCAACCCGCGCACCCGCAACGGATCGTCGATGATGCGGATATTCTTCGCAAACAGCTGCTCGCCGAGACGGTCCTTGAGGAAACTGGTCTTGCGTGCGATCGACGCGCCATTCACCGCGCCCACCAGATGACCGACCAGCGAATTCGAAACCCTGGGGTCGAATACCACAGGCACCTTGCAGGTCTCGACCTTGCGTGGATTGGCGCGCGCGACCGTGCGCTCGCCCGCGGTGCGGCCGACCTTGGCGGGCGATGCAAGGTCGGAAGCATGCGGCGCTGATGTGTAGTCATAGTCGCGCTCCATGCCGGTGCCGTCACCGACGATCGCGGTCATCGAGATGCCCTGGCTCGAGCGCAGGTAGGAGCCGTGGAAGCCTGTACTGGTAACCAGCACCATGCCGCCAATTCCGGTCGAGGCCGATGCGCCGCCCGATTTGGTCACGCCCTTGACCGCGAGCGCGGCCGCTTCGGCTTCGCACGCGCGGCGTTCAAGCTCCGATGTCGACGGGACCTTGGAGTCGAGCAGATCGAGATCGGGGAAATCGCGCGCCAGCAACGACGGGTCGGCAAGACCGACATATTTGTCGTCCGGCGCGACACGCGCCATGGCGACGGCGCGCTCCGCGAGCTTTGCGACACCATCGCCGCTGACGTCGTTGGTGGAGACCACCGCCTGGCGCCGTCCCACCAGCACGCGCAATCCGACATCGTCGCCTTCCGAGCGCTCGGATTCCTCGACGCGTCCGTCGCGGACCTCCACCCCTTGCGAAATGTTGCGCACCGCGACCGCGTCGGCGGCGTCCGCGCCCGCGCGTCTGGCGGCCTCAACGAGACGCTGCGCCAGCGCGCTGAGAGCGGATTGGTCGAACAGGTCGGAGCTTGCGGATTTCGACGAAGACGCCGATGCGGCTGATGGTGAAGAGATCACGAACAAAATCCCAAGGATTGAACAAGAATTGAAGGGGCTGGAATGCAGATCGCCGAACCCATGAGATGTGCCTGATTCACTTGGACTTCAAGCACTTCGTGCGTCCAAAGCGAAAGATTTTCAGCTTCTCCGCAAGGTCTCGTCAATCATGTGAGCCAAGGTATTGTCAATCATGCCCGCGGATGCAGCGCCAGTGACCTTCGATTAACCAGCCTTTTTAAGCCAATACGGACACCGCTCGGCTACGGTCTCATCCATCGACCGGGAACATAATCCCGGCGGGGAGATAAAAGCCGTGAGGCGTCAAACTGCAACAAGCGGGATCGATCCCGCCGGGTCGAGCCGCGCAGTGCGGCTCGACCCCCTCTCTCTGCCCGTCAGCTTCAATGCGCACGACACCCGCGCAGATGGCGGCGTGCGGCAAATCGAACTTCATCGCGAACGCGTCGTGCTGCGTCGTGCCATCCACGGCATGCAGATGGCGGTCAACGTTCGCGTGCGCGATTTTCTCGGCGTCGCGCTGCGCGGCATCGACGACGCCCAGGCGCTTGTGCTCGTGCATCGCGATCCGTCATTGACCATTCCCTTGTGCGTCAGTTCCGACCGCGAAGAGATCGCATCCGCATGGCAGATGTGGAGCGACATTTTCGCGGTTCCGCAATTGCTGGAAGACGAGCCTCGCGAACCCGCCATGCGGCGCCGGCGCCACAACGCGATCCGGGCGCGGCGTCCGAAATTCCTGGTGCGGCGGCGCGCCGGCGCTTTGCTGAACCCTGCGAACATTCATCAGGGCGAACGCGAGATCATCGCGCGGACCTGACGGTCCTTATCTGCCTCATCCCAAGGATTGATCTACAGATTGGTCTTGGCCGAATCTCGAAGGATGGCCGCGGTCGTCCCTGGACGTCCGCCGATATGCGCGGCGAAGCTGGCACAACTCAATAGTGCGCGCTGACCACCACCGGCACCGGGTTGAAGTGATAATTCACGCCCAGCTTGATGACGTGCAGGTCCTGCCTGATTCCCGTAAATTGCTCGGCGAAGTCGATGGTCCCCACGGCAAGGATCGGGATATTGGCGGCCTCGGTGCCGGTGACGATGACATTCTGCGCGAGCATCCTGATGTAGTCGTATTCGAGCTTGGCGGACCAATTGCCCCCAAGCGCGTATTCGGCGCCAGCGCCCACCACGATGCCGGTGTGTACGGCCCGCCCGCTCAGGCTTGCGTTGACAGTGCCGAACCCGACAACGCTCTGTGCCAGGTTATGCGAATGTTTTTCGTCGGCGAGCGCGACGCCGCCCTTGGCATAGACAAGCAGCCGATCGCCCACCACGAAGCCAGCACGCGCACTTGCGATCGCAAGCCAATTGATTTTGCTCTCCAGGCTGTCCGTCCTAAAATCTCCCCCGCCGAGATCCGTCGTGAAAGTCTGGCTCGCCTTGATGCCAGCCCACATCCACTCGCCTTCGACGCCGAATACGAACGTGCCGGCCTGCGCGTTGACGCCCACGGTGCCGCCGGCAAGCCACCCGTTGGCGTCGAACTTTCCGGAAGTCGCGGTGATCCCAAAGAAGTCGGGCCACTCCTTGTGGCCAAAACCATAGCCACCTTGCGCGCCGATATAGGCGCCCGACCAATTGTAGCCCGGCGCCGCCGGCACCGGCGCGAAAGTCGGGTCGATCTGTAGCCCGCCGAAGCGGTAATTCACGCCTACCTTAGCGACATGGATTGCGGCCTGATCGATTTGAGCGTCGATCGTAATGGGGCTTGTAACGCCCCCTGTCGTGTCGGTGCCGGTAAGCCTGGGCGTTCTGGACCCGAAATTCATGTAGTCATATTCGGCCTTGACCGACCAGTTGTTCCCGAGCGCATATTCCGTACCGAAGCCGACCATCGGTCCCCAACGGCCTTCGCTGCCGCTGACCGCGAAGCTATCGGAAACACCGAACGCCGTTGATAGCACGCTGAAAGAATGCTTTTCGTGCGCAAATGCCATGCCGCCCTTGGCATAGACGAACCAGCGATCAGCCGCCAAACCGGCTCGGCCTGCCAGAGTCACGAAACCATCGATTTTTGAGGTCGCCGATCCGACCGACTGGAATCCAATAATCGGACCGCCGAAGGAAAACGTCTGCGATCCATTGAAGTTCGCCCACGATCCATCCAGTTCAAGGCCGAACACCATGCTGGCAATCTGCTTGTTGATGCCGACCTGCCCGCCGCCGAGGAAACCTCTTGCGGCAAAATCGAAACCTTGGTCATTCCAGTCCGTCATCCCCCCGCCGTAACCGGCATGGACCCCGACATAGACGCCGCTCCAGTCGTAATAGGCGGGTGCTGGCGGCCGGGCTTTCACCGGCATGTCGGCGGCAAGAAGGGCTCGAGCCGGCAAGAGCGTGCCAAGCGTGGCCGCGGTCAGCCAAAACCCGATTTTCTGAAGGCTCATCTGCGCGCTTCCGCCCAACATCGAATCGCGAGCGTAACGGTTCCACCGGCGATAAGATGTATCTGCAGGGCAACACCAAGGTGCCACCACCACAGCAATAACCGAACGTCGAAGCCGTGGAAGACCGCGCAGACCGATGATCGAGTTTAGGCCGCCCGCATCACCGCATCCGCGAGCAGTCCCGCAAACAGCAAAAGCCCGGCGTCGCGGTTGGATTTGAATATCCACAGGCACAGCGCGGGATCGCTGATCTCAAGACGTCTGATTTGCCAGACGAGATGGGCGGCAAACGCG
>DATHHQ010000812.1:0-2267 GCA_035490095.1 Bradyrhizobium sp.
CCGTGCCTCCGGCGGCAATGCGCTGCACGAAATACGCTTTGGCCTGATGCCGCAGGTGCTGCCTGTTATCGCAGGCCAGGTGCTCTACTTCATCGAGTCGAATACCCGCTCGGCGACCATCATCGGCATCGTCGGTGCCGGCGGCATCGGCCTGCAACTGGCCGAGCAGATCCGTGTGTTGGAATGGCAGAAGGTTTCGTTCCTGATCCTGATGATACTGGTGGCGGTCGCAGCGATCGACTGGATTTCGGGAAAACTTCGCTTTGCGATCATCGGCCGGCGCGCGGTCGCGTGAAGATATCAAGCTAGCTGTTTTCAACGACGAACTCGACCCTTTCTGCGGCAAAGCGGGTGTGCTTGGTCACCAGCGGCGTCCCTTCGGCGTCGACGTCGGTGCTGTCGACCACCAGCACCGGGCGCCCCAGCGCAAGGTCGAGCCGCGCGGCATCGGTCGCATCGACAATGGCCGCCGTGACGCGGGTCGAAGCCCGGCGATAGTCGCGGACGCCGTAATGTGCCAGCAGTTTTGTCATGGAGCGCATGCGCTCATAGATTCGTCCGGCGTCGGGAAAGCGCTCTGCGCCCAACCAAATGGTGCCGACGCATATCGGCGTGCGATCGGCCAATCGCAGCGCTTCGATCCGGATCAGCGGCGCGCCTGTCTTCAGGCCCAGCAGTCGTGCCAGTTCGCGGCTCGCAAGCTCCTGGGAAGCGTCAATCAATCGCCCATCCGGCTCACGGCCGCCGGCGCCGACAATCTCGGAGAACCGTGTGCGGGAGCGGAGCGGATAAGCGAGCCGCGGCGCTTCCACATAGGTGCCGCTGCCACGTTCGGCGCGCACCAGGCCACGCTCGGCCAGTGTCGCCAGCGCCCGGCGCACCGTGTGGCGGTTGACCCGATAGGTCTCGGCGATTTCGGTCTCGCCCGGCAGCCGATCGCCTGCGGCAAAGCGGCCATCGGCGATGCCGCGCTCGATCCCATCGGCGACTTGCCGCCAAAGTGCCACGCCGGAGGCGGCGTCCTGCAGGCTCATGGCGTCGAAAGGCCGGGAAAAGCCATCGGAAAAATCATCCTTTGTCACGAAACAGTCATGGCGTTTCGTTATCAAGTTGTCTAATATCATAGACAACTTGATTTCGGCAAGGCTGATATGACCGCGGTACGGGAAAACGGCAAACAGGCGCGGCGCCAAGCGGCGATGGCGGTGCTGGCGCATTCCGATGCAGCCGGGATTGCCAGCCGGCTCGAGGCGATGGTGGTACCGGTCTACGAGAATCTGCGCGAGCCGGAGAACGGTCTGGTAATGGTGCGCGGCCGTATCGGTGGCGACGGCGCGCCGTTCAATCTCGGCGAGGCCACAGTCTCACGCGCCGCCGTTCGGCTTTCGACCGGCGAGGTGGGCTTCGGTTACACACTTGGCCGCGATCGGCAGAAGGCGCGGATGATCGCGCTCTGCGATGCGTTGGTGCAGTCGGACGAATTTGCGGACGCGGTCGAATCAGAGGTGATTGCACCGCTGCGAACCCAGATGATCTCTGAACGGAACCGAACGGCTGCGGAAACCGCGGCGACGCGGGTCGATTTCTACACGCTGGTGCGCGGTGAGGGCTGAACGATGACGACGGTTGCCGAATTGCCAGCAGGGTTCGCGGACAAGGTGTTGTCGGCGCAGTCGACCTTCCGTTCGGTGATGGATGCGATGGCGCGTCCCGGCAGCGTTCAGCGCATCGAGGCTGCTGCCGGCGTGCCTGCTGCCATGATGCGCGGCACCGCGGCGATCGCGCTGACATTGTTCGATCACGACACCCCGCTCTGGCTCGACCCGTCGATGTCCGGGACATCGGAAGTGACAAAGTGGCTCAAGTTTCACACCGGCGCGCCTGTCATCGCGGACTCCTCGATCTGCAGTTTTGCCCTGATCGGCGATCCGCGCTCGCTACCCGGTCTTGATCGCTTTGCGTTTGGCAGCAACGAATATCCCGACCGTTCGACGACGTTGATCCTTCAGGTCGAAAGCCTGACGCAAGGCCCAGGCATCGAATTGCGCGGCCCCGGCATCGATGGCGTCGCTGCTATGCAGGCCGCGATCCAGCCCGAGGACCTGTTCGAGCGGCTCAAGATCAACCAAACGCTGTTTCCGCGCGGCATCGATGTCGTGCTGGTAGCCGACGATAGCATTGTCGCGATACCTCGTACCACGCGGCTTGTCGCGAAGGGAGGCTGAACATGTATGTCGCCGTCAAGGGAGGTGAACGCGCCATCGAGA
>DATHHQ010000813.1:0-9445 GCA_035490095.1 Bradyrhizobium sp.
CGGCGATCAGGGCGCTTGAGAAATCGTAGGGTGGGCAAAGGCGCATCTGCGCCGTGCCCACCTCGTCGTTGATCACAACATGAATGGTGGGCGCGCGGAGTTTATCATCGGGCGCGCATTCGCGCGACCCGCTCGCTTTACCCACCCTACGAATTATCATGGACAAAGAAGACTTCCTCGCCGCAGCATTTCGCAATCCGGTCAATGAAGCCATTGCGGATGAGCTATTCCGGTTGGCGCTGCCGGATGCCTGGATCGTCTCGGGATGCCTGGTGCAGACCGCGTGGAATGTGCAGACCATGCGCGCGCCCGATTACGGCATTGCCGACTACGATGTTTTCTATTTCGATCCCGATACCTCGTGGCAGGCCGAGGACGCGGTGATCCGAAAATTGCGGGGCCGGCTGGCAAGCCTCGACGTCAAGGTCGAGGTGCGCAATCAGGCCCGCGTCCATCTCTGGTATCCGCAAAAGCATGGGCTGCCCTACCCCGCGCTGCATTGTTCGACTGATGGCATCGACCGCTTTCTGACAAAAAATACCCAGGTCGGAATCCGGCGCACCCAAGCTGGTCACGACGTCTACGCGCCAAACGGATTTAGCGATATTGCCGACATGGTGGTCCGGCCCAATCACACGGCGAATTTCTCGGCGGCCAATTACGAAGCAAAGGCGAGCCGCTGGAAAACGCTGTGGCCGGAAATCACGGTGCTGGAAGCGGAGACGAAGTAATCCGATGTAGTCACGCAACGACGAAGCAATCACACTCTGTCATTCCGGGGCGATGCGATGCATCGAACCCGGATGTGCAATTGCACATCTGAGGTCTGGTGCTAACGCACCATCCCGGAATGACGGTGCAATCCCTACCGCACTACGCCCGAGGTGAACCCGGCCTTGCGCCGCGGCGGCTTGATGTCCTTTTTCAGGAAACAGTGCGCGGCTTTTCCGGCATATCCCGGCCGCGCATAGGTCCAGGCGCGGCATTTATTGTCGGCGGTGCAGGCCGCCTTGCACTCATCGTCGCCGTCGCCGCTTTTCAATTCGAAATTGCGATAATCGCCGCCGAACCGGTCGATCGAGGTTTCCGTTCCCCCGTTGCGCGGTTCGACCACGCCGGCGCCGCGCACGCCCGAGACGCAGCAATTGTCCTGGGTGCGCGCAGGCACGTTGCTCTTCAGCCAGCAGACCGCGCCGCCGGCGATATCGGTCGGGTAGTTGAAGCTCCACGCCCGGCAGCGCCGATCGCGCTCGCACACCAGCGCGCAATCCGCCGGATCGCCCGAGGCGACCGGCGAACTCTGATAGTCGCCGCCCGGACGATCGAAATTGGCCTGGGCTTGCGCCGGTCGCGTGGCGGGAGCGGCCGCCGCAAAAGCGAGTGCCACCAAACACGCCCTGAGCAGGCGGGCACTCCACATTTGCGATTGCTTTCGACCAGCGCCTGATCCGCCAAAGTGTAAGCGGTTTGGCGAGAAGATCATGCGCTCTTTCAATAAAATCAGGGCGCGATCGGACGCAAAACCGGATCCCACTTTTGCTGATCGCGCGCTCGTTTGACTTGTCCGCTGTCCGCGGACCGCCATTTGATCGCCATCAACCTGTACGCTGGATGAACGGCCCAGAAATCAGACAACGTACTGATCTAGAAAGCGTATTCGTCGTAGGCCGGTTCCACGGACCCTTTCCAAGGTCCATTAAACTTCTCGAGCATCTCCTCGGCGGGGGTGCGTCCTGATTCGATAATCCGCTCCAGCGGCTCGAGATGACGGCTCTCGTCGCGCCCGAGATGATCGATGTGGCCGCGCCGCCTCAAGCCCGAATGCGACAGCGCCACGCACTCCTTGGCGATTTCGAACAGATAGCGATCCTTGATCCTGGCCTTGAAGCCGAGGCGCGGAACGTCGTCGCGCAACGCCTGGCGCTCCCCGGCATTCCAGTGCTTCACGATATCCCATGCCGCGTCGAGGCTGGTGTCGTCGTAGAGCAATCCGACCCAGAACGCCGGCAGTGCCGGCAGCCGTCCCCACGGCACGCCGTCGGCGCCGCGCATTTCCAGATAGCGCTTCAGCCGCACCTCCGGAAAAATCGTCGAAAGGTGATTGGCCCAGTCCGACAGCGTCGGACGCTCGCCGGGAAGGGAATTGTTCCTGCCCTCGAAGAAGGCTCGAAACGACGAGCCGGCGACATCCATATAGGTGTCGCCGCGCTTGACGAAATACATCGGCACGTCCAGCGCGTAATCGACCCAGCGTTCGAATCCCATGCCGTCCTCGAACGCCCAGGGAATCATGCCCGAGCGCGCATTGTCGGTATCGCGCCAGATTTCGGAACGGAATGACAGGAAGCCGTTGGGCTTGCCTTCGGTGAACGGCGAATTGGCGAACAGGGCGGTAGCCACCGGCTGCAGCGCAACCGACACCCGCAACTTCTTGACCATGTCGGCTTCCGACGAGAAGTCGAGATTGGTCTGCACCGTGCAGGTCCGGTACATCATGTCGAGGCCGTATTGGCCGACCTTCGGCATGTAGTCGGTCATGATCCTGTAGCGGCCCTTGGGCATCATTGGAATTTGCGCCCGCGACCACGACGGCGTCATGCCGAGCCCGAGAAACCCGATACCAAGGGGCGCCGCGATTTCGCGCACCTGCGCCAGATGCGCCATCAGTTCGGACTGGGTTTGATGCACGGTCTCGACCGGCGCGCCCGATAGTTCGAATTGTCCTCCGGGCTCCAGCGAAATCGCGCCGCCGCCGGTCACGTCATACAAGCCGATGATGTTGCCGCGCTCCATGATCGGCTCCCAGCCGAGCAAGAGCTTCATGCCTTCCAGCAGCGCACCAATGCCGCGCGCGCCTTCGTAGGCGACGGGATGATGTCCCTGCAGCGTGAATGGCGTTTTTTCGTGCTCGGTGCCGATCCGAAACTCGGAAGGCGGCTTCACGCCCGCCTCCAACCACGCGACCAACTCGTCGCACGATTGCAGCGGCGTCATATCGATCTGGTCACGCGCCATGAAAATTCCGGATGTGGGGCGTTTCGACCGAACGCGCGCGGTGTCGGGGAAGGTTACGGACAGCGTTGCCCGTAAACACGGAAGGTAAGAACAATATCATCGCGCGGGTGCGCCGTCTCTTGCGGCGAGCGCCTGAGCTTCATCGCACGAGCAGCCCAGCCGGTCGAGCAGACCGCACAGCCTTGACGCATCCACATCTGACAACTTCGAGCCAACATGCTTTTCGATTGCCGCGGAATATGCGCTCCACATCTTCTTCTGCAGTTCGCGGCCGGCCTCGGTAATCTCAACAAACTGGCCGCGCTTGTCGATCTTGCACTCGCGGCGCGCCGCCAGTCCCTCGTCCACCAGCCGGTCGATCAGCCGCGAGGTCGAGTATTGCGGAATCAGCATCTGCTTTTCCAGCTCCACCGGGCGCACAGCGCCCGACGGCGCCCGCGACAGCTCAAGCAACGCGTCATACCAGGCCAGTGGCGGGAAGCCGGCCTTCTTCAAATCCTGCTCGACGGCGTCGAGCACCCGGCTCTGGACCCGCATCAGGCGGATCCAGGCTGCCGTCGCCTCGGTCGATGGTTTGCGTTTCATGGCCCGATCCAGATCTGACGGATATATAATGACGGCCGAGTGTACCGCACTAAATGCAGCTGCATCAATCTTGACTATTTCATGCAGATGCATTTAATCACCCGATCTCCCATAGCCAATAATCCAAAGGAAGGAAATCCCGATGAAACTGTATTATTCGCCCGGTGCCTGCTCGCTTTCCCCGCATATTGCGCTGCTGGAAGCTGGTCTGCCCTACGATCTGGTCAAGGTCGATCTGAAAGCCAAGAAGCTCGAGAACGGCGACGACTACCTGAAGGTAAACCCGAAGGGCCAGGTGCCGGCGCTCGCCCTCGATAGCGGCGAACTCGTGACCGAGGGCCCGGTCATCGTCCAAATGATTGCCGACAAGGCCGCCGCCAAGAACCTGGCGCCTGCCCGCGACAGCGCCGAGCGCTACAAACTGCAGGAATGGCTCAATTTCATCACCACGGAACTGCACAAGAACTTCGGCCCGATGTTCAGCCCGGTGCTGGCCGATGACGCCAAGGCGTTCTTCAAGGACCGGGTGATGGACAAGTTCAAGTATCTCAACAGCCAGCTTGCCGGCCGCGACTATCTGATGGGCAAGCAGTTCACCGTCGCCGACGGCTACCTGTTCACGATGCTGTCCTGGGCCGAGCGGATGAAGTTCGATCTCTCGGCGATGCCGAACCTTTTGGCCTACAATGCCCGCGTCGCCGCGCGCCCGATGGTCCAGCAAGCGCTCACGAAGGAAGGCCTGATGAAGGCAGCGTGAGATTTCGCGGATAACGATAAGCAAAAAGGCCGGATCGATGATCCGGCCTTTTTGTTACTGCGGAGCATTGGCGGGAAGTGCCCCCACAGCGTCGTCCCTGCGAAAGCAGGGACCCATAACCACCGGCGTTTGTTTTTACGCTGGATGGGGCTCCAACCTACTCAAAACGATCCGCCGGTGGTTATGGGTCCCGGCACGCGCTTCGCTTGGCCGGGACGACGATCTTTCTTGACGACGCTAAAACTGTCTTACGCCGCGGCCAGCTTCTTCGGCGGGAAGCGGCCGTAGAACGTCTCGCCCTTGGCCGCCATCTCGATCAAGAGCTTCGGCGGCGTGAAGCGCGAGCCGTATTTGGCTTCCAGTTTGTGGCACAGCTCGACGAATTTCCTGGTGCCCATGAAGTCGATATAGGACAGCGTGCCGCCGGTGAACGGCGCGAAGCCGAAACCGAGGATCGAGCCGACGTCGGCCTCGCGCATGTCGGTGATGACGTGATCCTCGACGGTGCGCGCGGCTTCCACCGCCTGCACCACCAGGAAGCGCTGCTTGAGCTCCTCAATGTCGAGGGTATCAGGATCGAGGTGTTTCGGCTGCAACCCGCTCAACTCGGACCACAGGCTCTTCTGGCCTTTGCCCTTTTCGGGATAGTCGTAAAATCCCTTGCTGTTCTTGCGTCCGAAGCGGCCCTGCTTCTCGACCATCTCGACCAGCAGCTTCTTCTGGCTCTGGTCGATGGCGTTGGCGCCGAGATCGGCTTCGGTCGCCTTCATGATCTTGAGCACGAGATCGAGCGCCACCTCGTCGGACAGCGACAGCGGCCCCACCGGCATGCCGGCCATCTTCGCGGTGTTCTCGATCATCGCCGGCGGCACGCCTTCCATCAGCATTTCCAGGCCTTCGGCGGTGAAGCGCAGCACGCAGCGATTGGCAAAGAAGCCGCGGGAGTCGTTGACCACGATCGGCGTCTTGCCGATCACGCGCACGTAATCGAGCGCGGTGGCGAGCGCCACATCGCCGGTGTTCTTGCCGACGATGATTTCCACCAGCATCATCTTCTCGACCGGCGAGAAGAAATGAATGCCGATGAACTTGCTCTGGTCCTTGAATTCTTCCGCCAGCGAATTGATCGGCAGCGTCGAGGTGTTGGAGGCAAAGATCGCTTCGGATTTCAAGAGCGGCTGGGCCTTGGCGTAGGTCTCCGCCTTGACCTTGCGATCCTCGAACACCGCTTCGATGATCAGATCGCAGTCCTTCAACACGTTGTAGTCGGCGGTCGCGCTGATGCGCGCCAGGATGGCGTCGCGATCGCCTTCCTTGGCACGGCCCTTCTTGATCAGATCGTCGATGACAGCCTTGGCGTGACCCTTGCCCTTGTCGGCGCTCTCCTGATCGCGGTCGATCAGCACCACCTCGATGCCGGCGCGTGCCGAGACGTAGCCGACGCTGGCGCCCATGAAGCCGGCGCCGATGATGGCGAGCTTCTTGACCTTGGTCGGCGGCACGTTTGGCGGCCGCCGCGCGCCCTTGTTCAATTCCTGCATCGACAGGAACAGGCTGCGGATCATGGCCGCGGCTTCCTTGCTGCGCAGGATCTGGGTGAAGTAGCGCGATTCGACCCGCAAGGCCGCGTCGATCGGCAGCTGCAATCCTTCATAAACGCACTGCATGATGGCGCGCGCCGCCGGATAGTTATCGTAGGTCTCGCGGCGGTAGATCGCGTTGCCGGCCGGGAACATCATCATGCCGGCCTTGGAGAACACCGGGCCGCCCGGCAGCTTGAAGCCTTTCTCATCCCAGGGCGCGACCGCCTTGCCGCCACCTTTGATCCAGTCCTTTGCGGCCTTGATGAGATCGCCCGCCGGGACGACGGCATCGACCAGCTTCAACGTCTTGGCTTTTTCGAGATTGACCGCTTCGCCCTTCAGCAGCAACTGCATCGCGTCCTGCGGAGGAACGATACGCGGCACGCGCTGGGTGCCTCCGGCTCCGGGAAACAGCCCGACCTTGACCTCCGGCAACCCGAGACGGGTCTTCGGATTCTCGGCGGCGACGCGGTAATGGCACGACAGCGTGAGTTCGAACGCGCCGCCGAGCGCGAGGCCGTTGATCGCGGCAGCCCACGGCTTGCCGCTGGTCTCGATGGCGCGAAACACCAGCGAGGATTTGCGGCTCTCGTCGAACAGCATCTGGTTGGCCGCGACCTCGCCCTTGGCCTTGAGCAGTTCGGTATATCGGTGGTTCATGCCTTCGAGCATGGACAGATCGGCGCCGGCCGAGAACGCCTCCTTGCCCGAGGTGACGACGACGCCCTTGACGGCGGCGTCGGCGGACGTCTGCTTCACGATTTCTTCGAGCTCGGACATCGTGGTTTCGTCGAGCACGTTCATCGAACGGCCGGGAATGTCCCATGTCACCAGCGCAATGCCGTCGGCGTCGGTCTCAACCTTGAAATTCTTGTAAGCCATAGCGTGCTCCCTCAGTCGCGTTGCCAGTCGCCATACGGCGCGCCGGATTTATGCGTTGTTCGGTAACGATCTCCGTCCTGCTCGAAAGCAAGATCGATATCGGGGTAGTGACAGCGTTCGCGTGGCACGCGCGTGCCGACGACCAGAAACACGGCGTCGCGGTCCGTGCGGTTCAAAAGATGATGGCCGTTGGGAACACCGGCCTTGAAGCCCGCGGCGTCGCCCGGCTTCACGATCGTCTCTCCCTCATCCTCGACCAGCACCAGTTCGCCTTCAATCATATAAACAAACTCATCTTCCTGCTCGTGCCAATGGCGCGCCGACGATGCTGCCCCCGGTTTCAACCGCACGAGGTTGACGCCGAATTGGCTCAAGCCCGCCGCCGCGCCCAGCGATTGCCATTCGCGGCCATCGACAATTCCAGCGAACGGTTCCGGATACGTCGTTCCACTGCGCGCCGGCAATGCACTCAGGTCGATCTTCGGCATCAGTCTCTGTTCTCGTCTCAGTTCGTAGGGTGGACAAAGCCGCACTCGCGCCGCGCCCACCATTCTTATCCAGCGACGGTTTCGGTGGGCACGCTTCGCTTTGCCCACCCTACGATCGCTCGCCTTAAACCCGCTCGATGATGGTCGCGGTGCCCATGCCGCCGCCGATGCACAGCGTGATCAGCGCGGTCGATTTGTTGGTGCGCTCGAGCTCGTCGAGCACGGTGCCGAGAATCATGGCACCGGTGGCGCCGAGCGGATGGCCGAGCGCGATCGCGCCGCCATTGACGTTGATCTTGGCGTTGTCGATGTCGAAGGCCTGGATGTAGCGCAGCACCACCGAGGCGAACGCCTCGTTCAATTCGAACAGATCGATGTCCGATTTCTTCATGCCGGAGCGCTCGAACAGCTTCTCGGTCACGTCGACCGGGCCGGTCAGCATCATCGCGGGCTCAGAGCCGATATTGGCGAAGGCGCGTATCTTTGCGCGCGGCTTCAGGCCATGTTTCGCACCGGCCTCCTTGCTGCCGAGCAGGACAGCGCCGGCGCCGTCGACGATGCCCGACGAGTTGCCCGCATGATGCACGTAGTTGATGCGTTCGATTTCCGGATGCGACTGGATCGCCACCGCATCGAAGCCGCCCATTTGTCCCATCGCCACGAACGACGGTTGCAACTGGCCGAGCGACTGCATCGTCGTCGTCGGCCGCATGTGCTCGTCCTTGGCGAGAAGGGTGAGGCCATTGACGTCCTTCACCGGGACCACCGAATTGTTGAAGCGGCCCTCGTCCCACGCCTTGGCGGCGCGCTGCTGGCTCTGCACCGCATAGGCGTCGACGTCGTCGCGCGAGAAACCGTATTTGGTCGCGATCAGATCGGCCGACACGCCCTGCGGCATGAAATAGGCCGGCACCGCGATCGACGGATCCATCGGCCAGGCGCCGCCGGAGGCGCCGATGCCGACCCGGCTCATCGACTCGGCGCCGCCGCCGATGGTGAGTTCGTGCTGACCGCTCATGATCTGGGCGGCGGCGAAATTCACGGCATCGAGGCCCGAGGCACAGAAGCGGCTGATCTGAATGCCGGGAACGGATTCGCCGAGACCGGCGTTCAGCGCCGCGAAGCGTGCGATATCGGAGCCGGCCTCGCCGACCGGATCGACCACGCCGAGAATGACGTCATCGACGACGTCCTTGGCCAGATTGTTGCGCTCCTTGAGAGCTTTCAGCGGCGCCGTCGCCAGCGCCAGTGCGGTCACTTCATGCAGCGCGCCATCGGCCTTGCCGCGGCCGCGCGGCGTGCGAACGTGATCGTAGATATATGCCTCAGGCATGACGCCCTCCTGGTATGAGGATCATAATATATAGGCGATTGGTAAGCTGTCGCGGATCTGGTCGAACGCCGTGGAAGAATTTCTCCGATCAGAACGCTTCCGCCGCCAATTCCATGGTGGTCGCGCTTCCGGTCTGGATGCGCGCAAGATGCACCGAAGTTTCCGGCAGCATCCGTTCCATGAAGAAGCGGCCGGTCACCAGCTTGGTAGTCAAATAGGGCGTCGTGCCGCCGGCCGCAATCTTGTCCTGCGCGACTTTCGCCATCCGCGCCCACATGTAGGCGAAAGTGACGAGGCCGAACAGCTGCATGTAGTCGGTGGCGGCGGCGCCGGCATTGTCGGGCTTGGCCATCGCGTTCTGCATCAGCCATGTGGTGGCCTGCTGCAGATGGCCGAGCGCCGTGCTCAGCGGCGCGACATAGGGCTTCATGGCTTCGTCGGCGCCGTGATCCTTGGCGAACCCGGCCACTTCGCCGAAAAACGACATTACCGCGCGGCCGCCATCGCGCGGCAGCTTGCGCCCGACCAGGTCGAGCGCCTGAATGCCGTTGGCGCCCTCATAGAGCATGGCGATGCGCGCGTCGCGCACGAACTGCTCCATGCCCTGTTCGGCGATATAGCCGTGGCCGCCGTACATCTGCTGCGCCAGCACCGCGTTGGAAAATCCAACGTCGGTCATGACCCCTTTCATGACCGGCGTCATCAATCCCATGTGATCGTCCGCTTCCTGACGGTCCTTGGGATCGCTGGACCGGTGGGCCACGTCGCTCTTGAGCGCGGTCCACACCACCATCGCGCGCGC
>DATHHQ010000814.1:0-4176 GCA_035490095.1 Bradyrhizobium sp.
CTGCTGCCGCCTTCAATCACAATGATCCTGTTCGCGGTTGCGGCGGAAAAGTCGCTGGGGCGGCTGTTCCTCGCCGGCATCGGACCCGGCCTGCTGCTGGTCTCCTTGTTCGGCGTTTACGCGGTGATCCACTTTCGCAAGGAATTTGCCGCGGCGAGCGCCATCTACGCCAAGACCGGCGTAACCTCGGCCATTCTCGCGCGTGACGATTTCACCATGGCGGAGCGCTTCAACGTGCTGCCGCGGGTACTGCCGTTCGTGCTGTTGCTGACCGGGGTGATGATTGCGCTCTATGGCGGCTACGCGACGCCTTCGGAAACCGCCGGGCTCGGCGGGCTGCTCGCGCTGGTGCTGATCGCGCTGATCTACAGCGTGTGGCGGCCTTCCGATCTGGCGCCTATCCTGAAATCGACGATCCGGGAGTCGACCATGCTGATGATGATCATCGGCATGTCGCTATTGTATTCCTACGTCATGAGCTACCTGCACATCTCGCAATCGGTCGCGGAATCGATTGTCGCGATGCATCTGCCGCGATGGGAATTGCTGGCGGCGATCCTTGTCATGGTCGTCGTGCTCGGGTTTTTTCTGCCGCCGGTGTCGATCATCCTGATGACCGCGCCGATCATCCTGCCGCCGCTGCGCGCGGCCAATTTCGACATCATCTGGTTCGGCGTCGTCATGACCATCGTGATGGAGATGGGGCTGATTCATCCGCCGGTGGGCCTGAATATTTTTGTCATTCGCAACGTCGCACCCGATATCCCCTTAAGCGAAGTGATCTGGGGCACGCTGCCGTTCGTACTGCTGATGATGCTGGCTGTGGTGGTGCTGTGCTTCGTGCCTCAGATTTCAACGTTCCTGCCCGATCTGGTGATGGGACCTGACGGCGGACGGTGAGGATGCCTCATCCTGAGGAGCGCGCTCTTCGCGCGCGTCTCGAAGGATGAGGCATTATCGGCCTCATGGTTCGAGACGGCGCAAGAGCGCCTCCTCACCATGAGGAGTTACTTCACCCGCTTTGCATTGATCGCCGCCGCGACCCGGCTCACCGGTGGTCGGCCGATCAGGCGGCTGATCTCATTGGTGGCCGCCACCAGTCTTGGCATATCGACCCCGGTCGCAATCCCCATGCCCTCAAGCATATAGATCACGTCCTCGGTCGCGACGTTGCCGGTCGCACCCGGCGCATAAGGGCAGCCGCCGAGACCGCCGGCCGCGGAATCGATCACGCGCGCGCCCTCCTCCATCCCCGCATAGAGATTGGCCAGCGCCTGGCCATAGGTGTCGTGGAAATGCATCCCGAGATGAGCCATCGGCACCACGCCGGCCACGGCGCGCAACAGATGCCGCGCCTTGAGCGGCGTTCCGACGCCGATGGTATCGCCGAGCGAGACTTCGTAGCAGCCGAGATCCCACAACAGCTTTGCGACGTCCACCACGGCCTGCGGCTTCACCTCGCCGTCATAGGGGCAACCGAGCACGCAGGAGATATAGCCGCGCACCTCGATTCCGTCAGCTTTGGCTCTGATGACGACAGGCTTGAAGCGCTCGATGGACTCGGCGACCGAGCAATTGATATTGGCCCGCGAAAAACCCTCCGAGGCCGAGGCAAATACCGCGATCACCTGGGCGCCGGCCGCGCGCGCGGCGTCGTAGCCCTTTTCGTTCGGCACCAGCACGTGGAATTCGCTGTCTGGATGGTGACTGACGCCACGCAAGACCTGATCCGAATTCACCATCTGCGGGATCGCCTTCGGCGATACGAACGCTCCGACTTCGACGGTGTGCAGCCCGGCGCCGATCAGCGCCTCGATAAAGGCGATGCGGGCCGCGACGCTGACGGGCGTCTTCTCGTTTTGCAGGCCGTCGCGCGGGCCGACTTCAACGATGCGTACCAAATCGCTCATGATGATCTCGCGAGGCTGCTCACGATGGTGCCGGCTCGATTTCGGCGAGTTCGACGCCTTCCTGCACGATATCGCCGACCTTGCATTTTATCACTTTCAGCACGCCTGCGAAGGGAGCACGCAGGGTCTGCTCCATCTTCATCACTTCAAGCGTGAGAATAGCCGCGCCCTTCTCCAGCGTCGCGCCCACTTCAGCCAGCAACGCCACCACGGTTCCGGGCAGCGGCGCCACGATTTTGTCCTCGCCGACGTGCTCTTCGTCGTCGCCACCGAACGGATCGACCCAATGCAGATCGAAGCGGCCGTTACGCGTTCGCAAATATAGTTCATGGCCTTCGATAACGGCGACGACGCGGGATTTCATACGGTCGAGCACCAGATCGAACCCGCCGCCGTCCCGGGGCGAAGACGCGAAGGCAAATTCGCGCTCGCCGATCGACAGCGTCGCGGGGCCGTTGCCATATTGCAGGCATATCTCCTGCTCGGCCTCGTGCGCGTGCCGGAACGTAAACACCCGCTGCCGCCGGCCCACCGGCATCCAGCCGGAGGTGCGCCACGGCGAATGCGCCTCCGCGCGCGCGGCTTGCTGCTCGTCGTCCAGGATTGCCGCGACGGCTGCGCAAAGCTCGAGATCGCCCGATGCCGCAGGCGGCGGCGTCAGGTTCTTCAATTCACGCTCGATGAAGCCGGTGTCGATGGCGTTGGCGCGAACGTGCGGGTGCGTCACCAGCGCCGAAAGGAAGGGAATGTTGGTGACGATGCCACGCACGTCCGTGTCCTCGAGCCCGCGATTAAGCCTCTCGATCGCAGCATCGCGGGTCGGTGCCCACGCGATCACCTTGGCCAGCATGGCGTCGTAGTGCGGCGAGACCGCATCGCCCTCCCGATATCCGGCATCGATGCGCAGGCCGTTCAACGGCTCCGGCGTGCGCCAGGTCCGTATCCTGCCGACCGACGGCATGAAATTCTTGTGTGGATTCTCGGCGTAGACCCGCGCTTCGATCGCGTGACCGCTCAGCGTAATCTGGTCCTGAGTCAGCGGCAGCTTTTCGCCGAACGCCACGCGCAGCTGCCATTCCACGAGATCAATGCCCGTGATCAGCTCGGTCACGGGATGCTCGACCTGCAGCCGTGTATTCATTTCAATGAAGAAGACGTCCTTGCCGTCAGAGACGAACTCGATGGTGCCGGCACCGACATAATCCACCGCGGCAGCCGCCTTGCGGGCGGCGGCGCACACCGCCTCGCGCTGCGTGGCGTTGAGTGTCGGCGATGGCGCTTCCTCGATCACTTTCTGATGCCGACGCTGCAACGTGCATTCGCGCTCAAACAGCGACAGCAGATTGCCGTGGCTGTCACCGACGATCTGCACCTCGATATGGCGGGGATTGTCGACGAATTTCTCGATCAGCATGCGATCGTCGCCGAACGCGGCCTTGGCCTCGCGTTTGGCGCTGACGATTGCGGCTGCAAGTTCGCCGCCCGAGCGCACGATGCGCATGCCGCGGCCGCCGCCACCCGCCGAGGCCTTGACCAGAACCGGAAAGCCGATTTTGCCGGCGGCCTTCGCGAGCGTCGTTTCGTCCTGGGCTTCGCCGTGATAGCCCGGCACCAGCGGCACGCCGGCCTTCTCCATCAGCATTTTCGAGCCGGACTTCGAGCCCATCGCCCTGATCATGCCGGCGGTCGGACCGACGAATACTAATCTTGCGTCGAGGCAGGCCTGCGCGAATTCGGCGCTCTCGGACAGAAAACCGTAGCCGGGATGCACGGCTTCGGCGCCGCTCAGGCGCGCCGCATCGATCACGCGTTCGATGTTGAGATAGCTGTCGCGCGCCCGCGCCGGCCCGAGCAGCACTGCCTCATCGGCCATCGCAACGTGCATCGCGCCACGGTCGGCCTCGGAATAGACCGCAACCGTGCGCAGCCCCATCGCCCCTGCGGTGCGGATCACGCGGCAGGCGATCTCGCCGCGATTGGCGATCAGCAGGGTGCGAAACCGCCGGTACTGTTTGGAGCGATCCATCGTCACATCCTGAACAGGCCAAAACGAGTGGGCTCGATCGGCGCATTGGCTGCGGCCGAAAGACCAAGACCCAGCACCAGCCTCGTGTCGGCGGGATCAATCACGCCGTCATCCCATAGCCGGGCGGTGGCATAATACGGATTGCCCTGGCTTTCGAATTGCGCCCGCGTCGGCGCGCGAAATTCGTTCTCTTCCTCGATCGACCAGGTGCCGCCCTTGGCCTCGATATTGTCGCGCCGC
>DATHHQ010000815.1:0-6751 GCA_035490095.1 Bradyrhizobium sp.
TCAACGTCGGCGCAATGCGCCTACCCGCTGGCAGATTATGCCGCCAAGGAACTGAAATACAAGAAGATCGTAACCATCGCCGACGACTTTGCCTACGGGCACGAAATGTGCGCCGGTTTCCAGCGCGCGTTCGAGGACAATGGTGGCAAGATCATTCAAAAGATCTTCACGCCGCTGGCGACACCGGATTACGGCAGTTATGTCGCGCAGGTGAAAAGCGCGGATGCGATCTTCCTTGGCACTGCCGGCTCGAACGGATTCCGCTTCCTTCGCCAATTTATCGAATATGGCCTGAAGGACAAGATGGCCGTAATCGGCGGCATGACGGCGCTCGATGAATCCGTGCTTCGCAATATGGGTGACGAGGCGCTGGGGATTGTGACCACCAGCTGGTACTCCGCAGAACTGGACAATCCGCTCAATAAACCGTTCGCGGAGGCGTTCCGCAAGCAGTTCAAATACGATCCCGGCTATTATGCCGGCGGCACCTACGTTTCTGGCCAAGTTCTGGAAGCCGGGCTGAAAGCCGCGAAGGCAAATGCGGAGGACAAGAAAGCGCTGATGACCGGGATCCGCGGCAGCAACGCGGAGACGGTACGCGGCGTTGTTAAATTCGACGAGTTCGGCAACGCCGTCGGCGATGTCTATATTCGCAAAGTTACACGGAAAGATGGGCGGCTGGTCAACTCCGTCATCAAGACCTACCCCGATGTCACCCAGTTCTGGACCTATGACAAGACCGCCTTCCTGAAGAATCCGGTCTATTCCCGCGACTATCCGCCGGCAAAAAACCTGGAGCAATAAATCTGCTTGCGTTGCGCGGCGACGATCCCGCAGCTTTCCGGACAAGATCGGCAGACGATGCAGTTTTGGATCATCCAGGGTCTCAACAGCCTGTCGCTTGGTGGTCTGTTGTTTCTGCTCTCGTCGGGGTTCTCGCTGATCTTCGGCCTGATGCGACTGGCAAACCTGACGCACGGCGCCTTCTTCATGCTCGGCACCTATTTCGGAGCGACGGCGCTGCGTTCCTTCGATGGCTTGAATATCTGGGTGACCGCGCTCGGCGCCGGAATTGCCGTTGCAGCAATCGGCGGTCTTTTCGAACGGCTGGTGCTGACCCGACTGAAGACCAACCCGCTCGGTCAGGTGCTGGTTACCCTTGGCATGTCGTTCATTATTTCGGACGCGTGCCTGGTGCTGTGGGGAGGCGATTCGATCCCGGTGCCGACGCCGCAGAGCTTGCAATCGCCGACACGGGTGTTTGGTTTTGTGTTCCCAACCTATCGGCTGGTGTTGGTGGGATGCGCCATTGGTGCTGCCATCGCGCTGTATTTCCTGCTGGAGCGGACGCGCCTTGGCGCCATGATCCGCGCCGGCGTCGACGACAGCCAGATGGCCCGCGCGGTCGGAATCCCCGTCTCCAATTTGTTCACTATTGTGTTTTGCCTGGGCGCCGGCATCGCCGGCGCCGGCGGCGTGCTGGGCGGACCGATCCTATCCGCCTATCCGGGGCTGGATGCCGACATGCTTCCGCTGGCGCTGATCGTCGTGATTCTGGGCGGGATTGGCAGCCTGCTGGGTGCGTTTATCGGCAGCTTCATCATCGGGTTCATCTATACATTCGGGACGGCGCTGTTTCCGGAGTTGGCCTACGTCATCCTGTTCCTGCCGATGATCTTCGTCATTGCGTTTCGGCCGCAAGGCCTGTTCGGGCGTGTCGGCGCATGAAGTGGATCGGCGCTGCCCTGCTTGCCGCATCGTTTCTCCTCCCGCCCTTTTTGGCGGGCGATTTCTACATCAACCTCGCCAGCCAGATCCTGATAGCGGCGATCTTTGCACTCAGCCTGAACCTGCTGGTGGGTTTTGGCGGGATGACGTCCCTCGGGCACGCGTCATATCTCGGCGTCGCCGCCTATATCTCCGCGCTGCTGACAAGCCGATACGGACTGGGGCATGGGACGGGCGCCATCGTCTCGATCGCAGGCACGACCGCGATGGCAGCCTTCTTCGGCGTCATCGCGCTTCGTGCGACCGGCCTGGGCTTTCTCATGATCACGCTGGCTTTATCACAGGTGCTGTGGGGGCTCGCCTATCGCATGTCCAACGTGACCAACGGCGACAATGGAATAGCCGGACTGACCCGGCCGATGCCGTTTGGCATTTCGCTCGACAGCGCGGCATCGTTTTACTGGTTCGCGCTGGTGGTGGCGACGTTAGCCTTCCTCATGATGGCGACTTTTGTGTCGTCGTCGTTCGGATCGTCATTGAAAGGCGTGCGCGACCAGCCGCGCCGGATGGCGGCTCTGGGCTTCAATCCCTGGATGATCCGGTGGATCACCTTCATCTATGCCGGCTTTTGGGGCGGCGTATCCGGATTGCTTTACGTCTATTACAATAAATATATCCACCCGACCTCGCTTTCTACCACGAGTTCGGCAGAGGCCTTGCTCGGTGTGATTGCGGGTGGCTCGGGAACGCTCGGCGGTCCGGTTGTCGGCGCAGCACTTGTGCTGCTGCTGAAGAACTACGCCTCGGCCTATATCGAGCGATGGAACATGCTGCTGGGTCTGGTATTCCTGTTCATCGTTCTGGTGATGCCGACGGGAATCGTCCCCGGCATAAGCCGACTGCTGACGGGACTGCGCAGGGGATCGCGATGACCCCACTCACATCCGGCTACGCCCTTGAAGTGACAGACCTGACGAAGGCGTTTGGCGGCCTTGTCGTAACGCAAGGCGTATCGCTGGCGATACGGCCGGGCGAGCGCCGCCTGATCATTGGTCCGAATGGCGCCGGCAAGACCACACTGTTCAACCAGATCAACGGCGACATGCGGCCGAGTTCGGGACAGATCAAGCTGTTCGGCACCGACGTCACGTATTTCGCACCCTACAAGCGTGCGCATTTCGGACTGTCGCGAACCTACCAGATCATTACCCTGTTCACCGGCGACACGCTCGAGCACAACGTCACGCTCGGCCTGCTCGGTTTGCTGCCGTCGCGCTGGCAGATGTGGCGGCCGTTGTCGTCTTACGGCGACCTCGCAACCGAGGCCCGCCGTGTCCTCGATACGGTCGGGCTTTTGCATTTGGCGGCGCATCCGGTGTCCGATATTGCCTATGGCGAAAAGCGTCGGGTTGAGCTTGCCATGGCGCTTGCGCAAAAGCCGCGCGTGCTGTTGCTGGACGAACCGCTGGCGGGCCTTTCGAACACCGAGCGATCGACCGTGAAGTCACTGATTGCATCGATCCCGCAGGAGACCACCATGATCATGATCGAACATGACATGGACACTGCCCTTGACCTTGCCGAGACCGTGACGTTGCTGAATTACGGCCGCGTCATCGTCGATGGCGACCGTGATGCCGTGATCGCGGACGAGCGAACGCGTGAGGTGTATCTTGGCGTGTGATGCACTCAGTCTGGCCAATGTGCATGCATTTTATGGCGACAGCCACATCTTGCACGGCGTCAGCTTTGCGCTGCAGCCGGGCGGCCTGTTGGCGCTGCTGGGACGCAATGGTGCGGGGAAAACCACCTGCATCTCGGCCATCATCGGTTTTTTGAAGCCCAGGGACGGAGAAATCAGGCTGTTTGGTGAGTCAATCGAAGGGCTCAGCCCCGAACGCATCTCGCATCTCGGGATCGGTCTCGTACCGCAGGGACGTCGTGTGTTTCCGTCGCTTACGGTCCGGGAAAACCTTGCTGTGGCCCAGCAGCGCGAAAGTACGGCCGGCACACCATGGAATGTCGACCGGATCTACACCCTGTTTCCACGGCTGCGCGAGCGCCACGGGCAATATGCCGGCACGCTCTCCGGAGGCGAACAGCAGATGCTTGCGATCGGGCGCGCGCTGATGGGCAATCCACGGGTGCTTCTGCTCGATGAACCGTCGGAAGGCCTTGCGCCTCTGATCGTCGCCGAAGTCGGCCGCACCATCAGACGATTGAAGGAGGAAGGGCAATCCATCGTTCTCGTCGAACAAAATATCCAGCTGGCGCTCGATGTTGCGGATCAGGCGGTCATCCTCAACACTGGACGCTGCGTGTTCGCCGGCAACGCCAGCGACATTATGAACAATGAAGAGCTGATCGCCCAAAATCTCGGCGTCGTTCATACTCACTAAGCAAAGCAAACGATGACAAATCTGGCAATCCACTCCCTGAATGAGGTCAAGCAATGAAAATCGGCGTATGCGGAACTGGACGAATGGGATCATCGATCGCTCAGCGGTTGATGTCGGTCGGACACGAAGTCGGTGTCTGGAATCGCAATTCAGCAAAGACAAAGCCCCTGACCGATGCCGGGGCAAAGCTGTTTGCATCCCCCGCGGAACTGGTTGGCGATTGCGAAGTCGTCATCGTGATGCTGCTGAATGACGCGGCAACCGAGGCGGTTTATCGCGGGCCGAACGGCATCATGACATCCAAACTCGCCGGCAAGCTCGTGATCGATATGAGCACGATCCGTCCGGACACGATGAAATCGAACGGTGCTGCGGTGTTGCAGCAAGGCGCTGCCTTTGTCGAATCTCCGGTGGGCGGCAGTACCGCGCCGGCGAAGGAAGGCAAGCTGTTCGGCCTCGTGGGGGGTACGAAAGCGGATGTCACTCGGGCAATGCCGCTTCTCGAGCAAATGTGCCGTCGCATCGAACATGTCGGAGAACTCGGTTCGGGGTCGATGATGAAACTCGCGGTCAATTTGCCGCTGCTGGTCTACTGGCAGGCGCTCGGCGAGGCTCTGACCATCTGCAAGCCGCTCAATCTTCCCGCCGACCGGCTGATCGACATTTTGTCCGACACCGCCGGCACGCCGACCGCCATGAAAGGACGCGGCGCGGCTATCGCCAAAGTATTGGGCGGAGCGCCGCTCGGCGAAACCGCGTTCGGCCTCAACGCCGCGAAAAAGGACCTCGCCACCGCGGTCCAGTTCGGCGCCTCAATTCATGCCGAGCTTCCGGTCACGGCAAGCGCGCTGGCCTGCTATGAGGAAGCCGAAGCTGCGGGCCTTGGCGACGCCGACGCAACCGCGGTTTCGACCCGCTGGACCCAGCGCAAGGGCAAGTCCTAGTCGCCTCAACCTATCGTCCAACCCCGAAACTGTCACCTTGAGCAAACGAGCATTTCAATGATCGATCGCAAGAATCGCTATGGCCGGACCGCCGCACGCATCCACGACGCCGACGGCCTCGCCCGCCGCCCGTCGTCTGTCACGATCGATATCCACGCCCACATCGTGGTTCCCCAGGCCGCCAAGCTGGCGCAACCGCACATCGACGTCGGCCGGATCCCGCTCGCATATTTCGCGGACGCTCCAACCAGGGAAATCAACGCGCAGCAGGAGAAGGACGTCAGCGAAGTCATGACCACGATCGACCGCCGACTGTTCGATCTGGACAAAATGGGTATCGACATTCAGGTCGTGGCGCCGGCGCCGGGCCAATGTTATTATTCGATCGACCCCAAAATCGCGGAAGCCGCCCATCGCCTCGCCAATGATGGCGTGGTGGAATATTGCTCGCGCAAGCCCGACCGATTCGTCGGGCTCGGCGTCGTAACATTACAAGAGCCGGAGATTGCTGTCCGCGAGCTTGATTACATCATGAACGAGCTGAAATTGAAGGGTGTCGAGATCCTGACCAACGTCGATGGTCAGGAATTATCCGATCCGAAATTCCGCCCCTTCTTTGCCAAGGCCGAGCAACTCGGCGCGTTCATCATGATGCATCCGAACGGATTCACCCATGGTGAGCGCCTGACCCATTTCTATTTCAACAATGTCCTCGGCAATCCCCTCGACACGACGCTGGCACTTCACAATCTGATCTTTTCGGGAACGCTGGCGCGCTTTCCGGATCTGAAATTGATGGCCGTGCATGGCGGCGGCTACCTTCCCGGCTATTCCGGCCGGATCGATCACGCCTGGGGGGCGCGGCAGGATTCGCATGGTGAACTGCCATTACCGCCGACGACCTATCTGCGGCAGGTCTATCTCGACACCGTTGTTTTCACCTATCATCAACTGGCATATATGATCGATGTCTTCGGTCCCGACCGCATCGTGATGGGCACCGACTACCCGTTCGACATGGCTGAATATAACCCAATCGGACACATCGCGGGGGTCAACGGCATGGACGAGGCCACGCTGGCCCAGATCGCAGGCGGCAATGCGGCAAGGGTGCTCGGCCTCGACGTCTGAAAGCGCCCGTCAGTGCGCCGCGCCGGCCGCCTTATATCCCGGCTGCTCGAACGGATGCGACGTCGCAAACGCCGGCATGGCAAAGCAGCGTTCGGCGAGACCTGCCACGGCGGGAAAAGCGCCCAATTCAAGCTTGAGATACTGCGCGCCGACCACCTGGCCGGCGATGCAGATATCGGCGAGGCCCGGTTCGCTGCCCAGGGCAAAGGGAGCCGGCGCTCGGCTCGCGAGCAGCCGTTCATAAGTCGCGAGTCCCTCCGTCGTCCAATGTGTGCCCCAGTCCGCGATCGCTTTGGCATCGGCGCCAAACGTCTTAGCGAGATGATTGCGAACGCGGGGCGTCGTCAGCGGATGAGCATCGGCAATCGTCATCAGCGCCAGCGAGCGCGCATAGGCCCGCTCTTTCGGATCTTGCGGTATCAGCCGCGGTGTGGGCTGAATCTCGTCGAGATATTCGATGATCGCCAGCGACTGAAACACCGAATGGCCGTCATGAATGAAGGTCGGCACCACACGCTCGGCGTTGACGGCCGCGTAATCCGGCTCGAA
>DATHHQ010000816.1:0-2440 GCA_035490095.1 Bradyrhizobium sp.
CGAGATCGACGACGAGCACGACAGCGACGAACCGCCGGCGATCGTGCGGCAGGCGGATAATTCCTTCATCGCCGACGCGCGCGCCAGCCTCGACGACGTCCGTTCCGTGATCGGCGAGGAGTTCGTTACCGGCGAAGCCGGAGAGGAAGTCGAGACGCTCGGCGGCTATCTCGTCACTCATGTCGGCCGCCTGCCGGTGCGCGGCGAAGTCATTTCGGGCCCTGGCAATTTCGAAATCGAGGTGCTCGATGCCGATCCGAGGCGGGTCAAGCGCCTGCGCATCGCCACGCGCAAGGAACGCCCTGCGGTGCGCGCTCAGCGCGAACCCCGTCGCCGCGAAGCCACGCCCGAGGCAGGTCATCCGCAGGCCAATGACAATGTGAGCCCGCCGCCCGGCGATGGAGCCGGTTCGCAGTGAAGCTCGCGGCCAACCTCCGCGCCGCCGGTCTTGCGATCATCCTGTCATGGGGATGGAAGCGCGCCGCTATTGCGGTCGTCGCGGGGGCGTTGTCGGCGCTGGCGATGGCGCCGTTCAATGCATGGCCGGTGCTATTCCTGACTTTTCCGGTCATGGTCTGGCTGATCGACGGCGCGGCCGCGGGACGCCGGCGCGGCGTGCCGGCGGCGGCGATGGCCGGCTGGTGGTTCGGGCTCGGCTATTTCGTGCCGGGACTGTACTGGATCGGCTACGCGTTCCTGGTCGATGCCCCCACATTCGCGTGGCTGATGCCGTTCGCCGTGCTCGGCCTGCCGGCTTATCTGGCGCTGTTCACCGCGCTCGGCTTCGCGCTGGCGCGCCTGATGTGGACCAGGGATGCTTCGCGGGTGATCGCGCTTGCCGTCGGTCTGACGTTAAGCGAATGGCTGCGCGGGCATGCGCTCACGGGCTTTCCATGGAATGCGTTAGGCTACGCACTGACCGAACCGTTGGCGCTGGCGCAGACGGCGTCGCTGATCGGGCTGTGGGGCCTGACATTTCTCAGCGTCGCGATCTTCGCCAGCCCGGCCGTGTTGATCGATGGAAGGTCGCGCGGGCGCAGACCCTGGATCGCGCCGGCGACAGCCCTGCTGCTGCTCGTGGCGATGGGCATTTTCGGCGGCGTGCGCTTGACGCTGCAACCCACTGCGACGGTTGCAAACGTCAAGCTGCGGATCATGCAGCCCAATCTGCAGCAGGATGTCAGGTTCAATTATGCCGCCAAGGCGGAGGTGATGCAAAAATATCTGACGCTGTCGGATCGCGCCTCCGGACCGCAATCCACCGGCGTGCGCGACGTCAGCATTTTGATCTGGCCTGAATCGGCGTTCCCGTTTTTCCTGACGCGCGAAGCCGAGGCGATGGCGCAGATCGCCGAGCTGTTGCCAAAGGGCACTATCCTGCTCACCGGCTCGGTGCGCGCGCCGGATCTGCCGCCCGGCACGAAAATCACACGCGCCTACAATTCGATCTACGCCATCGACCATGACGGCAGTGTACTGTCGATTTACGACAAGCTGCATCTGGTTCCATTCGGCGAGTATCTGCCGTTCCAGGATTGGATGGAAAAACTCGGCTTCGTGCAGCTCACCAAGGTTCAGGGCGGATTTATTCCGGGCGCGCGTCGCCGCACGATGGAGATACCGAATGCGCCGCGCGCACTACCTTTGATTTGCTATGAGGCCATATTTCCCGGGGATGTTGCAGTGCGGGACGACCGTCCGGGCTGGATCGTCAACCTGACCAATGATGGCTGGTTCGGAATCTCGACCGGCCCGTATCAGCATCTGCAGCAGGCGCGCCTGCGCGCGATCGAAGAAGGGCTGCCCGTGGTTCGTGCAGCAAACACAGGCATTTCCGCTGTGATCGATCCGTTGGGGCGGATCGTTTCGCGACTCGGTCTCGGCGTCGAAGGCGTGTTGGATTCCAACCTGCCGTCGGCGATTCCGCCGACCATTTACGCACGCACCGGCGACATTCCCGCAGCCATCATCGCCGCCGCCGCCTTGATTTTCATCATTCGGCGGCGCGTCGCTAAGCGAGCTGCCTGATTTCCGATAATGCCGATTCACGTTTGAACTAGGGTGGAGGTAGAAATATCGGCTACGGGAAATCACTAGTTGACAGATCGGCTACGCCATTCGCATTCTGCGCCCCGCCTTCGAGGATGGATCCCATCCGCCTCATTCGCTCAAATTGTCTGCAATCCTTTACCAACTCTCCGAGCAGTATTTGACGGTATTGGCGGGTGGGGCATACAACGCTTTCGTTATGCCTCACCACCAGCGCGCGTAATCCCAAGGAGTGTTGGATATGTCGACCAAAGCGCCCAACCCTGTTGACAAATATGTCGGCAGCCGTGTGCGTATGCGCCGCATCATGCTGGGCATGAGCCAGGAAAAACTCGGCGAAGCGCTGGGCCTCACGTTCCAGCAGGTTCAGAAATACGAAAAGGGCACCAAT
>DATHHQ010000817.1:0-8153 GCA_035490095.1 Bradyrhizobium sp.
GATCACGTCGGCGCCGAACCATGCCAGCAATTGCGTGCAGGTCGGGCCTGACTGGACGTGGGTGAAATCGAGAATGCGAACGCCCTTCAGCGCCTTTGTCATAATCTTTCTCCTCAGATCTATTCTGTTGTCGTCATGCCCCGCGGAAGTGGGCATCCGGTAATCGCCGTCGATTCAGTCGGGCACGGTCTTTGTCTCACGATGGTTCGGTGGCTACTGGATTCCCCGCCTGCGCGGGGAATGACGCCGATGGGTTACTGTCTCACTTTTTGCGAAGTTTGCTTTGCGGGTTGAGGTTGCCGATGCGGCCACTCTCGCTGCCGGCCGCCGGGTCGATCGCGGCGTTGATGAGGGTTGGCTTGCCGGAGTCCATGGCGGCATCGACCGCACGCTTCAGTTCGTCGGGCGTCGTCACATGGACGCCGACGCCGCCGAACGCTTCCATCATCTTGTCGTAGCGCGCGCCCTTGACGAAGACGGTCGGTGCTACGTCCGGGCCGCCGGTCGGATTAACGTCGGTGCCGCGATAGATGCCGTCATTGTTGAAGATGACGATGCAGACCGGCAGGTTGTACCGGCAGATGGTCTCGACCTCCATGCCGGAGAAACCAAACGCGCTATCGCCTTCGACCGCGAGCACCGGTTTTCCGGTCTCAATCGCTGCTGCGATGGCAAAGCCCATGCCGATGCCCATGACGCCCCAGGTGCCGACGTCCAGCCGCTTGCGCGGCTGATACATGTCGATGACGCCGCGCGCGAGATCGAGCGTGTTGGCGCCTTCATTGACGAGGATGGCATCCGGCCGCTCCCTGACGATGGTCCGCAGCGCGCCGAGCGCGCCGTGGTAGTCCATCGGCGAAGCATTGTTCATCAGCCGCGGCGCCATCTTGGCGATGTTTTCTTCCTTTTTCGCCCTGACGGCGCCGGTCCAGTCCGATGGCGCGGCCGGCCATTTGCTGTCGATGCCCTCAAGAAGCGCGGCGACGCAGGAGCCGATGTCGCCGACCATGGGAGCGACAATCTCGATGTTAGAGTCCATCTCCTTGGGCTCGATGTCGATCTGGATGAACTTCTTCGATCCGGGCTCGCCCCAGCTCTTGCCCTTGCCGTGCGACAGCAGCCAGTTGAGGCGCGCGCCGATCAGCATCACGACATCGGCATCCTTCAGCACCGTCGAGCGCGCAGCACCCGCGCATTGCGGATGGGTGTCGGGCAGCAGACCCTTGGCCATGCTCATCGGCAGGAAAGGAATGCCGCTTTTCTCGACCAGGGCGCGGATCGCGTCATCGGCCTGCGCGTAGGCGGCACCTTTGCCGAGGATGATCAGGGGGCGCTTGGCGCTCTTGAGGACATCGAGCGCGCGCTTGACCGCAGCGGGAGCCGGAATCTGGGCCGGAGCCGGGTCGATGACCTTGACCAGCGACTTCGCGCCGGCTGATGCGTCCATCACCTGCGAGAAAAGCTTGCCCGGCAGATCCAGATAGACGCCGCCCGGGCGGCCGGAAACCGCGGCGCGGATCGCGCGCGCCAGGCCGATGCCGATGTCGGCGGCATGCAGCACGCGGAACGCCGCCTTGCAGAGCGGCTTGGCGATCGCCAGCTGGTCCATCTCTTCGTAATCGCCCTGCTGCAGATCGACGATCTCACGCTCCGACGAGCCCGAGATCAGGATCATCGGGAAGCAGTTGGTGGTGGCATTGGCCAGCGCCGTCAGGCCGTTGAGAAAGCCCGGCGCCGACACCGTGAGGCAGATTCCGGGTTGTTTCGTCAGGAAGCCGGCGATTGCCGCGGCATTGCCGGCGTTCTGTTCGTGCCGGAACGAGATCACGCGGATGCCTTCGGCCTGTGCCATGCGGCCGAAGTCCGTGATCGGGATGCCGGGCACACCGTAGATCGTCTTGATGCCGTTGAGCTTGAGCGCATCGATGACGAGATGAAAGCCATCCGTCAGGTCCTGCTGTGCTTCGGCTCTATTTGCATCAATGCTCTGTACTGTTGCGGACATTCCGCTTCTCCCTGATCGTTCCTGATGCGGACGAGTGCGTCGTCTTCTGAAAGTCCAAAGTAAGAGGCTGTGGCCAGCTAAAACAGCTCTTGGCCGTGCGCTTCGACATAAGCGGCAAGGCCGAGCGTGTGATCGCGTGCCCGCTTTTCCGCAAGCTCGGTGTCACGCTCTTCGAGCGCTTCGATGATCGCCAGATGCTCCGGCAACGACACCGCGGTGCGGTCGACGCGTCCGATGGTCAGCTGCCGGTAGCCGCGGACGTGCAGCAGGATATCGTTGGTCATATCGACCAGCACCGGCGACTCGCTGAGCGAGATCAGCGCCTGGTGAAAGGCGATGTTGGCCTTGGAATATTCCTCGATGTGATCCTGCGGCAGGCGGTCCTTGCCGAAATTCTTGAAAAAGTCGCGCAGCGCGGAAATATCCTTCTTGCGCGCCGTGGTCGTGATCAGTCGCGCGGCCATGCTCTCGAGCGCCGCCCAGGCCCGGATCATGTCGACGATCTCGCTCTTGGTGCGACGCACGACGACAATGCCACGGCGCGGCACGGTCTTGACGAACCCGTCCTGCTCCAGCATCGCGATGGCTTCGCGGATAGGGGTCCGGCTGACGCCGAGCCGCTCCGACAGCGCGCGCTCGTCGAGCATGACCTGCTCGGGCGTCGCATAGATGTCCATCTTGAGGATGGCTTCCTTCAGTGCGTCGTAGGCCTTGTTCTTGAAGCTGGTCTCCGGCGCAATTCGGTCGATCGCGATTTCTGCCTCAGCCATGGTAGCCGGCGCCTTGGTTTGTTTCCGTATGGACACGATTGATCTCCTCTGCGGGAGACCTCTCTTAACAGAAGAAATTCGAATAGATTTTTGGCATACCAAATACCAGGATGTCAAGTTGCCAGTGTTTTCGGCACTTCCAGACGCTACCCTGTCTTGACAACGTCATCGCTGGCATACCAAATGCCATACCACGCCGATTGGCGGCCGCATGAGGATGCCGCAGCGAGCGCGGGCCCTGCGTTTGCGACCATCGGGAACCTCGATTGAACCTGCGGCGGGAAATCACGGTCCTGATGCCCGGCGAGCGCTGCCGACCAATTAGAAAATAGACGTCCAGGAGGAAGACAATGTCGAATTCCAATGATGCGGTCCGCAAAATACTCGATCTGGTCAAGGCGGACAAACGCACAAGTCTGACGGCGCCGGAAGGCAAACTGGTGTGCGATGCCTATGGCATCCCGGTCCCGAAAGAGGGCGTGGCCAAGTCCGCTGCCGAGGCGGCGAAGCTCGCGGCCGACATGGGCTTTCCGGTGGTGATGAAGATTGTCTCGCCGGATATCCTTCACAAGACCGAAGCGGGCGGCGTGATGGTGGGCGTGAAGACCGCCGCGGACGTCGAAACCAACTATGCGACCATTCTGGCGAACGCCAAGAAGTACAAATCCGACGCCAAGATCGAAGGCATCCAGGTTCAGCAGATGCTGCTGGGCGGCCAGGAGGTCATCGTCGGTGCCGTCACCGACGGATCGTTCGGCAAGCTCGTGGCCTTCGGCCTCGGCGGCGTGCTGGTCGAGGTTCTCAAGGACATCACGTTTCGCCTCGCGCCGGCGACCAAACAAGACGCGCTCTCGATGCTGGACGGCATCCAGGCCCATGAGATGCTCAAGGGCGTGCGCGGCAGCGACCCGGCCAACCGCGATGCTATCGCCGACATCATCGTCAACGTCTCGCGGCTGATCACCGATTTTCCTGAAATCGCCGAGATGGATCTCAACCCGGTGTTCGCGACCAAGGACAACGCGATCGCCGCCGACGTGCGCATCGTCGTCGACTTCGAGCCGAAGCCGCCGCGTCCGCGTCCGAAACATGACGACATCGTTCGCCAGATGAACCGCATCATGAAGCCGAAGGCGGTTGCGGTGATCGGTGCGTCCGCCGAGAACGGCAAGATCGGCAACTCGGTGATGAAGAACCTCATCAACGGCGGCTACAAGGGCGAGATCTACCCGATCCATCCGAAGGCCGATGAGATCATGGGCAAGAAGGTCTACAAGTCGGTCAAGGATGTGCCCGGCGAGATCGATATTGCCGTGTTCGCCATTCCGGCAAACTTCGTGGCCGCGGCGCTGACCGAATGCGGTGAGAAGAAAATCGTCGGCGCGATTCTGATTCCCTCGGGCTATGCCGAAACCGGCAACATCAAGGGCCAGGAGGAAATCCAGGCGATCGGACAGAAATACGGCATTCGCCTGATGGGGCCGAACATCTACGGCTTCTATTATACCCCCGCAAATCTCTGCGCCACGTTCTGCACCGCCTACGACGTCAAGGGCTCCGCGGCGCTGTCGTCGCAGTCCGGCGGCATCGGCATGGCGATCATCGGCTTTTCGCGCTCGGCGAAGATGGGCGTCTCCGCGATCGTCGGTCTCGGCAACAAGTCCGATATCGACGAGGACGATCTGTTGACGTTCTTCGAACAGGATGACAACACCCAGATCATCGCGCAGCACTGCGAGGACCTCAAGGACGGCCGTGCGTTTGCGGAAGTCGCAAAGCGCGTGTCGAAGAAAAAGCCGATCGTGGTGCTGAAAGCCGGCCGCACATCGGCGGGCGCCAAAGCCGCGAGTTCTCACACCGGCGCGCTCGCCGGTAACGACAAGATCTACGAGGACGTCTTCAACCAGTCGGGCGTGATCCGCGCGCGATCATTGCGCGACATGCTGGAGTTCGCCCGCGGCGTTCCGGTGCTGCCGACGCCGAAGGGCGAGAACGTCGTCATCATCACGGGAGCGGGCGGTTCGGGCGTGTTGTTGTCAGACGCCTGCATCGACAACAAGCTTTCCCTGATGGCGATCCCGCCCGATCTCGACGCGGCGTTCCGCAAATTCATCCCGCCGTTCGGTGCGGCGGGCAACCCGGTCGATATCACCGGCGGCGAGCCGCCGATCACCTATGTCAACACCGTGAAGCTCGGGCTTGAAGATCCGCGCATCCACGCGCTGATCCTCGGTTACTGGCACACCATCGTGACGCCGCCGATGGTGTTTGCCAGGAACATGGTCGAGGTGAAGAACGAGATGAAGGCCAAGGGCATCGAAAAGCCGATCGTGGCGTCGCTGGCGGGCGATATCGAGGTCGAGGAGGCCGCCGATTATCTCTATCAGAACGGCATCGTGGCTTACGCTTACTCGACCGAAATTCCGGTCGCCGTGCTCGGCGCCAAATACAAATGGGCGCGCGGTGCGGGACTGCTCTAAGAAACCGGGATCAATAAAACTCTTAAAATGCCGTCCGGTCTCCGGGCGGCATTTTTTCTGTCGCGTTGTTCCAGCCGGACCGATTTTGGAACTTCACCTGCCGCAATGACGCCACGGTGCACGATGGAACCGTCGCAAACGTTCGGAACATCCCTCCGGTCCGTTGGTTGAAATGAACCATCCATTTCATAGGAGGAGGACACGATGAAGAATCGTCTTGCTGTTTCGCTCATGGCTGCTTCGCTGCTGGCGTCGGGTGCCGCGTTCGCTCAATCCACCACGGCCACGGGCGCAGCGGATGGCGCAAGGGCCGGCGGCCAAGTCGGTGGCCCGGTCGGCGAGGTTGTCGGCGGCACGGTAGGCGCCGCGGTCGGCCTGGGCCTCGAAATCCCCAATGCCGTGATCACGTCGATCCAGGCCGAGCGCGCTCCGTCCGTTGTGGTACGGGAGCGGATCGTGGTCGGTGAACCGCTGCCGCCGAGCGTCGAATTGCGGACCGTTCCCAGCCACACCGAATATCGCTACGCGGTTGTCAATGACCGCCGGGTGATCGTCGAGCCGCGGACGCGCAAGATCATCAAGATCATCGACTAACCTAACAGGTGGTTCATCAACCATCCTCGCGGGACTTGTCCCGCGGGGATTTTTTCATGTTCACAGTGTGCCGGGGTTCGGCCGGCGCGATCGCCGGATGGTCCAACCCAGCCCGGCGGTCAAGGCGAGGCCGACACCCGCGGCCACCGCATCGACGACGAAGTCTTCCAATCGCGCGTGCCTTCCGGGCGCCCAGAGCTGCAAGATTTCGATGAGGCCGATTCCGGCAACGGCAAGCACCGTCGCGAGCAATCGATGCCGGGGATAAGCGACGCCAAACGCCAGCCCGACCAGAATGAACGCGAGCGCATGCTCGCCGTCCTGTCCGAACTCTGCGGCGTGCGGACGGAGCCGGGGTGGTCCCAGCGTCGCGAAGGTGACGGCGGCTGCCAAAAGCCAGGCAATTATTCGAAGGATGGTTGTCATCAGGATGGGATATCACAATTCATCGATCCGAGATCCCCTCACGTGAGGTGCGATGCCGGCGTGGTAAACATAGGCTATGACAAATCATAATGCCTGCCGCACGCCGAGGCCCAGCATGAAGCGCTCTCTGATCTGCACCGGATCCCTGCGGGTTGCGCCCACGCCCGGCTTGTCGTCAATGCGCACCGCAATCAACGTCGGTCCGGAAGCTGACAGCGACTGATCGACCAGACGCTCGAAATCCTCTTCGTCGGCTGCCCAGGCGCTGTTGGTGAGACCGCAGCCGGTTGAGATGGCGACAACATCCGCCACCGTGGCGGCGGGAGTCGGTTGCGCGCCGGTGATCTGGTAAACGCCATTATCCATCACGATCATGGTGAGATTTTTCGGCGACAATGTCGCGATGGTCGACAGGCAACCCAGTTGCATCAGCAGCGAGCCGTCGCCCTCGAGCGCGAAAACGCGTCGCGTCGGCTGCGCCAGCGCGACGCCGAGCGCAATCGGGAACGCCAGGCCCATGCTGCCCAACATGTAGAAATTCTGCGGGCGGTGGCCGGCTGCCCACAGATCGAAATTGGTGTTGCCGATTCCACCGATCACGGCCTCTTCGTTCTTCAGCCGGGCGACCAGCCGCGAGGTGAGGTCGAACCGGTTCATGACCTTGGTGTTGCGGGCAGGGGTGCTTGTTGCCGTGCTCATGCGATCGCTCATTTCTCGAAAGCTTTGCCGCCGGTCAGGAGCGGCGACAGGATCAGCGCCACCGGCGCCTGCGTGGTGATGGCCTGCTTGATCGATCGATCGACGATGAATTCGAACTCGTCGAGCCGGGTCGCGGTGTGATGCTCCATCGCCAGCGAGTTGAGCACCGGCCGCATGGTGCGGCAAACCAGCGACTGGCCGTAGTTGAACTCGCCGAGTGTTCCGCGCTCAGACACGAACATGATCAGTGGAATCTGATAGGGGATCGCCAGCGAAGCCAGCACATTGGCCAGCGTGGCGAAGCCGCTGGTCTGCATCAACACGGCGCCGCGCATGCCGCCCATCCACGCCCCGGAGACGATGCCGACCGCTTCTTCCTCGCGGGCGGTGGGGAAGGTCGTGAAAAACGGATCGGCGTGAATATTCTTGATCAGCGTCGTCAGCACGCGATCCGGAACATATGGCACAAGCCTGATCTCGTTGCGCTTGAGCGTTTGCAGCACCACCTCGTGCCAGGCCTTCTCTTGAAAGGCCTGGGGCAAGTTTTGTCCGTCGGCAGCCGCCATCGAATTCTCCTTGTTTCGCGACGATTTTTCGTTCGCGACGTGATCGCGGCCGTGTTGTCGAGGCGCGGAAACTTGACGCGATCTGCGGGATTGTCAACATGTTCGGATCGTACCGGTGATCTGCGCCTCACGGTGGTGCCAACGGTACGCCGGCGTGCGATAAAATAAACGAAAATATCGGGAGGGGCATGCCATGGGCAGCTGGTTTCGGATCGTTGCCGCGGTGGTGGCGATGTCTGCCGCGGGTGGTGTGGCGGCTGCTCAGTCGCCATTCCCGTCCAAACCGGTGCATATTTTCGTGCCCTATGCAGCCGGGGGCGGCGTCGACACCCTGGCACGCACGCTGGGTGATGTGGTCTCCCGGCAATGGGGCCAAACCGTCGTGGTTGAAAACCGGCCGGGGGCGGGTGGTGTGGTCGCGTCGCAAGCGCTCGTGGCGTCGCCGCCGGACGGCTACACCCTCATTGTCGTGGCGAGCGGTCACGCCACCAATCCGTTCTTGTACCCCAAAATTCCCTACGACACCTTCAAGGACTTCACGCCGATCTCGCTGCTGGCGTCGTCTCCCAATATCCTGCTGGTGCGCACCGATTCCCCATTCAAGACACTGGGC
>DATHHQ010000818.1:0-5476 GCA_035490095.1 Bradyrhizobium sp.
CGCCTGCCGCGACAACATTCCGGTGGCGACCGGCGCCATGGAAGTCCGCGGCGGCAACGGCTACATCGAGGAATGGGTGCAGCCGCGACTGGTCCGCGATGCCCATATCGGCGTGCTCTGGGAAGGCACCAGCAACATCAACGCGCTTGATATCGTCACGCGTGCGGTCGGCAAGAGCCGCGCCCACCGGACGCTCGCGGGCGAACTGCAGAAATTGCTGGATGAAGCTACGCCGATCCCGGCAGCTTTCAGGAACCGCCTGCGCGTCGCGCTCGAGCGGACGCTGGTTTTCGCCGAGCGCGTCGCGGCCGAGCCCGCGCTGGAAGCGAGCGCGCGGCAGGTCGCAAGCAGCCTCTACCACGTCACCAGCAGCATCCTGATGATCCGGGAAGCAGCCCAACCGGGGGCCGACGCGCGCAGGGCGCTGTATGCGAGGTTTGTGCTCGAACATCGCCTGAGCGCGCAAGACCCGCTTGAGACCAGCCCCGGCGATTGGGAACGCGACGCCGCGGAGATCATATTTTCGGAACGGAAGGTTGCGCTTGCCGAGATCGCCGGGCTGCTGAGTTAGCCTGTCATTCCGGGGCGACGCGACGCGTCGAACCCGGAATCTCGAGATTCCCCGATGTGCAATTGCACATCTGAGGTCTGGTCCTTCGGACCATCCCGGAATGACGATTTCAACCGCTGTCGCGCAGAACCAGCTCGAAGCCGAGATCGACCTGGCGCGGTCCGCTGCGCGTCATCATCAGCTTCGCGGCGGTGCGGCCGATGGCGTCGCCGTGAACGCGGATGGTGCTGAGAGCAGGCGCAATCAGCCGGCCCATTTCCAGATCGCCAAGGCCAATGACGGCGACCGGCTGTTCCGAGGCCGGGCCAATCCGCTGTAATCCGGCGGCGCGCAGGCCGGCCATGAAACCAATGGCATGCGCATCATTGGCCGCAAACACCGCGTCCACACCGGGCAGGTTCGCCAGCGCGGCGACGCTGCCCGACGCGTTGCGCTCCAGAATCAACCGGCGCGGAAGCTTCGCACCCAGCTCAAGGGCCGTGTCCTTGAATCCATTCCAGCGGCGTGTGGCCCTGGGATCGTCGCCGCCGATGAAGGCGAGTTCCCGGCGGCCTTGCGCGACCAGATGCCGCGCGACCGCAACCCCGGCCTGGTAATTGTCGAAGCCGGCGACGGCGTCGATCGGCGCCGCCGGAAGATCCCATGTCTCCGCGACCGGAATGCCCGCACGCCGCAGCAACCTGGCGCCATCGTCCGTCGCGGGCGAGCCCACCATGATGATCGCCTCGGGGCGCCGCGACAGCAAGGCTGCGAGCATGTGATCTTCCCGCGCGGCGTCGTAGCGAGACTGCGCCAGGATCACGGCGTAACCGAGCGGCTCCAGTTCGTCAGACAGGCCCTGCACGGTATCGGCGAAGATCGAATTGGCGATCGTCGGCACCAGCACGCCGACCGAGCTGGTGCGGGCACTTGCCAGCGACCCGGCCACCTGGTTCGGCACGTAACCCAGTTCCCGCATCGCCGCCTCGACCCGGCCGCGCGTCTCGGGCGCCACAAGGTTGGGCAGACGCACCACCCGGCTGACCGTAATCGACGATACGCCCGCCAGCCTGGCCACGGCGGACAGGGTTGGCGCGGAATGCGGCTCGTTGGGTCCGGCGGTGGTCATGTGAGTGAGACTACCGAAATTCCCACCAAAATACATGATTTCGCCTTGCGCCAGATCAATGACAGCGCTACCATTTCGTTGCAGGTGCGCGCGACCGGCCGAATGACAGCGCTGTCATATGGCCGACTCAAGCCAGAAAACCCGCCTCACGACGTGGGTGGGAAGCAACAAGGAGAGAAGCCGGATGATTTCAGAGCAGGATGTACAGGCCTACAAGCGCGACGGCGTGATCGTGGTGCCGGAAGTATTGGGTGCCGACACGCTGACCCACGTGCGCTCGGTGATTGCGGAGCTGGTCGCGAGCTCGGCCCAAACCATCGAACACACCGATGTCTACGACCTCGAGCCCGGCCATACCGCCGAAAGCCCGCGCGTGCGCCGCATCAAGACACCGCACAAGGTGCATGCGCTGTTCGACGAGATCGTACGCAGTGCCCCCGTGCTCGACATCCTGAAGCAATTGCTCGGCCCGGGCTTGCGGCTGCATGGCTCCAAGCTCAACATGAAGTCGGCGCAATACGGCTCGCCGGTGGAGTGGCATCAGGACTGGGCGTTCTATCCGCATACCAACGATGATATTCTGGCCATCGGCGTGCTGCTGGACGATTGCGATCTTTCCAACGGACCGATGCTGGTGACGCCGGGCACGCATAGGCGCGAGGTCTGGAATCACCACGGCGATGACGGCTGCTTCGCCGGCCTGATCGATCCCGATCTCATCAAGGACGAGATCGAGCGCGCGGTGCCCTGCATGGGAAAGGCCGGCAGCATGTCGTTCCACCATGTCCGGGCGCTGCACGGATCCGCCATGAACACCTCGGACCGACCGCGCAATCTCCTGCTGTACGAAGTCGCGGCGAGCGACGCCTGGCCGCTGATGGGCGTGAAGGATTTCGACGAATTCAACAGCCGGCTGCTGTCAGGCGAACCAGTGGTAGCGCCGCGCATGACCAACGTTCCCGTGCGCCTGCCGCTGCCGCCTGCCAAGCGGCAGGGATCGATCTACGAGACGCAGTCCGCGGCGAAGAAATCCTACTTCACCCGCGCGGCCTGACTTTTTTGCGAACGCGCTCGTGCGACGCACGGGCGCCATCCACGACAGGCGACCAATAAGACGGTCAACAAAACAATGACAAAAAATCAAAACGGGGGAAACGATGACGAAGATCATAGCCGATAGTGCCATTCGCTCGCGCCTGCGCGTGATTCTGGCGGCGAGTATCGGGTCCGCGCTCGAATGGTACGACTTCTTCCTGTACGGCACCGCCGCCGCGCTGGTGTTCGGCGAGTTGTTCTTTCCGAAGAGCGATCCCGTGGTCGGCACATTGCTGGCGTTCCTGACCTTCGGAGTCGGCTTCGTGGTTCGGCCGCTCGGCGGCATCCTGTTCGGTATCATGGGCGACCGCTTCGGGCGCAAACCTGTGTTGGTGGCGACGCTGTTGATGATCGGCGTCGGCACCACACTGATCGGCCTGTTGCCGACCTATGCTCAGATCGGTTATTGGGCTCCCGCGCTGCTGGTCGCGATGCGCGTGGTGCAGGGCTTGGGCGCCGGCGCCGAATATGGCGGCGCGGTGATCTTCCTGGTGGAGAACGCGCCACCAAAACATCGCGGCTTCTGGGGCAGCTTCGCACCGCTCGGCGTGTCGATCGGCAATCTGCTCGCGGCTGGCGCGTTTGCGCTGGTGACGCTATTGCCGCGCGAGGATCTGATGACGTGGGGCTGGCGCCTGCCGTTCCTGGCGAGCTTCCTGCTGATCATGGTCGGCATTTACGTTCGCCTGCGTATCACCGAAACGCCGGTGTTCACCGAGGCCGTGGTGGCGCGCGGCAAGATCGAGCGCAATCCGGCGATGGAAGCACTGAAGCGGCATCCGCGGAATTTCCTCGTGGTGCTTGGGGCGCGGCTGGCTGAAAACGGCCTTGGCTACCTGTTTCCGGTGTTCGGCCTCAGCTACGTCATCACCACGCTGGGTGTACCAAAAGCCGATGCGCTCAGCGCGCTGATGCTGGCCTTCGTCATCGAGCTCTTCACCATTGTGGGCTTCGCCACGCTTTCCGATCGTATTGGCCGCCGCCCTGTTTATATGTTCGGCGCGTTGGCCGGCATCGCCTGGGCCTTTCCGTTCTTCCTGCTGGTCGGAACCAAGGAGTGGATCTGGATCGCGGTGGCCTTCATCGGCGCCCGTGCGGTGGTGACGGCGGCGATGTTCGGGCCGCAGGCCGCCTATTTCGCCGAACTGTTTCCGCCGCAGCGACGCTTCGCCGGTTTTGCTTTTGCCCGCGAACTGGGCTCATTGCTGGCGGGCGGACCAGCACCGTTCGTGGCGGCCGCGCTGGTGGCCTGGTCCGGAAGCTGGTGGCCGGTCGCCTGCTATGCGGCCTTCCTCGCGGCGTGCACCGCGTTCGCGATCTGGTGTGGTCCGGAGACCTATGAGGAAAGCATCACGGTCGATAATACCTCTGACGGCAAGATGCACGCGGCCGCCGTGCTGCAGCAAGCCTGAGGCAAGTCTTCGGGGATGGCGCAGCAACTTCGCATCCTGCAGTCGCTTTGGGCGATGGAGCGGCGGCGGACTGACGAGGCAGAGTGGCCATTGCAGACGCAACTTGAGATGATCCGCGACGCCGGCTTCGACGGCGCCGGCGTCCGCTTCATCGATCCGGCGTTCGCTGCCGAGGCGACCTCCTTCCTGCGCGCGCACGGCATGATCTGGCAGGCGCAGTGCTACCCGACCAATGTCGACGACCTGAAACCGGTGCTGGAATTGGTGGCGCGGTTTGGGGCCGACCACGTCAACCTGCAGCCGAATGTGCGGCCGCAGCGGCTCGAGGATTGCATTCCGTTGCTCGAGGGATGGCGGCGGCTGGCCGACCAGGCCGGCGTGGCGGTGCATGTCGAAACCCACCGCGACCGCATGACCACCGATCTGTTCTTTACATTGCGACTGCTGGATTGCTTTCCCGACCTGCGGCTGACGGCCGATGTTTCGCATTATCTGGTGGGCCGCGAATTCGCCTGGCCCGTGGATGAGGTCAATCACGCCTTGATCCATCGTATCCTCGACAACAGCTGGGGCATTCATGGACGGATCGCCAGCCGCGAACAGGTACAGATCTCGCTGGGCTTTCCGCAGCACCAGGGCTGGGTCGGACTGTTCATGGACTGGTGGGAATACGCCATTCGCTCGTGGCGGAAACGCGCCAAACCCGACGCGGTGCTGACTTTCCTGTGCGAACTCGGTCCGCCGCCTTACGCCATCACCGGCCCTGACGGCGCCGAACTATCGGACCGCTGGCAGGACGCGCTGGTCATGAAGGATATGGTCAGGGCGTTGTGGCAACGCATCGTCGACGAAGACACGTCCGCCGGACGCTCGAAACCGCACTGAAGAAATTGGCGCCTAACCGACGCTGATACGGCGAGCGCCGATGTCTGCTACCTGGCGTAAAACGGACATCCTGTGCGTTCAACCAGCCTTTTGCCGAGCCTTGATCACTTCAAATTTCGAAAGCGCTTGTTCAAATTTCTTATTGAAGAGCCACATCGCATCAAGAACTTCGCGGAAGGTTGCAGATGTTCTTGCCCTGTCAGCTTGTCCAAAGGCGAAGATGCTATTGTTTCGCAGATATCTCATGATGGTCGGATCGGAAACCCTGTAGTCGACCAGGCTGCCTGACTTGAGTGCGGATCTTGTCGGAGTGGGAATAATTTGTATGAGCTCAAAAAACTTCATTTGATCGATCGGGTTTGGGAGTGTTTTCACGATCACGGGTATTTGCGGGAAGAGGTCTGC
>DATHHQ010000819.1:0-12266 GCA_035490095.1 Bradyrhizobium sp.
GCAATTTGATCAGCGCCAGCCGCTTCGGTTCGTCGACCGCTTCGGCGAGCAGTTTTCGATAACGCGGGTGATCGAATCCCGAATCCATAGCCGCGCCCCACACTTGCATTCCCCAATCGGACTGTTTCGGAACGCCAGCGGTCGCGCAATATGATTCAGGTTTGCCCCGCGCGCTATCCACCGATCAATGGTCGACGACGGGCCAAGCGAGAAGAGCCAAGGGAGCTGCCGGCGTAGCCGGCGCACACGGCGGGGTGTCATCGCGGGGGGAGTGGCGCTCCTATCGATCGACGCCGTCCGGCACCCACGCGCTACGCCAATACGGGCGCTTGCCTGTGCGGCCTGACCGCACCATCAAAATTCCGCCCGGCCGCGATCCCGGCCGGGGCTGGCAGGAAAGACGGCGCTCGCTGAGCAACGCCACAGCGATATCGACCATGGATTTGGCGGCTACAGTCCACCAATTCCCGCCAGCGGCAGAACCCGCTGAAGGATAGCCGCGAGACAGATCAGCACCACGAGCAGCTTGAGAAGATTTGCAAGTCGTCCATCGCGGACAAACTTGTCGATGGCCCAGAAGCAAATCGCGCCGACGACGCAAATAATCAGAATACCGATCAGAAGTGAAATCATAGCCATCCCCTTGTTGCCCGGGCCTGGGCCCCGCCAAGCTAACGTAACGATCTCGAAGTGTAAAATAATGAGCGGGCCTCGGAACGGTCATCAGCCTTGACAGTTCACTGAATGTCGCGCCTGTCGCGACACTCAAGCCCCGACGGCCTCAGTTTGCCCCCCGCGCTGGGGCCGTCACTTTGCTGTGCCGATCTCACTTGCCCGTTCGGCTGCTGGGCATGTGCAATCCCAATGTGTTTCAAACAAAGGCCGACAACCAATATTGTTCCATTCCGAAAATGGCTGATGCGCGACACCGGATGCACACGGATTCAAGGCGGCAGTTCTCGCACGTTTGAATCGGTCATTCGAAACGCGCCAAATCCAGATTCGCGAGACATGATTTTGAGGCGGATGGAAGTATTCCGCGCCGTGGCTGCGAACTGAATCTGGCCTTTCGTAAACCCAAAGCCTTGCGTATCGTACCGGCGATGGAAGGTGCGCAGGCGGTGCCCAAGGTCCGCAGGGTCTTCAAGGCGCTCCCGACGGAAAGCGCGTGGAACGTGACCATGAGCGAACGGCGAGCGTGAAGCAGGATCTCAAACTGGGCATGCATGCAGGCGACCGTTATCGAACGGTTTCGGAAGCCAGCATTCTCGATATGTGCCATCTCGCAGGCTGGGCCTGCGAGAGCGGCGAGGGATCGCCGGGAAGAGCGCGGACGCGCGAGGCGTTGGAGCACTGGATCGCATTGGGCTTGGGGGTCCGGCGCGACGCCGACGGCGGACGCTACTTCGATCCATGCGAAGTGCTCAATTTTCTCAAGCAAGCCGGGTTAGACGGCCGCGATGCGTTTTGGAGCGAGCGGGTGGTCGGCACCGCCCGGCAACTCGTGGTCGACATGCGCAACGATGATCCGCGTAAATTCACGGTCGAACTGCGGCGCACTTTCAATACGCAGTCTCTGCCAGCCGGTACCGCTCTGCGCCTGCGCATGCCGTTGCCGCTGACATCAGACCATCTCGGCGACCTCGAGCTCCATCCGCATGCCGTTGCCGCCGGGGCGCATGTTGCCGTGAGCCGCGGGCGCCTCGAAGTCCGCACCCAGGCGTCCGATTCGGGTGAAGTCACCATCGGCGCGACAACGACCTTCACCGCCTGTCCAAGGGAACTGAATAGAGAGCGATCTCAGCCGGACCTCGGCGCCCCAGACTTGCGATATCTGCGGCCGCGCGAAGGCCTGATCGTCGTTTCGGACCGTGTGGCCGCGCTCGCCAGTTCTCTGGTCGGTGCTGATGCCGATCCACTGATGGCCGTGCGCGCTTTCTGGAATTACTGTATCGACCACTTTTCGCAGGGCGCCGTGCACTACGATCAAGTCGACATGGAGGCGTCCGGCGACTGGCTGCTCGATTCCGGTTGGGGCGACTGTCAGCTCGTTAGCGCGCTATTCGCATCGATGTGTCGGGCGCGCGGCATTCCGGCCCGGATTCTCGGCGGTTTTTATCTTTATCGGACGTTTTCCACCAATCATTATTGGGCCGAAGCGTGGATCGACGGTCAGGGTTGGATGCCGTTCGATTTTTCCTGTTGGGAATTGTCGCGCGGCGGCCAGGATCCGGCATGGCACGATTATTTTTTCGGGCGCATCGACTGCCGCTTGACCAATCAGTGTCTGCCGCTCGATTTCACCGGTGCGGTCGGGGTGAAGATTCCGGCGGCGTGGCACATCCAGCAATCGGCACAACCAGTTGGCGTGGCCGTCGGTTTGTTCGATGTCGAGGGAAAACTTGTGTATCGCGATTTCGTTGCAGTCGTCGGTTAGAAAGATGTTTGCAAATTTCCAGAGCGCGAAAGGCCTGGCTGTTGCGGCCGAACACGGAGGCCGCCGTTAATCACAACAATCAAAGTTATCTTCGCCAGGGTTTGTCGGCCGAAGTCGTCGATACTTGGTGGTCAACCTCGGTCCTTCGGCAGCGGCAAGGTGACCATTAGGCAACCAATTGAAGTTCCGCTATTGCCTCTGCAGTATCGTTCAAGGCCGCGTCTCGCTAAAAAAAGGATACGGTCGTCGTTCGTTCATAATGCGATAAAATGATGCAACAACAACTGCTTAATTATTGCTAGTTTGCCTGTGAAAATTGGGATTTGGAATGATTTACGCTTTCAGACTACCCACGATCAATCCGCATATGTCTGGTGCTCGCATTGAATGCGTGTATGCCGAACCGGGGAGCGCCCTGAAAAACGGGTCGAAGCTTTTCGACCTCGGTGTCGATCTGAGCAGTGCCTTCGCCCAGGAGTGTCCGCCGGTTTCGTTTTTTCGCGTTGTGCTGCGCGAGCCGGTTTTTTTGCGGAAGCTCAACATGGACCGCGGTCAACTTTGCGAACTTGGCGAACTGGTTGCGCTGTTCAGCAACCAAGTCGACGAGCCCCTTAGCGCTGCGCCGGTGCGCGATATCCGCTTCGCGGTGGCGGGTATCCTCCACCACGACGGCCTGTGGACGGGGAACGTAGCTTGATCGAGCTTCCTCTGCGTCTCGGGCCGTTATGTGCGGACGGTTATGGCGTCTCCCGCTCCGGCATACGTTGGCTGATCCAACCCGGGCAATATTGCCGCGCCAACCAGATCTTCGCGTATTGCAATATCAGCCTGGAGGCCACCGGCATACGCATGAGCGGTGCGCCGCCGTTCGCCGAGGAAATGGAGCTGCAGGTCGCCTTTGCGCCGCGGACCGCCGGCAGGATATCAGGCGGCGCCGGTGCGGAACCTGGTGGCTACCTTAGTATTCGCGGCGTCGATGTTTGGGACGCCGGTGCGGTCATCGCGCATATTGAAGTCGAGGCGGAGCCAGATGTGGACGTTGAAAGATTGCGTCTCCTGATGCTGGCAGGGCGGCGCATGACCGGCCTGGCCGACGTCCACACCGGCCTGCTGCCGGGGTGGCATGGCCGCACCCGCGGCTGGTGGTGCGACGAAGGTGAGATGCCGGTGTCGCTGCTCAGCCTCGGCATTTGTGACGCCACCGGCGTGGTCATTGGTGAGCAATGCGCCTTTGCGGAGATGTTTGAAGCCGCGACCGTGCCGACGCAAATGGTGTTTGTGCCCGATCACCCGTTGGCGCCGGCGGCACCGGTCCTGCTCGATCAGCTCGAGCGCAAGCCTGCTCAGTTCCAGGCGATCGCGGCTGATTTGCATCGATTCCTGTCGGATTCGACGCTGACTCCAACCGCCGACGATTGGATGTTCTCGGGTGCCCTGCTGTCGGTTCTGCAACGCTCGCCGATTCAGGATGCTTATAGCCTGCTGACCCCTTCGGGGACGGTGCGGACGGAACCCGCCGATGCTGTGTTGCTCTCGCTGAGTTCCGAGCCGCAATCGATCTTGCGGCATAAGTCGCTCGGTTACCACGTGCAGATCATGCGGCACCATCAGGCCGCCGCCGGCCCCGTATTCCGCGCGTGGCTGGGAAGTGCGTTCGAGACGGTGAAGCGCTCGATCGATGACATTCGCAGCGATTATGAGCGGCTGCTCGATGCCATGAGGACGGCGACGGGCGCGCGGGCGCTCGTGATCAATCGGATGTCGAGTTCGGGCTATGAAGACATTTCAAACTACTCGTCGTTTGACGCGCCGATGAGCGGCACGCTGTCGAGCATCGCCGCCAAAGAACTCAATCTCATGCTTCACGACATCGCCGGGGATCGCGATCTGGTCATCATTGATGTCGATGCGATAGCGGCCGATCTGGGTGGCGCCGAACATCTGCCTGATGGCATTCACCAGAGCGGGCCGATTCAAGCAGCATTGCGCGTCGAAATCCTGCATGCCCTGGAGGATCTGCGACCCGAGGCGCAGATCAAGTGATCTCGAACTCCACTTTTAGATCGGGCGCACCATCACCTGCCGGGATAGCTTCATCCGCCAGATCGCTGAACACCGCCAGCGCCAGGCCGATGCCGCGCCAATCGCCCGGCTCGGCCAGTAGCTGGCGCAAGACTCCCGATTGACCCGCACGCACTTCCACGACGGCCTTGTGCGTCTCCAACTCGACGATCAGATCGCCAGTTTCAAAAACGGTGCCCGGTGCTCCCTGCCATTCGAGGATTCGGATTTCGTCTACTCCTGGCACGGCGGCGGGAACGGAAAGTTGGTAAATCACGGAAAAGCACTCCAGCTGGATCGGTAAACAAAAAAACGCATGCCATTATTGGCGTAAAAGAAAATGTATGGCACTGACTACACGACTCGCGTTTGGAATGCAGGCCGCCTCGAACACCGGGTTTGACGACACCGGCGCGGGCAGGGCGCCGATGCGCGCCCACGGCCGCATCCCGATGCACTCGTAAAGGCGCGCCGCCACCTCGGCGCCGACGCCGCATGTCGTCTGGCCCTCTTCCAGGGTCACCAAGGCGCCGGTTTTGCTGACCGATTGCACCACCGTATTCATATCGAGCGGCGCCAGGCTGCGCAGGTCGATAACCTCGGTGGAAACGCCTTCGTTCTCCAGTATCTGAGCCGCTTCGAGTGCAACCCGCACCATGAAGCCGTGCGTCGCGAGCGTCACGTCGGACCCTGTTTTCCGCACCAGCGCCTGACCGAACGGAATGAAGGTTTCGGCATCGGGCACCTCGCCCGGAATGGGAAACAGCCGCTTGTGATCGACAAAGACGACCGGCCCATCGCTACGCAAGGCGGTTTTCATCAGGCCATAGGCATCGGCGGGTGTCGACGGCGCCACAATTTTTAGTCCCGGCACGCTCATCAGCCAGGCCTCGAGGCACTGCGAATGCGCAACGCCCTGGCCCAACGCGCCCGCTGTGGTCTTGATCACAACCGGGGCCGTCAGCAGCCCGCCGGTTTTGTAGCGCAGTTTGGCGGCGTAATTGATGAGGGGATCGAAGCCCAGCATCAGGAAATCCATATAGGTGATGCTGACCAGCGGGCGAAAGCCCGCTGCGGCCGCGCCGACCCCGATGCCCACGCTTGCTGCTTCGGCGACAGGCGTATCACGTACACGCTCGGCGCCGAATTCCTGATAAAGACCGTCGAATTCGCGATAGGAGCCGCCGAACGCGCCGACGTCCTGACCCAGGATCAGCACGCGTGGGTTTTGGCGCATCTCCTCGCGCAAGGCGCGGATATTGGCCTCACGAAAATAGATCTTGGTGCAGGTTGCCGCGGGCTCAGCCGACATGGTCGAGCACCTCGGACGCGTCGGGATAGGGCGAGGCGTCGGCAAATGCCATCGCCTCCGCGACGCGGTCGGCGGCTTCACGTTCCATGGCCTCCGCCTGCGCCATTTCGAGGGAGCCCGAATTCTGCAAGTATGCGACCTGACGGCGGATCGGGCACAGGGTACGTAACTCAGTCAAAGTCGCGCGGCTGCGCGTTTCGCGCGCCGTCGTCGAATGCGACAATAGTCGCAGCGAAACGCATTCGAGAAAGGCCGGGCCATGGCCTTCACGCACGTGCTGGGCGGCCTCTGTTGCGGCAGCCGCGACGGAAGACACATCCAACCCGTCGACGGTGCGCGCCCACATCCCGAAGGCCGCACCAATGTCCGATAATTTGGCCGGGGCCAGCGCTGCCGTGCGCGCCGTCGAAACCGATAGCTGGTTATTGTTGCAAATGAAGAGCAGCGGAAGTCGCCAACATGCCGAAATATTCAGCGTCTCGTGCAGCACGCCGGCACCGCAGGCCCCGTCGCCGAACAGGACAGCGACAATGCCACCATCGCCGGCCATCTGCTTTGCGAGCGCAACCCCGGCCGCTATGCTGATATTGCCGCCGACCACGGCATGCGAGCCGAAAAAGCCCGCCTCCGGGTCCGCCATGTGGCCGCGCCCGCCACGTCCGCGATTGAGCCCGGCAACCCTGCCGAGCAGTTCGGCCATCACGGCGCCAGGCTCAGCGCCGCGCGCCAGCGCCGGGCCGATCGAGCGCCCGCCGGTCAGCAACTGGTCCTTGCTGGTCAACGCTGCGCTCAAGCCAACCGCGACCGCTTCCTCACCGGACGACAGCAACTGAAAACCATGGTCGGGACGTTTTGTCAGTGCCGTTTCAAACGCGCGGATCAGCATCATGCGCCGCAGAGATTCGATTGAGTCCATCTTATCGCTGCTTCATGTTCGCTTGCCGATCAGCCGGACGACACCCGATGCCAGCACGGCGAGGCTTTCCTTGGCGCCACGCCGCCGGACCGCCTGCAGGAGCTTGTTGGACGCCTCCAAAGGGGTAATCTGGCGCCTTAGCACTTGCTGGATCAGCCAGCCGACATGCGCTTCCTGATCGGTGTCAATGATGGCGGTCACGATTTGCTTGCGCCGGCCTTGGCCCATCGACATCAGGTTGTTGGGCCTGATCTCCGGCAGGGCGACGGCGGATTTGTATTCCGCCAGTACGGCCCGGGCGCGATCCTGCACGTCGACGCTGGCAAGGGTATCTAATCCGTTGAGGATAATTTCCATGGCGATGGTGTTGCCCGCTACATCGGCCGCCGCTGCACCCTGCAGCCTGTAGTCGGTCCCAAGCCGCCGCGCCCCGACATCGGCAAGCTGGCGGTCGATGTCGATGACAAACGCGCCGTGCTCGCGCGAAATTTCTGCCGCCAACAAGTTGAGCCGCCGGATGCGAATTCGGCGGCGCGAGGCGTCTGGTTCACCGGCGCCGGTATGGCGCAACACGGTGCAGATAAATACGGGATCTCCACGAGCGCAGAGCCCGGCGTAGATCCCGCGCAGGCGTTGCTCGACGTCTGTCCATGGCTCGGGCGCATCGACTTCCAAAACCAGGGAACTGACAAGGATCGACCCGATGTGGGCGTTTTGCAGATCCGCATGGCCCGCAACGAACCGGCAATCGCACTTCCATGGCGTTCCACTGGCCTCGCCAAGTGCGCGAACGATGTTACCGCACGCGCCGTCGACAGCCGCCCGTTCGGCCATCGACACCATCGCTACGATGGGAATGGGCGGCGTCGCATTCATGCGACCGCTCCGGTCCTGGCCCAACGCAGATGCGCCTCTCGCACTGCTTCGCGTCCTTCAAACCCCTTGCAGCGCTCTGCGGCGGCGGCAAGTTCCGGCAAGGAGTGCAGGCGCGCCGCCTCCGGCAAGTCTGACCCGTCGGCGAGGCTCGCCCAAAGCACCGGCAGCAGCGCGACCTCGGCGGTGGGGTGAGCGGCAAAGAAGACGTCTTCCCAATCGGTTTCCTTGAGCGGGTCGCGCCAGCCGCTTCGGTGAGTCATATGGTAGGTCCGCGCCTTGGTTCCGGCCATCGACATGCCGCGCTGACACAGCCGCAGCGCCAGTTCGCGATGCTCATTATTGTCGAGCTCAGGCTTGAACCCGCCATTGTCCAGGAAGGCCGCCCGGCGAACCGACATGTTGGCGCCTGACGCCGCGGCCCACAATACCGGACAATCCGTCGCGGCCGTCAGGGCTTCCATTTCGAGCTCGAACAGCTTGCGCGGCCCGAACCCGGGATAGACGCCCGGCTGGCTACGCCGATCGATCTCATGGAAACAGCTGTGGATCTGCTGACGCGTCACCATCGCGCGTGTACGTTCGGTGGGCGACATACGTTCCACACGCGTCTCTTCGCCCGGTTGGGGCGTGCCCATCTCGGGATCGAGAAAAGGCCGCGTGCATCGCAAATTATAGGTTGAGCCCCGGACGATGCTATTCGCCCGTTCGCCATGGCTCCTCAGATGTTCGGAAACCAGATCTGGCGCGGCCAGTGTGTCACCGTCCAGGAACAGCACGACGTCGCCGCTGGCCGCCGCTGCTCCGGCATTGGAGGCGGCGGATCGCCCGGCGGGTGTGGCGTTATGGAGCGCGACAATATTCACGCCCTCTGTCGTGGCGATGACGTCCCTGGTGTGATCCGACGAACCATCATTGACCACCACCACCTCGGGCGGCTCGCTTTGGCAGGCCAGCGACGTGAGGGTCAGCCGCAGCCGGTCAGCCTCGTCTTTCGAGCGAATGATCACACTGGCGCGCACGCTCATTGTATCGCCGTATCCAAAACGCCGAGGTCGTCGAGGACGCGCACCACTTCCCTGGCCACCAGGGAGTAACCTTGCGGCTTCAAATGAACGGCGTCGAGCTTCAGCGCGTCGGCGCCATGCCGCGCCACTATCGTGTCGACATCGATGATCGAAATCCCGCTGTTTTCGGAAAGCTCCTCGAGGGCCAGGTTGAACTTGCGGATCCGGCTCGCAAATGTCTCGCCAAGACCCGCATAGCAGTGGATCTGGTCGCCGGGGATGATCGGCGAGAGGTTGTAGATCAGAATCGGAACCTCGCTGTGTTCGCGAATTTTCGCGACGATTGCGGCCAGGTTGTTCATGGCGGCGTCGACGCCAAGAAGCCCGCTGGCTTCGTAGTCCGATTGGAGCCAGGCCCGGTCACCTGCGGGCCACGCTTCGGCACCAATCGGGTAAAACAGAAAGCCGTCGCGCCTGTGCCGCATCAGGCTCATCGTGACATCGGGCTGAATCGACAGGATGACGGCGTCGCAGGGCGCCGTGAAAATGGCGTTGCTGAACTGACTGGCGAGCGAGTAGGGGCCGAGGGGCAGATCGTGGCCGGTGAACGCTTCCGGCACAGTTCCGGCACATTCGAGCAGCGCGTCCGATCGGGTCCAGGTCTCATGCTTGATGCGCACCAGACTGTTGACGCGATGCTCACGCAGCACCTCATTGATGCCGTTCCACACCAATTCACCCCCGATCCGACAGAAATGCAGCGAATCCCGGACGTCTACATTGCCTTTGACGAATAACGTCAGTCGCTTCACCAATCTCACCCAGTATGTCTTAAAAAAATCAACGCGCGTCTCGCAATGTGCCGGGCAAACTTTAGAGCGGCAAGCTATAAAGCCGCAATGGAACAATGACTTGGATTCATGGTGTGCACGCTAAACAAGCATTAGCGCGAAATAGTCGGCAAGGTTTCAGGCCGTGAACCGCCGCCTTCGGTTCTGTTGAGGTCTCGTCATGAAGAAATCCCTGAAATTGTTCTTAACAGTGGCCGCGGTGACGACAGTAATCGTGGTTTCAAGCGAACCCATGTTCGCACGCGGCGGGGGTGCCGCAAATGTCATGAACTCCCCGGGCTATCAGCGGCGGCTTCAGGAATCCAGGCAGCAGGTGTCACAGCCCGACGCGCAGCCGTCTGCGACCCATCGACGCAAATGGCGACATCGGCGTCAGCACTGACATTCTGTTAGCGCTAGCGGGGCGGCCATGCTGGGACGGGTGATGAGCAACTGGTATTAAACCGTTGTTTTCACTAAAAAACGGTAGTTTAGCACCGTTGCTGACGGAGGACGTTGGGGCACACCGGGCAGAACCCCCGACGGAGGGGGGCTGGTTCCTCGTCGGGTGTTCCGCGCGCTCGACACCGCCAAGCGCAGACAGGCTCAAACCACTCGGTCGAGAATTGTTCCCGGAACCTTTGTTGGGCGGGCGGCCTAATCCCGAATGACAACCTCGCAAGTCACCTGCGCGTGCGGCGCGCTTTACGAACGGACCGAGTTCCATTCGGCCCCGCGCGAGGCGGACAGTTTTGTTTGCCCGTCCTGCGGGCACACCCTGGAGACATTCAGCGGCGTTGAGGCTCCTCGGTACCGGTTGATATCCGCTCCATTACGGAAGCCGGAGCAACCTTCTGATTAGTTGCCTTTTTTCACTCTGCGCGCCATCGGCATGACAGGTGAGGCACCCAGGAAACGGCCCACGCGGGCGCGTGGGCCGAGCTGAGGCCGTCTTTAGGAAGGTCATCAGTACCGGCGCTGCGATGCGCCGTGGATGGCGCTATTCGCCGGGCGGAGTGTAAGCACCAGCAACCCGGGCGGCCTTTTCCGCGATACCTTTGAATTCGCCCGGCGTCCAAGCGCGCACGGTTTCGATTTTGGACAGCGCGCCGGTTGCCGCAACAGCCATGCCTATGGCGACTGCATCCGATCCATCGGCGAGCTCGGAAACGAGCACAACGTCGTTTGAGCCCGTTGTATTGTATAGCGCGACGAATTTACCGCCGGCTTTTTCGATCAATGCCTTGACCGCTGCAGACCGATCCGACGGTTTATTGACGAGTCCCTTCACGCCGGAATGGGAATACGATGCATACGTGATGAACAAGGGCATACTTCTCCTCCCCGTTTTGAGCGTGCATTCTGGACGCGGAATTTTTCCACGGCCTGATCGTAAGTATAGCACTTTGCGGGTGATAAAGTGGCCTTGCCGACAATCTTCCCAAAGCGGAAACTGCCTTTGCAGAACGGCTGGCGACTGAGGACGTTCCAAACGTTGCTGAGCGTCACCGGATCAGCATCGATTGGCTGACAGCAGGCGATCTTAGCGGCGGCCTAACCGGACGAGACGAAGGGTTTCCAGCCCGCCGGTTCACGACCGGCGGGCTTTTCATTTCACAACGAGCGATAAGGCCGATTTTTTTGATCGCGCGGGTGCGTCGCGGGCGGCGACCTCCGCTATTCTAACCCGCTCTCGCAGGTTCTGTAGCTCGCGATATTCTATCGCAAGCGAGCAAGGCAGCTTGGTCGGTGCACCTTCGTTCGTTCGAAGATTGGTGCTGCCGTAAGATGAATATCTAATCATGAGACCGATACCCTGTTTCAAACAAGACCGTCGGCCGGAAAATGCTTTGACCGACGGCTTTGCGACCGTGGGTCAGGGAAAATATCCGGTGCGAGACGCTATCTTTTCCGTCGGTGCTCGCAACGAGAGTCGAGTGTTAAGCTTGATGTCCGCGCTGCCGGTTAATGCTGGCGCTCCGGCGTCCCCCAATGCGTATGCTTTCGCGGTGCAGCAAAGCCCCGCTCGACGTGCCGATTGACGGCCCTCATCACGCCGACGCCCGGGTGCATGAGCAAGTCGCGGCCTTCGGCGGCGCCGATCAGGCAACCGATCGCTGTCTGCCATTCCTCGATATCCTGCTCAGTCCTCGGCAGGCTTGTGATGGAGTCGCCGGCATCGCGCAGAGTCACCAGCTCGCGCCCACCCGGCAGCAGGATAGGATCATCCAAGGGGTGGGCCCAGAGGCAGCCGGCTTAGATCGGGCGATCGGCTATCTGCCTTCAGGGATGTGCGGCGTGCTCAATTGGCGTTCTTTTCCGCCGCTTCGATTGCCGCACTCTCCGAGCAGATTGTTGTGCTTTCCTGAGTTGCTCACGGAGTTCGTTCAATTCGGAGATTTGAATAAGGAGATTGGTCGAATTACTCGTGAAAATTGAAAGGTTCTCTTGAAAAGAGCGCATTTTATATACTCGCTGACTGGCGTTGACTCTCCCTTGGTAGGGTCCATGCCGTCTTTAGGCATGAAGTCACCGTGAGCACCCTAACGTGCACATGTTACCTTTGATATACAGTAGAAATACTGGTGTTCCCTCAGTGGAACACCGTGATCCGGAAGGGTTCCTATTTTTCATCATCGGTGTGTTCTACTCACGATAGCGGAGTCCATGGTTGGAAACCGTCATGAAGCAAAGCGACCTTGATTCAATGTCGATCGACGAGCTGTTGATGCTCCACGAACGAATCGCTGCGACGCTTGCCGCAAGGATCACCGCCGAGAAGCAAACGCTTATAGATCGGCTGAAGCAGGCCGACATGAGCGTGCACTAG
>DATHHQ010000820.1:0-6098 GCA_035490095.1 Bradyrhizobium sp.
TGCTTCCGGTTCGGCGCGCTTGATCGTGCGCAGTGCTGAGCCAACCGCTCTGGTATTACGCTCGAATGTACCTTCGGCGGTCAGCTCCATGCCGCGTTTTTCAAGCGCAAGCTTGACGCCGGCCAGACCGTCGCGGCCGAACGAATCGTCCTGATAGAAGATTGCGATGTTTTTGAAACCAAGATCCTCGGTCAGGTGCTTGATCCAGGCCTCGGCCTCGGCGCGGTAGCTCGCGCGAATATTGACGACGTTATGCAGCTCCGGTGCGCGGAGGAATTCCGCTCCGGTGAACGGACCGATGACCGGCACATTCCTGGCACTTGAAATTGGAATGGTTGCGACGGCAGTTGGCGTGCCGACAGCGCCGATCAACGCGAAGACCTTGTCCTCCTCGATCAGCTTTGTGGTCTGAGCAACCGACCGGTCCGGATCGTAACCGTCATCGCGGCTGACCAGCTTGAGCTTGCGGCCGTGGACGCCGCCCTTGGCGTTGATTTCCATAAAGGCTGCGAGGATACCTTGTCGCATGCCTTGGCCGAGGGCCGACGAGGGACCTTCGAGCGCAGCCGCCTGACCGAACAGAATGGTGTCGGAACTGACGCCAGCCTCTTCGGCCCCGGCGTGCAGCGGACCAGCCACGGCAAACAGGATCGAAAGGCCGGTGAAGATCGTCAGTTGCAACTGTTTCATGGATCAGTTCTGCGAGATGAGGAAGTCATCCGCCGGTGCCGTACGGTATCCCGCCGTGATGAAGAGCTCGCTAATCTCCCGGCGTCTTGTCTGATGCAACATGAACCCGCTCGCGGCTCACAAGGCGACACGCAGGTTGCATTTTACCGATCGCATTCAATCGTTAACTAATCCATCCATGCCGGGCGGCACTGGTCCCCGATATTTGTGAGTTTTTAACCTAAAACCATGTCCGATCATGGACGAGGGGACACCTGTTCGGTGGCCACGGTGCCATTCGAACGAAAGACGAAGATGACCGATCGAGATCCTGGCGACGATTGCCAGGGAGACATCATCGAGCGGCGGCGAATCTCTGCATCGCGGTCAAGGCTCTACGGGCCCGCGCTGGTGGCAGTAGGCATCGGCCTGATGCTGTCGCTGATCGCGGCCTACGCGGTCGGACGGTGGGAACAGCGCGTCACCAAGGTCGAGTTCGAGGGCGTGGCTGCGACCGAATTGATCGTGATGCAGAACGGTATCAACGAATATCTCAGCCGGTTGGTCACGCTGCGCACCCTGTTCGAATCCACCAACGAGGAGGTTAGCCGGAGCGAGTTCGAGGTTTTCGGCGGCCGGCTGTTTGCGGATCATCCGGGGATTCTTCGCGTCGGCTGGCTGCCGAGGGTCAACCGAAAGGAGCGTGCCGACTACGAGGCCGCGGCGGTCAATGATGGCATCGCCGGCTATCAGATCAGATCTCTCGCGCCGGATGGCGGCCTCTCTCCGGCGCCGGAGAGCAAATTTTATTTCCCGGTCTTCTTTTCCACCGAATCGAAAACTTCGATGGTTTACGGGCTGGATTATTCAACAGAGCCGATACGGTGGGCGACGCTGGAGCGCGCGCGGGATAATGACGCCGTCGCGACGCTACCCACCAAACTGGTTTACGATCCGAAAGGCGGCACCCCCGGGGTGCTGGTCGGCGTGCCCGTATATGCGAAGGGAACTTCGCGCACCACGATTCCAGACCGGAGGCGCAATCTGACTGGTTTCGTCGTCGGAATATTCGATCTGGCGCAACTGCTGCAATCGATCCGAACGGCGACCGCGGCATCCACCGCCATCACCATCAACGCCTACCCGCCTGAGCTGGGCCCCGGCGGACCGCAATATCGCTCCGTTCCCGATTATTCATCGGCACCGCAAACACCGCAATCGATGCAGGACTTCGCGACAGGGACGCACTGGTCGGGCGCGCTCAGGATCGGCGATGCCACCTGGCAAGTGCAGGCCATCCCCACCGCCGGTGGCCGACTGATCGCGCGGTACGACCGTGCTTTGATCGTGCTGACCGCCGGACTGATCATCACCATATCCGTGGCCGTGTATCTCGGTCTCGCAAGCCGCAACTCGCGCCAGCTCGCACTGGCGAACCGGCGGGTTCTGGAGCTTGCACAGACCGACATCCTGACCGGGCTTCCGAACCGGGCGTTCTTTCTGGAACAACTGGATGAGGCCGACTCGGACGAGCGCCAGCGCGGCGGGGCGTTTTCAATCCTCATGCTCGATCTCGATCGCTTCAAGAACGTCAACGACTCGCTCGGTCATGCCGCCGGCGACGCGTTGCTGCGGCAGGTGGCGCTTCGCTTGAAATCCGCGCTGCGCAGTACCGATGTGCTGGCGCGGCTGGGGGGCGACGAATTCGCAATCATCCAGGCAGAGTGCGACGATCAACGGACCGGTTCGATCGATCTGGCGACCCGAATTTCCAGGCTCATCGCCGAGCCATTCCTGCTGCAGGGCCATCAAGTGGAAGTCGGCACCAGTATCGGTATCGCGATGGCCCCGGAGCACGGCAGCGATCAGGAGCAGTTGCTGAAAAAGGCCGACCTTGCGCTGTATCGATCGAAATCGGCCGGCCGGAACTGCTTTACCCTCTACGATGAAGCGATGTCCGCGGAACTGGAAGCCCGAAACACGCTGGAAAGCGACTTGCGGGACGCCGTCGCACGCTGTCAGTTCGAGCTGCATTATCAGCCGTTCTTCGACTTCCAGAGCGGCGAGCGGCGTGGCCTGGAAGCCCTTGTTCGCTGGCGTCATCCGACAAGAGGGCTGATACCGCCCGACCAGTTCATCCCGCTCGCTGAGGAGACCGGACTCATCGTCCCGCTTGGTGAGTGGGTGCTCAAGCGAGCTTGCGACGACGCGACATCCTGGCCGGCAGACATCAAGGTCGCCGTGAACTTGTCGCCGGTCCAGCTCAAGCAGGTCGAGTTGTTTGATGTCATCCGGTCCGCGTTGCGGAGTTCCGGTCTGCCGCCGGAGCGGCTGGAAATTGAGCTCACCGAATCCGTCCTGCTGGAAAGGGCGGTCGAAAATCACGCCTTGATGGAACGACTCAAGGGCATCGGGATTTCGCTGGCGCTTGACGACTTCGGCACCGGATATTCATCGCTGAGCTGCCTGACGGCGTTCCCGTTCGACAAGATCAAGATCGACAAGTCGTTCATTGGCAATCTCGCGAACGGTCACAAGAGTTCGGCGATCATTTCGTCGATCGTGGCCCTGGCGCGCGGTCTAGGCATGTCGGTCACTGCCGAAGGTGTGGAAACCCACGAGCAATTCGAGAGGTTGAGAACGCTAGGGGTGAACTTCGCTCAGGGCTACTTGCTCGGCCGGCCGATGCCGCTCGGCGCCTCAAAAGTCACTCTCAATCAGATCATGCGCACCTGGGTGCAGCGTTGCGCCGCCAGTCGCGGCACCGACGACTTTGGTCGCGGTTCCCTGAACGATGCAAGCCATGTCCGCGGATCATTCGCGCCCGCTCAGCATCATCCGCAGTCGCTTGCCGGGTAATTCTGGAAGTGCTGGTTCGCGTCGGGATGAGCGTGATCGGCGCAGGGCCAGACAGCGTCCGCCTACTTCCTCACACAGATCACGCGCACGACCGACGCCTTTGCATCCGACGATCCATCCGCCGCGTTCACGCCATTCACTTTAAGAAATTCGCGCACGGTATCCGCCGATACCAGCGCCGCCTGCGCCGCGGGCGCGGTATTTGATGGCCCTGCAATGACCACCGGCTTGAGCAGCGCGATGCCGGCGAATTTGCCGTCATCATCGAACGCCGCTGCGCCGGAAAAGCCCATAGCGGGGGCCGGGGTCAGCGCGAGATCGGTACCGCTGCCGGCTGGGGTGATCGAGGCCTTGACGTTGCTCGCCGCAGCACCGCCGCCCTGGTTTTGCGGATCGGCAACACCCGTGAGCTCGACACCGGTTTTCGCAGCGCCGCTGCTCAGGCCTAGCGGCTTCAATCCGCGCGCACCATAAATGCGCAGCAGCGCGAGATCGTGGTCCTTGTCCTCGGCGACGCGATCGGCATTGCCGTGGCCGGCGATCGCGATCGCCAGGCAGCCGTCGGAGATGTGGCGGTCGGCAATGATGGCGCCGTCATCGCTCACCACAATGCCGGTGCCGTATTCGACGGTCTTGCGCGGCGGTGGGCCTGCGATCTGCGCGCCTGATGGAAACGGATTGAACGCACTCGACATCGCGATCACCACCGGCTCGACCGTGCCTTCGGTGGCCTGGTCGTAGAGAATGGTGAGGATGCGGACTTCGTCGCCCTTGAATTGTCCGCGCACGTAGAACTTTTTCAGGCCTTGCGTGCCCGACAGCACGAAGAAGTCGGGCTTGACCACGGTGTAATCGACCTTGCGTCCGGCGGGTTCCTTCCTTTCCTGCTCGGCGAGTTTGGCGGTGGCGGGGTTGGCTTCCTTGCGCCGTGCAAGCTGAATCTGGATGGTGCCGGTCGACGAACTCCATTTGGCGCCGTTAGCGTCGCTGGATTGCTGCGGCACCAGCTTGGTCGGGATACCCAACCGTACCCCGCTGCCGGCGTCGGTGACGATTTTCCAGCCGACATTGTCCTGCCGCCGCTTGGCGGTTTCGGCGAGCACGCCGCGCTCCTGCGGATTGAGCACGCCGGTCTCTTTGCCACCCCTCGCTTTCTGAAACTCCTTGATCGCGGCCACCATGCGCTCACTGACTTCGCCCGTGATGGCGCCGTTGTAGTTGCCAACCCAGGCCAGGTCCGACTGGATCGCCTGCCGCTCCGCCTGCGCCATCGCATTGGCGGTATCGGCGGGTGTCTGCAGAGCGGGGCGGATCGGAACGGTCGTCACCGGCTTCGGCTTGACGCCCGTCACGGCAGCCGTTCCGGACATTTGAGCCTGGGCGGAAGCCCCCGCGGCCACGAATATCAATGTTGCTGTCAGCATCGATCTCATGACAAATCTCGGGTCCATTGAAGCGCGCGCAATTAAGCACATCTGCTTGGTCGGCGACAGGGATGCGATGGTTCAGGGAATGATGCATACCCTCATCCTGAGGAGCGGCCGCTTGGCCGCGTCTCGAAGGATGAGATGCGTACTCACATGGCTCGAGACGCGCGAAGACGCGCTCCTCACCATGAGGACCGACAGGACCGAGGGAATGACCTGATCATGCTGAGTCCCGAAGAACTCGAACGATACGCTCGCCACATCGTGCTGCGCGAAGTTGGCGGCCCCGGCCAGGCCGCGTTGAAGGACGCATCCGTGCTGGTGATCGGCGCGGGCGGCCTCGGCGCACCCGCGCTGATGTATCTTGCCGCGGCCGGCGTCGGCATGCTCGGCGCGGTCGATGATGACATCGTCTCGCTGTCCAATCTCCAGCGTCAGATCATTCACTCCACGCCGGACGTCGGCCGGCGCAAGGTCGACAGTGCCGCCGGGCAAATTCATGCGCTCAATCCCCATGTCAGGTTTGCGGCGCACGCCACGCGGCTCGATGCCGACAACGCGATGTCGCTGATCGGCAGTTACGATCTGGTGCTCGACGGGTCGGACAATTTCGAAACCCGCTATCTGGTCTCGGATGCGTGTTTCCTGGCCGGCAAGCCGTTGATCACGGCGGCGCTTGGCGTGTTCGACGGATCGCTGACCACGATACGCGCGCATGAGACCAACGCCGAAGGAGAGTTCAATCCGACCTACCGCTGTCTGTTTCCCGAACCGCCGCCGCCAGGCACGGTGCCGGCCTGCGCCGAGGCCGGCGTGCTGGGCGCGCTTGCCGGCGTCCTGGGATCGATGATGGCGCTGGAGGCGATCCGCGAAATCGTCGGCTTCGGCGAGGGCCTGGTCGGGCGATTGTTGATGGTGGACGCGCGCGCGACGCGGTTCGAGACCCTGCGCTACCAGCGCGACCCGGCCAACCCGCTCAATGGCGACGCGCCGACGATCGTAGATTTGAGCGCGTATCTGAGCGGTGATCTCTGAAGGCCACCGCCACCACCCCAACCCTCCCTCGCGAGCGGGAGAGGGGGTATGCCGCGTCGGTTGGCGAACGGCGTGCGTAAAAATATGAAACCGCATCCGATGCGGATG
>DATHHQ010000821.1:0-5821 GCA_035490095.1 Bradyrhizobium sp.
CGCCGTCGTCTTGCATGCCGCTAACCGCTCACGGAGAGCAATCCGCCCTGCGCTCGCATCGCACGCCCAACACTGCTGCGTCCACCGCATCCCATCCCGCGTCCGTGACGATCGCGATACGCCCCTTGTGTGGGACGAGACGGTGACAGTTCTAGATTCGATTTGGGTCGGATGGCAACAAATAATTTTCGGAAAATCCAAAATAAAAGACTCGACACCAAACAGCCCGACGGGCAAATCACTTGATAGCGGCGAGAGCACATTCCTCGTGTCCAGGACGCGATGCAGCGCCGAGTGGCGTTGCACCCCGTCGGGGACACCGGGCTTTCTATCGGATTGCCAGCGACCCGTTGATCGGCGTACCAAACCGGAATGGCTCTGAACCCGATCGCCGCGCCCATCCTGTTTGACCGCGCTTTGTTGCGGGCGCGGCAATCGCGGGCCCTGAAGTCTGGTCCCGCAACATTTCTGCTCGATCGCGTTGCCGACGATATGGCCGAGCGGCTACACGCGGTGCTGCGGGAGTTCAAAAGCGCGGCCGATATCGGCACGGCGGGCGATCAGGTCCGCAACCTGTTGACCGGCCGCGCCGACAAAATCGCGCGCGTCGATCTGCCGGATCAAAATTCCGAGCCGCTTCCGCTTGAGCCGGAATCGCTTGACCTTGCGGTTTCCGGTCTCGCGTTTCAGTTCGTCAACGATCTGCCCGGCGTGCTGGCGCAGATCCGCCGCGCGCTGAAAGCCGACGGGCTGTTGCTGGCGGCGATGATCGGCGGCGATACGCTGATCGAGCTGCGGCAATCGTTTGCCACGGCGGAAGCCGAATGCGAAGGCGGGGTGTCGCCCCGGGTCGCGCCGTTTGCCGATCTGCGCGATGTCGGTGCGCTGTTGCAGCGCGCAGGATTTGCGTTGCCGGTCACCGACGTCGATCGCGTCGTGGTACGCTACGACAGCGCCTTCGCGCTGATGCAGGATATCCGGCGCATGGGCGCGACCAACATTCTGGTCGAGCGGCGGCGGACGCCGACCCGCCGCGCCACGCTGTTGCGGACGGCGCAGATCTACGCCGAACGCTTCGCCGATTCCGACGGCCGTATCCGCGCCACCTTCGATGTGATCTGGCTGTCGGGCTGGGCGCCGCATGAGAGCCAGCAGAAACCGCTGAAGCCGGGTTCGGCGAAAGCTGGCCTGGCGGAGGCGGTTAAAAAAGTTGTTCCAAAGTAACCAGTGTCGTTGCCGGGTTGACCCGGCAATCCATTTCCTTCGCAAGAGTCCTTCCGAAGATTGATGGATGCTCGGTCATCTAGCGCGAAGACGCGCTTCGCGCTTTTGCCCGCGCATGACAACTGTAGGCGTTGCGACGGCCCCGCCTCACATCAACAAATCAATCAGATGCGGGAGCAGCGGAATATCCGCCGGCGGCATCGGATAGTCGCGCAACTTGTTGGCGCGGACCCAGGCGAGTTGCTGGCCTTCGCGCGCGATCACGCCGCCCTCCCAGCGCCGGCAGATGTAGAGCGGCATCAGCAGATGAAAATCATCATAGGCATGGCTCGCAAAGGTGAGCGGCGCGAGGCAGGCCTCGCTCACGGTGATGCCGATTTCCTCATGCAGTTCGCGGATCAGCGTCTGCTCCGGCCGCTCGCCGGGTTCGACCTTGCCGCCGGGAAATTCCCATAACCCTGCGAGGGCTTTACCCGCCGGGCGCTGCGCGATCAGCACGCGCTTGTCGACGTCGACCAGGGCGCAGGCGACCACGAGGGTGAGCTTCATTTTACGCCGTCCTGAAGGGGGCCGCGACGACCGCAAGACTTTCAGCGTCATGCCCCGCGAAAGCGGGGCATCCAGTATTCCAGAGCCTCGACTTTAAGTCTGGAACGACACGGTGTACTGGATCGTCCGCTTTCGCGGACGATGACGGCCAAAAATTTTGGCCGGACGGGTCGCTCACGACCGGTAATCGCCGTTGATCGCGACGTATTCCTTGGTGAGGTCGCAGGTCAGCACGCGGTCGCGGCCTTTGCCGAGGCCGAGCCCGATCTTGATCTGGATCTTCGGGTTCTTCATCGCTCTCGATACTTCCGCCTCGTCGTAGGACGGATCGCGCGCGCCACGGCTGGCGACGCGGATGCCGTTGAACCAGATCGCGAGCTTGTCGCGGTTGGCGGGCTCGCCGGCCTTGCCGACCGCCATCACCACGCGGCCCCAATTGGCGTCCTCGCCGGCGATCGCGGTCTTCACCAGCGGCGAATTCGCCACCGACATCGCGATTTTGCGTGCGGACGCTTTCGACGTCGCGCCGTCGACGATGATCTCGACCAGCTTGCGCGCGCCTTCGCCATCCCGCGCCACCTGCTCGGCGAGATCGGCGAGCACGGCGCGGAAGGCCTTGGTGAAGGCCTTCAGGCGCGGGTCGCCGGCGCGGCTGATTTTCGGGGCGCCGTTGGCGGCCGCGGCACCGGTGGCAAATGCCAGCAGTGTATCGGACGTTGAAGTATCGCCGTCGATGGTGACGGCATTGAAGGTATCCTCGACGCCGCCCTTCAGCAGCGATTGCAGCGCACCAGCCGCGATCGGCGCGTCGGTGAACACGAACGCCAGCATGGTGGCCATGTCGGGCGCGATCATGCCGGCGCCCTTGGCCATGCCGCTGATAATGACCTTCGCCTTGCCGAGTTTCACGGTCGCCGTCGCGACTTTCGGAAAGGTGTCAGTGGTCATGATGGCTTTTGCCGCATCCATCCATTCGCCCGGCGCGGCAGTTTCGGCCAGCGTGCCGAGCACGCCGTCGAATTTGGTGGCATCGAGCGGTTCGCCGATCACGCCGGTCGAGGCCAGAAACACCTCATTGGGACTGCACCCGAGCGCCTTGGCGGCAATCGAGGCGGTCAGCGTCGTCGCCTGCCGGCCGGTCTTGCCGGTGAAGGCATTGGCGTTGCCGGAATTCACCACCAGCGCCCGGGCAAACCCTCCCTTGGAAGATCTGCCGCCGTTCAGTTTGGCGCGGCACCATTCCACCGGCGCCGATGGACATTTCGATTGGGTGAAGACGCCGGCCACGGTGGTGCCCTTGTCCATGACCGCCAGCAGCACGTCGGTGCGGCCCTGATAGCGGATTCCCGCGGCAGCGGTTGCAAGCTTCACGCCCGCAATCGCGGGCATGTCGGGGACGTCGGTCGGGGCGAGCGGGGAGACGGGGGTGGACATGAGGGGCGCCTTATCGACAGAGAAGCTGAACCGTCATGGCCGGGCAAAAGCGCGAAGCGCGTCTTTGCGCAAATTGTCCCGGCCATCCACGTCTTCAGCACCTATCAACAAGGGTTTAAGACGTGGATGCCCGGGACATAGGCGAGCGGAAGCGACGCCGTCCTTCGGACGGCTATGCCCGGGCATGACGCCTAATTACTGAAGTCCGATGACGAAGTCGATTTACTTCTTCGCCGGGGCCATCTTGGTGTCGGCGGGCTTCGCAGCCTCCGGCTTGGCCTCGCCCTTTGTCGCCGCCTCGTCGGGCTTGTCCATGCGCTCGACCTTCGCGGTTTCGCGCAGCTTCGCCACATAATCCGCCTGCGCCTTGCGCGTCACATAGGTCTCGATCTGGGCCTTGACCTGCTCGAACTCGGGCGCCTTGCGGCTGCGCTTTTCCTCGACCTTGATGATGTGCCAGCCGAATTGCGATTTCACCGGATCGGAGACCTTGCCGGGCTCGAGCGCGAACGCGACGGTGGAGAATTCCGGCACCATCTGGTCCTTGGTGAAGAAACCGAGATCGCCGCCGTCGGACGCGCCGGGATCCTTGGATTTCTTCTTGGCGAGCTCGGCGAAATCGGCGCCCTTCTTGAGCTCTTCGGCGATCGCCTTGGCATCGCCCTCGGTCTCGACCAGGATATGCCGGGCGTGAACCTCCTGTTCGCCGGTGATCTGCTTGGAGGCGTCCTCATAGACCTTCTTCATGGCGTCGTCGGTGGTCGCGGCCTTGCCTTCGCTCGCCAGCAGGCTGTCCATCAAAAGCCGGCTGCGCGTGAACGCCAGCCGCTTCTTGAAATCCTCATTATTTTCGACTTTCTTGTCCTCGGCGGCCTTGGCGACGATCTTCATGTCGATCAGGAACGACAAGACGCTGTCCTTCTTGGTCGCAGGGTCCATCTGCGCGAGGCTGGGGCCAAGTTCCTCCTCCGCCAATGCGACGTCGCTTTGACGGATATCGGCGCCGTTGACTTTGGCGAGCACCGGGTTGGCCTCTTGTGCGCGAACGGGAAGGCCGGCGAGCAGGACCAGTGCGAGACAGCCCGTCGCGGCAGCGGAGGCGAGGCCGAGGCGCAGGCCGGTTTTCGTTTCCGGGAACGAAGCGGTCATGGAAAATCCTTATCTCTTAAAGATGGGGCTGTTTGGAGCGGCGGGACACTCGCCCAATCATGTGGCCTTGGCAACGCGAAAAGTCTGTCAAAATGATGAAATCCTTGACAGCTTCGCGCCGTTGACAAGCCTCTGGCCCAGCCATATCTCTGCGAAACCCGGTCAACGGCGTTGGCGCGTATTTGGCTGCGTTTTTGGCCGTTGAACCTTTGGATTGCTGAATTCCCACCATTTGGCGGATGCTCCCGGACCGGGGCCAGCGCCGCGATGCGTCACGATGAGTTGATAGGCAACTTGGTGGACCACGTCACGGCGGCAACGCCGAACCGCAAAGACAGGAATTTGGTATGATCGGCGCGCTCGCCCGCAAGTTTTTCGGCTCCGCCAACGACCGGCGGATCAAGGGATACCAGTCCCGGGTCGACGCCATCAACGCGCTGGAGCCGGAGATTGCGGCGCTGTCGGACGAGGCGCTGAAAGCGCGCACCGCCGAGTTCCGCCAGCAGCTCGCCGGCGGCAAGACGCTGGACGACATCCTGGTACCGGCCTTCGCCACCGTGCGCGAGGCGGCCAAACGCACGCTCGGCCAGCGCCATTTCGATGTGCAGTTGATCGGCGGCATGGTGCTGCACGAAGGCGATATCGCCGAGATGAAGACCGGCGAAGGCAAGACGCTGGTTGCAACCCTTGCGGTCTACCTCAACGCGCTGGCCGGCAAGGGCGTCCACGTCGTCACCGTCAACGACTACCTCGCCCGGCGCGACTCCGAATGGATGGGGCAGATCTATAATTTCCTCGGCCTCACCGTCGGTGTGATCGTCCACGGGCTCGACGACGTCGAGCGCAAGACTGCCTATGCCTGCGACATCACCTACGGCACCAACAACGAATACGGCTTCGACTATCTGCGCGACAACATGAAGTACCGGCTCGAGGACATGGTCCAGCGCGGCCATTTCTACGCCATCGTCGACGAGGTCGACTCGATCCTGATCGACGAGGCGCGCACGCCGCTGATCATCTCCGGTCCGCTAGACGACCGTTCGGAATTCTACAACACCATCGACACTTTTTTCCCGAAGCTCGACAAGTCCGATTACGACGTCGACGAGAAGCAGCGCACGGTGACGCTGACCGAAGCCGGCATGGAAAAGATCGAAACCCTGCTGCGCGACGCCGGCCAGCTCAAGGGCGACTCGCTCTACGACGTCGAGAACGTCTCGGTCGTCCACCATATCAATCAGGCGTTGCGCGCGCACTCGCTGTTCCAGCGCGACAAGGACTACATCGTCCGCGACGATGAGGTCATCATCATCGACGAGTTCACCGGCCGCATGATGCAGGGCCGGCGCTATTCGGAAGGCCTGCATCAGGCGCTGGAAGCCAAGGAGCACGTGCAGGTTCAGCCGGAAAACCAGACGCTGGCCTCGATCACGTTCCAGAACTATTTCCGGATGTACGAAAA
>DATHHQ010000822.1:0-3070 GCA_035490095.1 Bradyrhizobium sp.
CGTGAATGGCCTCCACCGACGCAGTCATGGCGGCATCGGACAATGTCTCAAACGGCGTGCGATCGGCGAACCCGGCGTTGGAGATCAGTACGTCCAGACCGCCGAACCGTGTCACCGCCGAACTCAACGACGTCGATCCCCGCGCCTGGCTCGCTGATGGTAAGCGGTGCTCCGCCACCCTTGGGCCTTTTCGGCGTTTCAGGGCGTTGGTTGCGGCATCCAGTGCCACGGCATCAATTCATCGATGCGTTTCTGTGGCCAACCGTTCACGAGGCGTGTCAGCAGGTCGGTGAAATAGATCTGCGGATTGACGCCATTGAGCTTGCAGGTTTCGATCAACGACGCCAGGCATGCCCAGTTCTCTCCGCCTTCGTCGCTGCCCGCGAACAAGCTGTTCTTTCTTGACAGAGCCACAGGTCGCATGGCGCGTTCGACGCTGTTGGTGTCGAGCTCGATGCGTCCGTCTTCGAGGAAGCGTTCCAGCCCATCCCAATGGTTGAGCGCGTAACGGATTGCTTCCGCGGTCGGACCGCGCGCGGGCAGTTTCGCGATCTGCGCTTCGAACCAGACGCGCAGGTCGGCGACCAATGGTTTGCTCTCCGCCTGGCGTAGGGCCAGCCTGTCAGCGGCGGTCTTGCCGCGAACCCGTTCCTCGATCTCATAGAGCGCGGCGATGCGCTTCAGCGTCTCGACCGCGATCGGCGCCTTCGTTTTGGCGAGATCGTAGAAACCCCGCCGCACATGGCTCCAGCAAAAAGCCAGCGTTATGGATGGGTCAGCGGTTCGGGACCCAGCCAGCTTCTTGTAGGCCGCATATCCATCGCACTGCAGGATCCCTCGATAACCGCCGAGCAGCGCGTTGGCGTGAGTATGCCCTCGACCCGGCGCGTAATTATAAACCACCGCCGGCGGATCGTTGCCGCCCCATGGCCGATCGTCACGGGCAATCGCCCAGAAGTAACCTTGTTTGGTTTTTCCACGGCCCGGATCGAGCACCGGCACGACGGTCTCGTCAGCGAATATCCGTGTCGAGGCCAGCATCATCTCGCGCAGCCGCGTCACCACCGGGGCAACCTCGGCCGCCGCGTAGCCCATCCAGAAAGACAGCGTCGAGCGATCGATGATGACGCCCTGCCGCGCCATGATCTGCGCCAGACGATAAAGCGGCTGATGATCGGCGTAACGTGACACCGCCACATGGGCGACCAGCGCCTCGGTCGGAATGCCGCCTTCGATCAATCGTGCCGGCGCCGGAGCCTGCACCACGGTGCCCGGACAAGCCCGGCAGGTGAGCTTCGGCCGTTTGGTCACGATCACGCGAAACTGCGCCGGGATCACATCCAGTCGTTCCGAGGTGTCCTCGCCGATCACCGTCATCAGCGCCCGGCAGCAAGGGCACGAGGTGTCTTCCGGCTCCAGCGTCACCTCGATCCGCGGCAGGTGGGCAGGCAATGCGCCGCGGTTCGCGCGCCGTTTGGCCGCGTTGTCCTTGCGCAGCTCGGGATCCCGCTTCTCCGCCTCCGCCTCATCTTTGGCGATCGCCTGCTCGAGGGCTTCGAGGCCCAGTTGCAACTGCTCTTCCGGCAGACGTTCGGACCTGGTACCGAACTGCATCCGTGTCAGCTTCAACAGCAGATGGCGCAGCCGGTCATTCTGCGCTTGCAACACGTCTCGCTCGGTGACCGCCGCGTCCCGTTCGGCGAATGTCGCCAATATGAGTGCGCGCAATGCCTCGATATCCTGAGGCAGGCTCGGCATGTTATCTGAAAGGGAATCGGTCACACGCGAATCCTACCCCGCGACTGTCGGAGTTGGAATCGTCTTTATCGTTTGAACACGCGTCCAATCGAGGCCATCAAACAGTGCCGCGAACTCCACGGGCGAGAGCCTCATCACGCCGTTCATGATCGGCGGCCAGCGGAACGATCCTTGCTGCAATTGCTTCCAGATCAGCACGAGCCCGCTTGTATCCCAGACCAATATCTTCACGCGATCGCCGCGCTTGCAGCGCCAGACGATGACCGCGCCGGAGAAAGGGTTCTCGGCGAGCACCTCCCGCGCCAAAGCGGCGAGGCCGTGGGCGCCACGGCGAAAGTCCACGGGCTGGGTGGCCAGCAGGATGCGCGCGCCAGCGGGAACATTGATCATGATTTGGACGCCGATGCGCGAATCGCCCGCAACACCACGGTCAGCAGGGCAGCGTCATCAACACCGGACGCGACGCGAACCACGGCGCCAGCGAGCCTGACTTCGATGACCGGCGCCGTGGTTTGTGGAACAGGCGTGGCCGGACCGGCTTCGGTGACGATCGGAATGAAGCCGGTCGCGCTGGGACCTCCCGTGGTCGCGATTGTCATCGCGAGACGAGCGGCGCGGCGCCATCCAAACACCTGCTGCGAGGAGAGCTGCCAGCGTCGCGCCACTTCAGACACGCGGGCTCCCGGAACAAGCGTTTCGGCGATGATCCGTGACTTGTCCTCCGCCGACCACCGGCGCCGGCGGCCAGGCCCCGTCAGGATCTCAACCCGCCGAAACCCGACCTTCGCGTCATCATTAGTGTCAAACATAAGGATAGCTCGAAGCCCGGTTGTCTCAGGCGAATCAAGCACTTCCGGGGCGGCCGTTAAACAAGGGCGGCGGAGCAACGCTTACGCTATACCTGCCGCGGGAGTCTTTGAGGACTTAACCAGTTGGGATTCTCGCCACCATCGACTCATCCGTTCTCGGTCGATATCTCGATTTGATACCGATATGGGACGCCGAAAGAAATGGTTCGATCGGTCCCGTACAGCAAGTTCGAATGCACTCGTCACGGCTCAATCGACATCAAAATTATGGTCCCGGCCGGGGCAGCACGAGAGACGTCCTCGAATATTTCGGCATCGCATGCCTGGGGCGAAATCATTTCCAGGTTAATGTATGAGCAAAGCCCAATCCCAAATCCTCCGATACTTCCGCCCCATCCATTGACCGAGGTTACTCCGGGAACATCTGGTCGGAATGCTCGGATAAACACCTGAAATGGCAGATCAAGATTACCCCAACCACCCGAACCGCCATATCCTGCCGC
>DATHHQ010000823.1:0-7435 GCA_035490095.1 Bradyrhizobium sp.
TCGCGCGATGAAAGCCGAGCGCGGCATCGATCGCCGCGCGCTTGCGCGCCAGCCCGGCATCGTCGACGCCGGTGCCGCGGCCGGCCCAGCGCGCAGCCCCGCCGCCCAGCAATGCCGCGCACAGCGTCGCCGCCGTGGTGGTGTTGGCGATGCCCATCTCGCCGACCGCGAGCAGATCGCTGTCGGGCGGCACCGTTCGATATCCGATGTCGACCGCGCCCAGAAATTCGTCGACGTCCATCGCGGGCGCGACCGTGAAGTCGCGCGTCGGGCGGTCGAGTTCGATCGGCACCACCCGCAGCCCGGCGCCGGCAAGTTTGGCGATCTGGTTGATGGCCGCGCCGCCGCTTGCGAAATTCGCCACCATCTGTTCGGTGACTGCTTGCGGATAGGCCGAAACGCCGCGCGCTGCTATGCCATGATTGCCGGCAAACACCGCGATCGTGACGCGGTCGAGTTGCGGAATTTCGCGGCGCTGCCAGCGCGCCAGCCATACTGCAAGCTCTTCGAGACGGCCGAGACTTCCCGGTGGCTTGGTGAGCGATTGCTGCCGCAGAGTTGCGACCTCGGCCGCGTGCACGTCGCCGACGGGCAGATCGCGACAGAAGGCGCTGATATCGTCTAGACTATCGAACTGCATGCGATTCCCTTGTCGAGTGCGTCGCGAACCAATGATTCCTTCGGATTCTCTACCATGAATGACTGGCTCGACGACCTTCGAACCGCCGTCGCCTTCCTGACCCGGCTGCCGATGCCGCATCCGGTGGGGCCGATGCCTGCGAATTTTGTCCGCGCGCACCGGATGTTTCCGCTGGTGGGCGCCGCGATCGGCGCCGCGGTGGGCCTGCTCTTTCTCGGCATGCGGGCGGTAGGTTTGCCCGACCTCGCCGCGGCGGCGCTTGCCTTGGGGGCGAGTGCGATCCTGACCGGCGCGCTGCACGAGGATGGATTAGCCGATGTCGCCGATGGATTCGGCGGCGGCCGCGACACCGCAGCGAAGCTCGAGATCATGCGCGACAGCAGGCTCGGCACGTATGGCGCGCTGATCCTGATGGTGAGTTTTGTGACCAAGCTTTCCGCGCTGGCAGTGCTTCCGGATGCCATTGTCGTGCAAAGCCTGATCGCGGCGCATGCGCTGGCGAGGGGCGTGTTGCCGGTCATGTCGATGGGACTGCCTTACGCGCGTCAGGACGGATTGGCTGCCAACGCGGGCAGACCCGATCTCGCGACGGCGGGAATTGCGGGGGCATTTGCGCTTGTTATTGCCTTGCTGGCGCTGCCGTGGAGCGACGCGCTGTGGGCGGCACTGGTGGCGGCCGCCGTGGCGATCGGCATGGCATGGCTGGCGCAACGGCAAATCGGCGGCCAGACCGGCGACGTGCTCGGCGGCGCCGAACAACTCGGCGAGACGGCCATCCTCGTGCTGCTCGCCGCGCGGTTGGCTTGAGCGTCATCGCCGAGACAAATCTTTGGCTGATCCGGCACGCCCGGGTCGATGGGCCGCGCGGCGTCATCCATGGTCCGGACGCGCCGGCTGATACCAGCGACGCCGCAGCCTTCGCCGCGCTGAAGGCGCGATTGCCCAAAAATGCTTTTGCGGTCAGCAGCCCGGCGCGGCGGACACGGGAGACCGCGCTTAGCCTCGGGCTCGATCCGGTCATAGAGCCCGCCTTTCGTGAACAGGATTTCGGGGTGTGGACCGGACGGCGGCACAACGATCTCGTCGCCGAGCTTGGAGACGCCTACCAGGATTTCTGGAAATCCCCGGCCAGCAACCGGCCGCCCGGTGGCGAAAGTTTTGTCGATCAGATTGCCCGCGCGGATGCAGGGCTCGCGCCGTTGCCGGCGGGTGATGTCGTGCTCGTCGTGCATTCCGGTACGATCCGCGCCGCGCTCGCCATCGCGCTTGATCTTGATCCCGACGGCGCGCTGCGCTTTGTCATCGATCCGCTCTCGGTGACGCGGATCGATCGTCTCGAGAGCGGCTGGCGCGTCGTCGCGGTCAACCAGCGCTGACAGGACGCTTAATGCCGCAAATCGCAGGCTGCCACACGGTTGATATCGGCCAGGCGCCGGTCAGCGCTTGCGCTGAAGTCCAGGCCGGCCACCAGTTCGAGCAGGCGACAGTAAGCGAGATCCGCGACCGCGACAGGCAAGGGTTCTTCATCAAAAGTATCGACATAGCTGCCGACGACAGTATTCAATAGCCGACACAAAGCGCGTTGCTCAGGGTCGCTCTTGCTAACATCATCTAGTTTTTGCTGGAAAGTGCGGAAGGTCCGCAATCCGTGGTGCTGTTGTGAAAGCCACGTATGCAAGTCATTCATTGAAGCCTCTTCAAGTGGGAGAAGAAGCTACCGACTTATACAGTCGGGGAGGGCGGCAGACAAATGCGTTTTTTGCAGATGTCTGCCGCCAATTATGCAGACGCGGAAAATTTCATTGCCAGGATTTCTGGAAATCCCGGGCCAGCAACCGGCCGCCCGGTGGCGAAAGCGTTGTCGATCAGATTGCCCGCGCGGATGCAGGGCTGGCGCCGCTGAACGGGGCGCGGGTCCACAGTGCACCCATGATCGTTAGCGCGCTCAGCGAGGCACGCATTCGTGCCCCGCTCCGTTCACGACCGCAGAACGGTCAAGCCGTCGTCGTCCTGTTCTTGATGGCGCCGACGATCGCCGTGAGAACGGCACCCGCGACGCCGCCACCGGCCACCTGGCCGATGATGCTGCCGATATCCGGCGTCGAGGCGGAATTGGCAAGCAGCGGAATCAGCATGCCGAGGATCTGTCCCCCGACGCCGCCGCCAACCGCCCCCGCGAGGGTGTTTCCAAGCGTACCGAGATCGATATTCTTGGCTGCGCCCGCGACGGCATTTCCGCCGATGGCGCCGCTGACGATTTGTATGATCAGATTGATGAGTAAGCCCGACATGATGCGATACTCCCCGATCCGGTATTCAGTTTGCGCCTTGTGCATGGCGCCGGACCATCGCCGCGCGTTACAACTTAAGCGTTTGCATCGGGAAGGTCATGCTGCAGCAGCGAAGGATTCGGACGAAAAATGCCGAGATCTTGTGAGGGAGAAGACGCGTTAACCATTCCGTCTCTCGCCGCGCAGCGTCGGCAACCCGATGCCGGCGGCGTCGAAGCCGCCATCGACGGCGAGAATCTGCCCCGTGATGTAGCTTGAGCGGTCGCTGCATAGAAAGAACACCGCCTCCGCCAGTTCTTCCTCGAGGCCGTAACGATTCAGTGGAATCGCGTCGTGATAGTCGGCGCGGATTTCGGGGGTGTGAACGGCCTTCGCCATCGCGGTCTCGACCGGACCGGGCGCGACGCCGTTGACGCGGATGCCGAGCGACGCCAGTTCGACGGCGAGTTGTTTTGTCAAATGCGCGAGCCCGGCCTTGCTGGTGCCGTAGGCCGAGCGCAAGGTCGAGGCCCGCACCGCCGAGATCGAGGTGATGTTGACGATCGCGCCGCCGCCGTGCTCGCGCATCAGGGGGGCGGCCGCCTTGGTGCACAGGAACGGTCCGGTCAGATTGACCTCGAGTACACGTTTCCAGTCGTCGTCGGATGTCTCCAGCAGCGGCGCGAACACCGCGACGCCGGCATTGTTGACGAGCGCGTCGAGCCGGCCGAAACGCCGCTCGATTTCGGCGACCGCGCTCGCAACGGCCTTCGCGTCGGAGACGTCGCAGTGCAGCCCCAGCGTATCGCCGGCAGCGGCAAGCGCCTCGACGCTGTTCCACAACAGTTCGCCCTCGATATCGAGCAGCGCCACGCACCAGCCCTCGGCGAGAAACCGTTTCGCGACCGCAAGCCCGATGCCACGCGCGGCACCGGTTACCAGCGCGACTTTTTGCGGGGAGGGAGTCATGGGACGGTCCAACGGCGATTGATCAAGGTGCGCTTCTATAACCTAAGCCATCCAGCCTGTCCCGGCCGCGGTGCAGCATAGTTCCGTTGGCGTGTATCGCTTGCGCGCGGCGCAGGATCCGGGGCACGCTCCCACATGGCGAAAGAGGCGGGCAGTCGTGGCAGGTGAAGGGGCCGGTTCAATGATCGTCGTCGATGTCAGGGACATGCTGCCTGAGCAATGGCGGCTGGGCGTGGAAACCCGCATGCTGGTTTCGGCCGGCAATGGCGCGGCACAACTCTGCATCTTCGAGCAATGGATCGCGCCCGGCGCCGGCGCGCCGACTCATTCGCATCCCGTGGAGGAGGTGCTGACCGTGCGCGACGGTGAAGCCGAAATGTGGATGGACGAACAGCGCGTCACCGTGTCGGCCGGCCAGTCGCTGATCGTGCCGGCGGAACGCATGCACGGCTTCCGCAATTCCGGCAACGTCACGCTTCACATCCACGCGGTGCTGGCGTCGCCGATTTTCGAAGCCACGATGGAAGGTGCTGCGGAAACCGTGCGGCGGTGGGAGGCGGTGTGAGTGCCATCATCCCGAGGTGCGAGACCTTGCAAGCCGCGTCGTAAATCCGCTTCTCACTTCTTCCCCTTCCTTGCCACCACCTTCTCATACGCCTTCTGCAACCGTTCGCCCACACTCAGCCCCGCCTTCTTGCGTCGCTTCACGCCGAGATGTGTCTCGCGCAGTTCGTCCATGAACTCCGCCCACATTTTCGGGCCGCCTTGGCTCAAGAGCTTGGCACGGATGCCGAGTTCCTCGCTCACCGGCAGATATTTGAATCCCCAGCCCGACATCTGCGCCAGAATCGGCAGCAGTTCGATGCCCTGTTCGGTCAGCGAATAGATTCCTTTCTGCTTGTGGCTGGGATCGTCAGCCCAGGTGATGATGCCCTGGTCGAGCAGCGTCTTCAGCCGGTCGGCGAGGATGTTCGACGAGATGCCTTCCTCGGATTTGGTCAACAACTCGCGAAAATGCCGCCGGTTGCCGAACATCATGTCGCGGATGATCAGGAGACTCCATTTGTCGCCGACCACCTCTAACGTGAGGTTGATCGGGCAGCCGGAGCGCTGGGCTTCGTCCATGGGGCGGTATCCAAACATGCGGCGAAACGCCACGAAAAAACCGCTTGCAATATTGCACCAGTTATCTCAGAACACAACCAGTTGCAATATGCAAGTGGTTGGAAGGGAATCGCGATGGCGAAGCTGATCATGTGGAACCTGATGACGCTCGACGGTTTCGTCGAAGGGCCAAACCGCGACATCTCCTGGCATTTCGACGTCTGGGGCGACGAACTCGAAAAACTGTCGATCGAGCAGGGCCACGCCGCCGGTGGGCTGATGTTCGGCCGGGTTACCTATGAGTTGATGGCGCACCACTGGCCGAGCGCGAGCGGCGAGGTCGCGGACTTCATGAACGCGTTGCCGAAATTTGTGTTCTCGCGCACGCTGACGAAATCCAATTGGAACAATACCCGGATGTTCAGCGTCGACGTGCCTGAAACGGTCGCGCGCTTGAAGCGTGAAAGTGCCAAGGACGTCTTGCTGTTCGGCAGCGCCGATCTCGCCGCAAGCCTGATACCGCATGGCCTGATCGACGAGTTCCGCGTTGCCGTGAACCCGATCATCCTCGGCGGCGGCACGCCGCTGTTCAAGCAAGGCGAGCGCGTGAAACTGAAACTTCTCGACACGCGGACGTTATCTACCGGCGTGGTGATCCTGCGCTATGCGCCTGCCACATAAGGAGATCGAATGTCGCTCACGCTGCATTTCCACCCCTTGGCGTCGTTTTGCTGGAAGGCGCTGATCGCCTTGTACGAGAACGATACGCCGTTCGCGCCGAACATGGTCGATCTCGGCAACCCGGCCGAACGCGCCGCGCTGCTGAAGCTGTGGCCGATCGGCAAGTTTCCGGTGCTGCGCGATGACGCGCGCGACCAGACCGTTCCGGAGTCGAGCATCATCATCGAATATCTTGACCGGCATTATCCCGGCCGCACCCAGTTCATTCCGGCGGATCCCGATCTCGCATGGCAGACACGGCTGCGCGACCGGTTCTACGATCTCTACCTGCATTTGCCGATGCAGAAGATCATGGTTGACAGGCTTCGCCCGGAGGGAAAAAGGGATCCGCATGGCGTGGAAGAAGCGAGAGGACAGCTGCGGACATCCTATCGAATGATCGAGGCGCAGATGTCCGCCGGCACCTGGGCGATGGGGGAAACGTTCGGTCTCGCCGATTGCGCGGCGATGCCCCCTTTGTTCTACGGCAACATGGTCGAGCCGCTCGGCGATGCGCATAAAAACGTAACGGCCTATTTCGAGCGGCTGAAGGCGCGTCCGTCGGTCGCGCGCGTGCTGAAGGAAGCCGAGCCCTATTTCAACATGGTTCCGAAATGAGGAGGCCGAAATGCCCTCAAGCAAAGCGGAAATCATCCGCGCCATCTTTGCCGCCTACATGTCGAACGATCGCAAGGTCGTCGAGGATGCGCTCAGCGACGATTTCCGTTTCACGAGCCCATATGATGACGAGATCGACAAGACGACCTATTTCGAGCGCTGCTGGCGCAACAGCGACTGGATCGAGCGCCACGAACTCGAGAAAATCTTCGTCGACGGCAGTGAGGCGTTCGTGACCTATAGGTGCGTAGCCAAAGGCGGCAAGAATTTCCGGAACACGGAGTTTTTCACCTTCGAAGGCGACAGGGTCAGCCGCATCGATGTCTATTTCGGCGCGACATACGAAAATGGCGCGTTCGTCAAACAGCCGTCGTAAAACATTGGACCAGCAGAACGGTTACTATTTGATCATCTCGGCGCGGGCGAGAATCGTTGGCGGGATTTCAAGGCCAAGCGCCTTCGCGGTCTTCAGGTTTATGACCAGTTCCAACTTCACCGGCTGTTCGACCGGCAGCGCTGCCGGTGTCGCCCCCTTTAGCAGCTTGTGCGATCGCCCAATGCGGGGTGCCCGAGGCGATGCGATCCCGACCGCAATTACTTCCGAAATAATTTCGTCCGGCATGTCGGTGCCGCAAAACACGGTTCGTCATATCGATAGAGCCGGGGTTCGGCGATCGCCCAAAACCCGGTCACTGGAATTTGAACCCAACGGAGCAAGACGATGCGATTCATGGTGATTGTGAAGGCCGACAACAACAGCGAAGCCGGCGTGATGCCGAGCACGGAATTGCTGACGGCAATGGGCAAGTTCAATGAAGAGATGGTGAAGGCCGGTGTCATGCTGGCGGGCGAAGGTCTGCATCCGAGTTCGAACGGCGTCCGCATCAAATATTTCGGCAAGGATCGCACCGTCACCACGGGTCCTTTTGGAGCCACCCGCGAACTCGTCGCTGGCTTCTGGCTGATCCAGGTAAAGTCGCGGGACGAGGCGATCGAATGGATGAAGCGCGCGCCGTTCGACGGCGGCTCCGAGATCGAAATCCGGCAGGTCTTCGATGCGGAGGATTTCGGCGAGGCGCTGACGCCCGAACTGCGCGAACAGGAACAACGCCTC
>DATHHQ010000824.1:0-4164 GCA_035490095.1 Bradyrhizobium sp.
GCCCACTCTCGGCGGACGGCCGGTCGGACAACATCGAGCAGTGGGGCCCCTCCGGATATTCGTTCGCCGATAAAGACGAAATGCTGCCCGAAGCCCGAAGAAATCGGTCCCTGCCAGCGGCCCGTTTCCATGGCTGCTATCTGCTTAGAGAAGCCTTCACCAAATATGCTCGCTAGCTTGCTTGGCGAGACGCCGCGAAATTCCTCGCCAAGCAGGAAAGGATCGCCGAGAGCCGTCACGTCCAGGGCGCCATCGGCGCGAGCCAGAACGCTCCCAACCTGTTTGCTGTCGCTCTCTATGGTATTCGCACGCCGCGTTGCGCTCAGGAAGACCTGATGGAATGTGATCTGATCCTCGGTTCGAAAGCGCTCCGGATTGGACGCAAGATAGGCGGCAAGCTGCTCATCGCTCGGCTCGGGTGCGAACATGTCCTCGGCCAGAAATTCCATCTTCTGCCGCACACGACGGCGTATGATGACGTCGTCCCGGTCCAGGCCGGCCGCTCTGCCCTCGCGGTAGAACACCTCGTCGCGGACGTAGTCCTCGATCAGGCCCTGCAATTCCTGCTCGCTCGGAAGCCGCCGCCACGTCCGCGCGAATCCGTCGCCGAGGTTGGCGACCCGCGAGGCGGAAACAACGATTTTCTCGGGCGCGTCTGCGCTTCGCTTCCCAACGAGGCCGTGGAGCGCGAACAGCATCGCACCAAGCGCGAGGAATTGGACTAATGGCTCTCGCAGCAGCCGAGCGATCAAGGCGTGTACCAGATCGGCGAGGTATAGGCGCGTTCGGTGGTCGTCATTGTGACTTCCGCCGGCATTTTGACGCCGAAATATTTTGCGTCATAGGCCGTCCAGCGCGGCGTCGGAATTTCGATCACCCGCACATAGTAGAAGGCGCGCAACGCCGGATCGAAGTCGGGATCTTTCCAGACTGTGATCATCTCACCCGCGCCGATCGTGTTGGTCCATGTCGCGTTCGCAACATCGACAGTGCTCCCGACCGATGTCCTGCTCCGGCCGTCGGCGTCGATCTTGCGGCCGCCGGAAACCGCGACGTCGTAAACTCGCTCCTGCGTCTGGCCGTCCTTTCCGACCCAGCCCTTGATAACCTGGATGCGATCCAGATTTGCGCCGATCGGATCCTTCAGTGCGGCGACAAGGAATGAAGGCGACTTTCCTCCTGGCGCGTCCTTCAAATCTCCGCCCATCGGTACGCCTTTGGTGTAGCCAACTCGCGCCGGCATGCGGTTGTTGGCGTCGGCAGCCTCGAAATCCCAGCCGCCGAAGAGGCGAACAACCATGCGCGGGCCGGTGGTGGCATAAGTTTCGCGCCGCTTCATGGCGTCGAAAATCGCTTCGCGGGTATTTTCCGCGGCCCATACCGCAGCGTAGCCGGACGCCGTCGTCTCCCATCCCATGATGACGGCCTTGTCGGTCTTGACGAAGGGATGCATCGCTCGATCGGGGCTGGGTTCGGAAGAAGATGTCTTGCCGAAGAAATTGTCCTCCTCGACAGCCGCGAGCCCGGTATGCGCATCGGTGCTGCCGACCAGCCCGAACTTGTAGGGATTGATGCCGAGTTCGGCTTCCATCTTGAGGCCGTTCTTGAGTGCCGAACGGACATACTCGAATTCCAGCATTTCGGGCTTCTTCACCTCGGTCAGGTCGAGGTTACCCTTGTCCCAGCGTTCGAAATTAGCGAACTCGTCGTTGGGCGAAAGAAATGGATGGGTCTCGCCATCGCCTTTGATCTGCGTGGCTTCGTAGAGCGGCTCCCAGCGGGTGCGGTTCTCCGCATATTCGCGGTCGATTCGTTTGCCATTGAACGACTCGATGATTGGAAACATCCGGCCGTTGCTCAGGTTGCCATTGTGTGCAAGCGCAAGAATTTCGGCGCCGGTTTTCTCCTCAACCATCGCCATCCACTTCCAGAGGTCACGAGGATTTGGACTGCCCAACGGCGGCAGCGTGGTGAAAGGTTCGACGAGACTTGCCTTTGCTCCGTTGTCGCGCCAAATGATATTGCGATGAAGATTGTTGCCGCCAGCGTTCGAGGTCCACTCATAGCCGATGAAAGCAGTGAAACGGCCAGGTTCGTTGGCTTCTTCCGCCGCCTTGATCGTTTCGCGCCAGGCGCTGCGATAGGCCGGCGTCCCTGGCGTGGGGAATCCCTTCGGCATTTGCCCCTTGCCGAAGCTGGTGATGATATCAATGGCGGCCTGCGCACCCTTTCCAGAATTGATCTCGTCGTACCACTTCCCGCCCTGCGGCGTCGCCAGCAGGCCGGGATCACCACCGATCAGTTGCGGGAAAAAGCCCATGCCGTCCGAATGATCCGCTACCACCATGAAATCCAGCGGGCGCGAAAGTTTGGCGCGCTGTCCGCTGGAAGCGATAACTTCCTCGCCCTTGGCAAAACGATAAGCGTCTTTTGGGCCGAGCCGAGCACCGAATGCGCCGGCGTCCATCGAGTAAGAGGTGTGGGTGTGCGTATCGCCGAAGTACGGCCGTGTCGGGAAATTGCGCCCCGCATATGGCGAGTAAGGCGGTTTGGTGGGGAACGCCTTCCCGGCGATCTCCTGGTCGAGTGTGCCTATGTCGGTGGTTACAGCTTGCGCCGCGGCGGACCCCGGCACTGCAAGGCTGGCGGTCAGTAGAGCGGCGAAGACCAAGACAAATCCACGAAGAAGGTTTTTCACGACCGCCTCCACTAACCTGGACGTTAGAGTCTAAACTTTTCCGATTGCCGTAACCGCGCAATTACATCTTACAACTTCCTTCGGTGCAACCGACAGGCGATTCCGATATGTCAGGATAACTGTCACGTTTGCAGCGCGCCGCGCTCAATCCTGATGCGCCTCGCTCAATCACGTCTTAAGCGCAGGCCCGTCACGCCAGCGGCGAGGCTGCAGCAAGCAAGCCGATTGTGTATGCAAATAGTCGTGCTCAGCTAGCCGGCGCGCTGCGGCCGCGTATCAAATCCGCGGCCTTGTCGGCGATCATCATGGTCGAGGCATTGAGATTGGCCGAGATCATCCGTGGCATGATCGACGCATCGACGACGCGCAGGCCCTTTAACCCATGCACGCGGAGCTGGTCGTCGACCACCGCCCAGCTGCTGTCGGCCGGACCCATGCGGCAGGTGCAGCCGGGATGAAACGTCGTGGTCCCGCGCTGCGTTGCCGCGGCCAGGAATTCATCGTCGGTCTGCACGTCGGGTCCGGGGAAATCCTCATGCGCGTAATAAGGCGCGAGCGGATCGGATTTGAGCAGGCGCCGCGCCAGCTTCATGCCGGCGACGACGGTGCGGCGATCAAGCTCCTCGACCAGATAATTGGTTTGAATGATCGGCGGCTCGAACGGATCGGCCGAGCGGGCGCGGACATAGCCGCGGCTTTCCGGCCGTTGCTGCCACGACGCGACCGTCATGCCGGGCTGGTCCTCGAGCTGTCCCTGCACGCCCTCCTTGTAGCTCGCCGGCGTGAACGTCAGTTGCAGATCGGAGCTCTCGGTGGTCTCGCCGGAGTGCCAGAAGCAATAGACCATGGTCGGCGACAGCGACAGCAGACCGCGTCGCGTCGTCGCCCATTTTATCGCCTCCCCTATCAGACTGAGGCCGCGACGGCGTTCGTTGATGGTCTTGATGTTCTTGACGCGGGCGACCGAGCGCGGCGCGTAATGATCCTGCAATCCCTCGCCGACGCCCGGCAGCGCGTGGCGCACCTCGATACCGAGCGAGGCCAGCAAATCAGGCGACCCGATGCCCGACAGCTGTAGCAGTTGCGGCGAGTTGTAGGTGCCGCCGGCCAGAATGACTTCCTTGGCCGCGCGCACCTCGGTGACGGCGCCGCCCTTCCCGCCCTTGACATAGCGCACGCCAATCGCGCGCTTGCCCTGGAAGACAATTTCGGTCGCATGGGCATGGGTGCGCACATGGACGTTCGGCCGCTTCATCGCCGGATGCAGAAAGGCGGTCGCCGCGCTGACGCGCAGGCCATCTTTAATCGTGCGCTGGGCGTAGGATACGCCCTCCTGGATCGCGCCGTTGTAATCGGGGTTGCGCGGAATGCCGAGGCTCATCGCTCCGGCCATGAACGCCTCGCAGAGCGGATCCCGCCAGTCCATGGTGGTGACGGTCAGATTGCCGTCACGTCCGCGAAACGCG
>DATHHQ010000825.1:0-2647 GCA_035490095.1 Bradyrhizobium sp.
CGTGAATGCCGGCCTGCCCGGCGGCGCAATGGGTGGCGGTCTTGGCGATCTTCTGAAGGGTGGATTGGGCGGCCTGCTTGCCGGCGGCGCGGCTGGAAGCGTGATCAGCGGCGGGCTCGGCGACCTGCTCAAGCAATTCCAGCAGAACGGCCAGGGCGACACCGCCAATTCGTGGGTGAGCCCCGGCCCGAACAAGCAGATTGCGCCGGATGACCTCGCCAAGGCACTGGGCGCCGATCAGATCGCTACGCTGGCGTCGCAAAGCGGACTGTCGCGCGACGAACTGCTCGCGGGCCTCAGCCAGCATCTGCCCGACGTGATCAACCATCTGACGCCGGACGGACGACTGCCGACCGAAAGCGAACTGTCAGGCCGGATCTGACGTCTCGACAGGCGCGACGCGGTCGCGCCTGTCGCATCACCATTGCAACTTTAGCTTTTTCAAAAAGAGGGCGACAGCCATGAGCGGAATTCTCTGGGTCATCATCGTCGGCTTCATCGCGGGAATTATTGCGCGATTGCTTTCGCCGGGCCCGAACAACCCGAGCGGATTCATCCTGACCACCGTGCTCGGCATCGCCGGCGCGTTTCTCGCGACCTTTATCGGCCAGGCCATCGGCCATTACGGTCCGGATCAGGGCGCCGGCTTCATCACCGCGACCATCGGCGCGCTGCTGGTGCTGTTCATCTGGAACAGGCTGGTGGCAAGCCGGATGATTTCCGACCCGGGCAATAGGTAAGTAAAGCGCGCTTGGACTCCGTCATTCCGGGATGGTCCGAAGGACCAGACCTCAGATGTGCAATTGCACATCGGGGAATCTCGAGATTCCGGGTTCGATGCTTCGCATCGCCCCGGAATGACAGGCTCACGTGATGAGATGCGCGCCGGCATCCATCCGGACCACCTCGCCGGTCATGTTGCTCGAGCGTGGCGTGGCGAGGAAGCACACCAGTTCGGCGACATCTTCCGCGGTCGACGCCCGCTTGAGCGGCACTTTCGCAATTACGGAATCGCGGACCTTGGCCGCGCCGTCGGCGCCGCGGCCCTTGGTGAACCACGGCGTATCGATATAGCCCGGGCATACGGTGTTGACCCGGATCAGCGGCGCCAGCGCCCGCGCCAGCGAATAGGTGATGGTGTTCAGCGCGCCCTTGCTGGCGGCATAGGCGATCGATGAGCCGATGCCGCTGATGCCGGCGACGGACGAAACGTTGACCACCGCGGAAGCGCGGCCGGATGCGTTGGCGCCGGCTTCCAGCAACCTTCGCGCTGCCCGCACCATCTGGAACGGTCCGATGGTGTTGACACCGAACAGCCGCTGAAAATCTTCCGCCGACAGGCCGTCCAGATTTTCGTGCGCCATATGCTTGGTGGTGCCGGCATTGTTGATCAGCGCGTCAATGCGTCCCCAGGGTGCTGCCGCCGCGACGATCTTCTTGCAATCCTCGTCGCGTGATACGTCGCCCTGGACCACGACCACTTCGCCACCGGCCGCGCGGCAGAGATCGGCGGTCTGCTCGGCTTCCTTCTGGCTGGAGGAATAGTTGACGACGATGCGCGCACCACCCTTGGCCAGAATGGCTGCGGTCGCAGCCCCCAGGCCGGACGCCGACCCCGTTACAATTGCGCACAAACCATCCTTCGACATCCGCATTTCCCCATATGGATTTTGAGACCGTTATGGCGGATACCATATCGCGCAAGCCAATGCCTGCAAATCCGCGATGTTTCGTTGTGCGGAATTAATTCTGCCCGCCGCCTTGCTGCATGTCGCCCTTGCAGGCTGCCCTGCGGAGACAGGCGCTTGTCATGGCCATGGCTTTTCCCCATCATCCGGTGCAAGAAAAGGCCACATCTGACGCTCGGAGGGAATAACCGCGCGCGATGTGCCAAATCAAAACGAGGAACGCTGTGGCGGAGAGTGAGAACATCGTCGCCGAGACCGCGGAGAAGATATTCGCGGATCTTGCCGACGCCCAAACCATCAACAACGACAAGAAAGGCAGCTGGAAAGCGCCGCTCTGGCAGGCGCTGACCGAGGCCGGCCTGCCGTTGTCGTGGGTGCCGGAAGATTGCGACGGCTCGGGCGCCAGCCTCGCCGAGGGCTTCAGCGTGTTGAGCGCGGCCGGACGTTTCGCGATTGCGGTGCCGCTCGCCGAGACGATGCTGGCGGGATGGCTGCTGTCGCAGTCGAAAATGGCGTCGCCGGAAGGCATGATGACGGTAGCGCCGGCAAGCCCGAAAGACCGCATCGCGGTTAGCGCCGACGGCACGCTGTCCGGTCGCGCGCGCGGTGTTCCGTTCGCCAAGGACGCCAAATATATCGCGGTGCTCGCAAGCGGCGCGAGCGGGTTTTCGATCGCGTTGGTCGATGCCGCCAAATGCCGGATCGAGGCCGGGCTCAATCTCGCCAGCGACGCCAGCGATACCGTGACATTCAGCAATGTTCACCCCATAGCGATCAAGCCGGCGCCGAAGGGCTTCGACCAGAATGCGCTGATGCTGATGGGCGGGGTAGCGCGAAGCCTGCAAATCGCCGGCGCGCTTGAATCGATGCTCGATATCAGCGTGCGCTACTCCAATGAGCGCGTCGCCTTCGAAAAGAAGATATCGAAATTCCAGGCGGTGCAGCACAACCTTGCAAGA
>DATHHQ010000826.1:0-11057 GCA_035490095.1 Bradyrhizobium sp.
CGATTTCTGCGGTTTTGCGTGCGGTAATATCCGAGGAAACACCCACCAGCGATTTGAGGCTGCCGTCGGGCCGTCGCACCGCGCGCGCGCGGACATCGACCCAGTGCACCGAGCCGTCGGGCCAGATGTTGCGGTACTCGATGCTGTAGTCCCTGCCCGTTTCAAGAGCATGGTCCAGCACCTCGCGACGTCTCTCCCGGTCATCGGGATGAACCGCCGCCAGCAAATCCTGATACGAAAACGGATCGCCCGGCTTGCGCCCGAAGAACGCCTTGCAGGTGTCGGAGGCCTCTAACTCAAGCTCCGGCAGACGCAGTTCGAGCGCACCGAGATGGCCGGCGTTCAGCGCGGTCTGCAGCAGGCCTTCGCTTTCGGTGAGATCCTCGAGAATGGCGCGGGTCTGGTACTGGCGGCGCCTGCCCCTGACGGCGGAGCCGACCACGCTCACCAGCGTCGTCGGATGGAACGGACGTTCAATGAAAGTGACATTGCCGAGGACTTGTCCAAGCCGCACGGCATCTGGATTACGTTCCGGACCGCCGCCCTGATGTGTCAACAGCACGATCGGAAAATCGGACCATGACGGCTGATCGTTCAGCCAGCGCACCAGGCCGCGCAGGTCCGCCGTCTTGATCGCCTCATCGGCGATCACCGCAAGGCCCGCGCCACTTTCGATCTCGTGCAACAGCGCGGCGAGATCGCCGCAGACATTAGCGTAGTAACCCGCCTCCTTGATCAGCGCCGCGGCAACAGCGGCATCGCGTCCCGTCGGCGCGAGAATGACGGCACGCTCGGAAGATGCGCCAGGCCTCACTGGAGCCGCTCTTCGAGCAAGGGCTTGCCTTCGCCGACGTAAACCGGAACCCCGCGCAACACGCCCTGGAATCCATCGAGCGGGTCGCCGATGGTAAGCCCGCGGCCGTCGATGCGATATTCGCGAATCGTGGATTCATGCGCGCCGGTGCGCTTCTTGATGATCGACATCGCGCGCCGCACCGTACCAAGCGCCTCGAAATAGCGCAGCAGGATCACGGTGTCAGCCAGATACGTTACGTCTACCGGTGCTTTCATATCGCCGACCAGTCCGTGCTGCGCCACCGTCATGAATGTCGCCGCACCCCGGCGGTTCAAATATTGCAGCAGTTCGTGCATGTGCAGGATCAACGAATTTTCCTCGGGCATCGCGGCCTGGTAGCCGTTGAGACTGTCGATCACCACGGTCTTGATGTGGTCTTCATCGACCCGCTTGCGGACGCGATGGGCGAATTCGCCAGGCGACAGCTCCGCGGCGTCGACCTGGTCGACGAAGAGCTTGCCACCGCGCTGCATCTCTTCGAGATCGATGCCGAGCCCTTTCATCCGCGCGAACAACAGGCCGAGCTCTTCGTCGAACACGAACAGCGCCGCCTTTTCGCCGCGCGCGATCGCGGCGACGATAAAGATGATCGCCAGAAGGGATTTCCCGGTGCCCGCGGGCCCCAGAATCAGCGTGCTCGATCCCGCTTCGACACCGCCGCCGAGAAGCTGGTCCAGTTCGGCTACGCCGCTGGACCTCCGGGTTCGCACGAAGCCGCTGCGGTATTCGGACGCCACCAGCCGTGGAAACACGTTCAGTCCCCCGGTAGTGATGGTCACGTCATGAAAACCGCCGCGAAACTTCATGCCACGATACTTCACGATGCGGGCGCGGCGCCGCTCCGCGCCGTAAGCCGGCGCCAATTCCTCAAGCCGCAACACGCCATGCGCAACGCTGTGCACGGTTTTGTCGGCGAGCTCAGCGGTCAGATCGTCGAGCAGCATCACCGTGGTGCCGAACTTTGCGAAATAGTGCTTGATCGCCAGAATCTGGCGCCGGTATCGGAGCGAGCTCTGCGCCAGCAGCCTGATCTCGGAGAGGCTGTCCAGCACCACCCGGCTCGGCCGCGCGCGTTCCACGGCTTCGAAAATCTGCTTGGTGGTCTCGCCAAGTTCGAGATCCGAAGAATAGAGCAGGCTCTGCTGCTGCTCGGAATCGAGCAGACTCTCGGGCGGCAATAACTCAAAAATTTCGATTCGATCGTCCAGGTCCCAGCCATGCGAGGCCGCACCGTCGCGCAACTCGCGCTCGGTTTCGGACAGGGTGATGTAGAGACATTTCTCGCCGGCCTGCGCACCTTGCATCAGGAACTGCAGCGCGATGGTGGTTTTGCCGGTTCCGGGCGCGCCCTCCACCAGAAACACGTGTCCACGCGAAAACCCGCCCGACAGGATGTCGTCCAGCCCCCAAATCCCGGTTTTCGCCTTGCCGACGATCGGCTCAATCAAGTTCATAAATCCCCCTAACCGGGGCTAAACTTGCCTGACATCATACGGTTCCGTGAAAATGGAACTATTTTTTTTGCGGGAAAAATTCAGGCCACATCGCGCGCCACGTCTGCGCCAGCGGCCCGAAATCGTCGGGGCCGGTCTCGTGGCATTCGGCGTTGGGCGCGGGCAGGACCCATGGCTGCGCGCTTCTGACGTACATATGCGCGATCGGAACCAGCCATGTCGTATCGTCAAGCGTTCCCGCGCGAAGGGTCATTGAGTGCGGACGTCCGGCGCGTTCGCCGTAGATTCGGCCGCCGCAGTCGCCGCAGAACCATGACGTGACGTCCGCTCCACTCGAGGATCGACGGCGCCATCCCTTCGGCTCGCCTTGCAGAATACGAAAATCCTTTGCCGCGACCGGCATGTTCAATGCGAACGCGCTGCCGGACGTCCTTTGGCAATTGGTGCAATTGCAGCTGTAGAGCAGCAGCGGAAACGATTCGATCTGGTAACGGACCGCACCACACGGGCAGCCGCCGGTCATGGGAAGGGCAGGTCGCGTCGAGCTCATGATCAACCCCGATCGAAGATGCGATCGGAAGATTATCCGGAAATTATCACGCTGCCACGACTATCTCCGCAAGAGCGCGCGAAGCTCGCCCTCATGTGCCTGATCGTCAGCCGGCCGCCGCGATCAATCGCTTGCATCCGCTGGGCAACTCGATATCGACCTCCAGCGTCGACACGGTTTCGCCCCGCTCCATCTTGACGACAACCTTATCCGGATCGAGTTCGACATGCCGCGACACCGCGGCAAGAATTTCCTCCCGCAGCAGCTCCAATAAGTCAGGCTGCCCGCGCAAGCTGCGTTCATGCGCCAGCAGAATCTGCAACCGTTCCCGTGCAACAGGCGCGGAAGCAGTGCGGCCCCTGAAGAACCGCAGCAGGCTAGCGCTCATGCGGCCCTCCGTCCCAGCAATCGGTCCATCAGGCCTTTGCGCTCGGTCGGCACCAGCATTTTGACGGTCTCCCCCATCAGGCGGCGGGCTGCGTCGTTGTAGGCGCGGGCCGGCGCGCTGGCGGCGTTGTTCAGGGTGACGGGAGATCCAACGTTCGACGCCCGCAGCACGTCCTGGCTTTCAGGGATGATGCCGAGAAGCGGGGTCGCAAGGATTTCAAGAATGTCCTCGATGGTCAGCATTTCGCCGCGTGCTGCGCGCGCCGTATCATATCGGGTGATCAGCACATGCTTCTTCACCTGCTCGCCCTTTTCGGCCCTCACGGTCTTTGAATCGAGCATCCCGATGATCCGGTCGGAATCCCGCACCGACGAAACTTCGGGGTTGGTGACGATGACAGCCTCGTCCGCGTAGCGCATCGCCAGCGTCGCTCCCCGCTCGATACCCGCCGGGCTGTCGCAGATGATCCAATCGAACCTGGTTCGCAGGTCGGCGATGATGCTTCCGACACCCTCGTCCGTCAGGGCATCCTTATCCCTGGTTTGGGATGCCGGCAGCAGCCACAAATTCTCCAGACGCTTGTCGCGAATGAGCGCTTGCGAAAGCTTTGCGACGCCCTGCACCACATTGATGAGGTCGAACACGACCCGTCGTTCTGCTCCCATCACAAGGTCGAGGTTGCGCAGACCGACGTCGAAGTCGACGACCACGACCTTTTGTCCGCCTTGCGCGAGAGACGCACCGAGCGCGGCCGTGGAAGTGGTCTTGCCAACCCCGCCCTTGCCGGACGTCACGACCAGAACTTTGGCCATTCTTAGCTCCTCCTCACTCGGTTAATTCCACTGGTTAACTCAACGGTGTAATTTTCATGACGTCGCCTTCGAGCCAGGCTTGAGCCGGCCGATCGCGCACGCTGGGGTCTATTTGCTCTGCAGTCTGGTAGTAGCCGTCGATGGCCAGAAGTTCTGCTTCGATTCTCTGGCAATAAATCCGCGCGGCGGGATTGCCATTGACACCCGCCATCGCCCGGCCGCGAAGCGTTCCGTAGATGTGGATGGACCCGCCAGCGCAAATCTCCGCGCCGGAACTGACCGAACCCAGCACGGTCACATCGCCCTCGGCAAAAATAATCGATTGACCGGAACGCACCGGGCTTTCGAGCAGCAGCGATGTCGGCTTCGGCTTGGCTTCCGGCTTTTGCGGTTTGTTCTGCTGCACCACACAGTTGCGGCCACCCGTCAGCAAAGGCGGCATGCTGGTGGTGACGTGGGCTGCGTCCACACCCTCGAGCCCCAGGATGCGAATATTCCGAGTTTCAAGGCTTGTGACGAGGTGTGCGATAGCGGATTGGCTAAGGTCCAGCGCAGACAGGTCGAGCACCACGGGCTTACCGACAAAAAAGCCGGGCGAGCGCGCCAGCGTCGCGTCTATTTCCTCAAGCCAACCCACAATTGGGACGACGGGACAAAACACAAACGCCACGTAGGATCGACCCCGAAGGCGCACCAGTTGGCGTGTTGGTTCCGCCCGTGCCTCCATGATGGTCAACTCACCTTTTCTTACTGAATGGTTAATAATGGACGCACTTAGTTAACGATTGATTAATGCCGCTTTTCGCGAACCCCTATGCTTCGAATCGCGAATCAGCGGCTCAATCAGCTCAATCACTGCGAAAATTGTGGCACATTTGCGCTGAGGCCGGATTTCCGAGCCGCTCAAACGTTGCACGTGTTCGCGGATACAACCGCAAAAACAACTACCAAAAAATTAACATCATCTTAAGATTGCGGACGGCGCAAAATCTTATCTCAGTTTTGTCCACTTTCGGACCTATTAATGTCCGGTCACCGTTACATCACATACCGGTGACTTTCCTAGGCCAAAAGTAGTAGAAGCTGAAGGTCATTTCCGCCGCCGGTCGAGGCGGACATTTGCCGGGGGATTGAGGCAATGGAAGCGGCGTGGGCGACACGGTCTCGAGATCTATCTCGCGGGCTGACGCAGGTTGCAACGACCGATGCGGATCCTGCATCACGCACATTGATTCCGACTATCGAACCTAACTTTGTATCTCGTTTTGACCAGTCGCGGGTTTTTCCGCGCGACGGACTTCATTGCTTGGAACATTTGTCAATTAACCAGAACAACGTCCAACAGGCCAACTACCGCAGCGCCGAGCGAGCGACCGCGGTACGATAACCAAATGTAACCAAGGGTAATGAGGGAGTGTGGAGTTATGAGTAGCTTGAGTAGTGACCAGGACCATCTCAATCCGAACGATCAATTGTACTATGCACCACGCTGGTTGCGTGAACGAGCCGAGCCAATGCCCGCGTCGCCCGCTCCCCCTGAAAAAAGATCCCAGAGCGTCGCGCGCCCTAATACACCTCCGCATTCTTTCGACGCGTTGCTTGAGGAAGCGGTCGCCGAGTCTCTACGGCACCCTCTCGACCCGGAGGTGATGCACGAGCCGCCGGGCTTTGTGCGTGAACTAGATCGCAGAATGGCGATACTGAGCGTCGCCGGCCGCTTCGCCGCAGCGATCGGCGTTTCAGCCATCGTGGCACTGTTCTTCGTCATCATGGTTCCTGCTTCGCGAGACTATGCAAAACAACCGGACGGTGACGCTTCATCGGTCACGGGGATTTTGCAATCGGTGAGAACCGCGCTGTCGCAGCCACGTCAACGAGACGATGAGTTGAAGCCGGCTCTTTCCGAATTTCAGGCGATCCTTGCGTCACCGTCACCCCAGGCGGCCCCGGCTCCCCAGCCGGTGGCGCGCGAGGAGTCCGAATCGTCGCTGCTTCAGTCATTTGTGCAATGGCAGCAAAAACCTCCGTCGCCATCGGCACCCTGATCCTGATCACGCCATCGATAGTTTAGGGCGGGAGAGAAGCGTGATGCCTATTGAGGCCCGGATCTCGCGGAGCCTGCGATGAACCTTCGCTGGATGATGGTTGTTTCGGGTGCTTTGCTCGCTGGCGTCGGGGACGCAGCGGCTGGGGACAAGGAAGTTGTACGCAATCTCGCAGGCCGCGTCGGACCGATTATCGGTTCGGCGTTGGCCTGCTGGGATATCGCGCGGCCCCGTATTCAGATCATCGTCGATAAGTTTACAGCGGTGATCACGGAAGCTTCCACCAACGAGACCGAGCGCTCCGATCTTACGCAGCTGCTCGATCGCAGTGTCGCGGACGGTCGTGGCGCCGTGACGTCGGGACGGGTCGATTGCGAACTGGCGGACCGCCAACTGGCTGATCTGGAGCGGGCGATTACCCGGCGGGCGCCAAGTTTGCCCGCTGTTGTCGCACCATCTTTCTCCGCTGCCGCCGCCACAGCCGTCGCCGCTACCGCGCCAACCGCACCGGTCCCCGTTGGCCCCGCGGTTCGCGGCGTAACCGATCGGGAAATCCGGTTCGGCATGTCGGCAAACTTGTCCGGCGCGGCAAAGGAAAATGGCCGCCAGATGCGGCTCGGGATCGATCTTGCTTTCAACCGGGTCAATGACGCCGGCGGCGTCAACGGCCGGATGCTCAAGCTCATCGTGGCCGATGACGGTTATGAGCCGGCGCGAACCGCCGAGAACATGAAACAGCTCTACGACAAAGATCAGGTATTCGGTTTTATCGGAAATACCGGAACACCTAACGCGGCCGTTTCGGTGCCGTATGCGCTCGAACGGCGGATGCTGTTCTTCGGCGCTTTCACGGGCGCCAGCGTCGTGCGCCGTGATCCTCCCGACCGCTACGTATTCAACTATCGTCCGAGCTACGCCGAGGAAACCGACGCCGCCGTGCGCTACCTGGTGAAAATCCGCCGGATACCCCCTAGGCAGATCGCCGTTTTCGCGCAGTCGGACCCCTTCGGCGATGCGGGATTCTCGGGTGTCGCAAAGGCATTTCGTGTGCTCGGCCTCGGCGACAACGCCGTTCTGCGGCTCAACTACCAGCGCAACACCATCGACGTCGACGACGCAGTCAATCAGTTGAAGGCGCAGAGGGTACCGATCAAAGCGGTGGTCATGGTGGCAACCTATCGGGCTGCCGCGAAGTTCGTCGAGAAGACGCGCGATTTCTTTCCCGGCATGATTTACACCAACGTGTCGGCCGTGGGCGCCACCACGCTTGCCGAGGAATTGACGCTGTTGGGACCACGCTATGCCAACGGCGTCATCGTCACCCAGGTCGTGCCGGCCGTTTCCGGTTATTCAAGCATTGTTCTCGAATACAAGAATGCCCTCGCCAAATATTTCCCGGGCGAGGCCCCGGACTACAGCTCGCTGGAGGGTTACATTTCAGCAAACGTCCTGATCCAGGCGCTTAAGCGGGCTGGGCCGCAGTTCGATACCGAGAAGCTCGTCGACGTCCTGGAGAACACGAGCAATCTCGACCTGGGCCTTGGAACCCCGCTCAACTTCGGCCGCGGCGAACACCAGGCTTCGCACAAGGTATGGGGCACAGCGCTTGATGAAGGCGGGAAGTACCAGGCAGTCGAGTTCGAATAACATCGGCCACCGTCCCGGAACGGGCAATCGCGGCACCGAGGACGTGCTTCCATCCAACAAGAAAACACAACCGCGGATCAACGGCTATGAATATTCGTTGGGCTATCTTCTTCTTGTCTTGTGCTTTGCTCGCTGGCGAGGGCGCAACGGCCAGCGACAAGGCCAACATTGTCCGCGATCTTGCAGGCCGCGTCGGACCGATTCTTGGTTCGGCGTTGGCCTGCCAGGACATCGCGCGCCCCCGTATTCAGCTCGTCGTCGATAAGTTCACGGCGGTGATCGCGGAAGCCTCGACCAACGATGCTGAGCGCTCCGACCTTACGCAACTGCTCGATCGCAACGTCGCGAACGGCCGCGGCGCCGTGACGTCGGGACAGATGGATTGCAGACTGGCGGACCGCCAACTTGCCGATCTCGAACGATCGATCGCCGCGCCGGCTTTGCCCGCCGTGATCGCACCACCTGCGCCTGCCGCCGCGCCGTCGGTCGCATCGTCGTTCTCCGCCGCCACGGCCGCCACGGCGCCAACCGCACCGGTTCCGGTCGGTCCCGCGGTCCGCGGCATAACCGATCGCGAAATCCGGTTCGGAATTGCGGCACCTTTTTCCGGCTCTTCAAAAGAGCTTGGGCGTCAGATGAAGCTTGGGATCGATACTGCTTTCAACCGGGTCAATGACGCCGGCGGCGTCGAAGGCCGGATGCTCAAGCTGATCGCGGCCGACGACGGTTTCGAGCCGACGCGCACCGCCGATGCCATGAAGCAGCTCTACGAGAAGGACCAGGTATTCGGCATGATCGGGAACGTCGGAACGGCGACCGCAGCCGTCGCGTTACCGTACGCGCTCGAGCGGCGGATGCTGTTCTTCGGCGCCTTCACAGGCGCGAACGTTATCCGCCATGATCCACCGGATCGATATGTATTCAACTATCGGGCGAGCTATGCGGAAGAAACCGACGCCGCGGTGCGCTATTTTGTCAAGATGCGCCGGATACCCCCCAGGCAGATCGCGGTTTTCGCCCAGCAGGACGCGGGCGGCGATGCGGGCTTCGCAGGTGTAGCAAAGTCATTTCGTTCGCTCGGCGCGAGCGACAGCGGCATTCTGCGGCTCAACTACCAGCGCAACACCGTCGATGTCGACGATGCGGTCAATCAGTTGAAGGCGCAGAAGGTGCCCATCAAAGCGGTGGTCATGATTTCAGCCTATCGACCCGCCGCGAAATTCATCGAGAAGACTCGCGACCTCTTTCCCGGAATGCTCTACAGCAACATATCATTCGTCGGCAGCACCGTGCTCGCGGATGAATTGATGCTGCTCGGACCGCGCTACGCCGCCGGCGCTATCGTGACGCAAGTCGTGCCGGCGGTTTCCGGCTATTCGAGCATTGTTCTCGAATACAAGAATGCCCTGGCCAAATATTTTCCCGGCGAGGCGGCGGATTACGTGTCGCTGGAGGGCTATGTTGCGGCAAACGTCCTGATCGAGGCGCTTAAACGTACTGGACCGCAACTCGACACCGAGAAGCTCATCGACGTCCTGGAGAATATGCGCGATCTCGACCTGGGCCTTGGAACCCAACTCGGTTTTGGCCGCGCTGAGCACCAGGCCTCGCACAAGATCTGGGGAACGGCGCTTGATGAAACCGGGAAGTACCAGGCAATCGAACTCGAATAATGATGAATAATATTTGCGCCATCGCCCAGAACGGGCCGTCGCGGTGCTGACAATGCGTTTTTGAGAAAAACAGGGGCCGACACAAGAACACGTTGGCCTCGGGAAGCTTGGCGGTGACCATTCGCTGGATGGCGGCCACATTCATTCCTGCTGGCGGGAGCCTCGGCTGACGACAGGGCCGCGCTTGAACGGCGGAGGCTGTTCTTCGGCGCTAACGGTACAGTAGTACGCTTGATCCTCCCTGCCGCTTCTGTATTTAACTATCTTGTGAGTTATGAGTTGGAAACCGACGCCGTCGTGCGCTACCCGATGAAACTGCGGCAAATACCAGTCAGGCAGATCGCCGCCGTCGCCCAGCAGGATCGCTGTGGGGATGCGGGGTTCGCAGGGGTCCCAAAGGCAGTGCGCGCACTCAGCGCCGAGGAAAGCGCGATTGTGCGGTTCAACGACAAGCGAAACACCTCGGATCTCGATGATGCCGTCAAACAATTGATGGCGCAGGCGGCGCCCATCGAAGCGGTGGTTACGGTTCCAAACCATCGGGCCGCCGCCAAGTTCATCGAAAAGACCCGCGACCTCTCTGCCGGAATGATATACACTGAGGTGCCGGCGGGCGTTCAGGGCACTGCCCTTGGACCGCAACTCGATACCGAGAAGCTCATCGACGTCCCGGCGAACATGCGCAATCCTGACCTGGGCGCTGGGACCACGCTCAATTTCGGCCGCGCCGAACTGCAGGTTTCGCCCACGATTTGGGGAAGCGCCGCTTGATGGATCCAAGCGATAAAACTTCAATAATATAGACGCCTTGCCCGAAAGGGTAGTCACCGTTCGGACGATAGATGCGTTTTGATAGAAATGTCATATGGACTGATCGACACAACTGATCGACATAGTAGAACTTTTGTACCTTGGCCTCGCGGAGGTTTGCGATGACCACTCGTTTGACTCTCTTTTTGTTTAGTGCGTTGCTCGCAGGCACTGCGGGCGCGGCGGCTGGTGACAAGACCGACGTTGTACGCGATCTTGCCGGTCGTGTCGGACCGATAGTTGGTTCGGCATCGGCGTGCCGGGACATCGCGCGGCCTCGCATTCAGGTCATCACCGACAAGTTCGCAGCTGTCATCAAGGAAGCCGCGACCAACGAGGCCGAGCGCTCCGACCTGACGCAGTCGTTCGATCGCAGTGTCGCCGAGGGCCGTAGCGCCGTGACGACCGGAAGAATTGATTGCAGGTCGGCAGACCGCCAGCTCGCTGATCTTGAACGGTCGATCGGCGGAACCGGGCCTAGTTTGGCCACTGTTATCGCACCGTCTTCCGCCGCCGCCGCTACTTCCGCCGCCGCTGCCACGGCGCCAACGGCAGCGGTCCCCGTCGTCGGCGGCCCCGCGGTCCGCGGCGTAACCGATCAGGAAATCCGGTTCGGAATTGCGGCACCGTTTTCCGGCTCCGCCAAGGAGCTTGGGCGCCAGATGAAGCTCGGGATCGATGCTGCTTTCAACCGGGTCAACGAGACCGGCGGCGTGGAAGGCCGGATGCTCAAGCTGATCGCGGCTGATGACGGTTATGAGCCGACGCGCACCACCGACGCCATGAAGCAGCTCTACGAGAAGGACCAGGTTTTCGGTATCA
>DATHHQ010000827.1:0-2323 GCA_035490095.1 Bradyrhizobium sp.
CGCGGCTCGTCCTTCCCGATCGCGCTGGAAGGCGCGCTGAAGCTGAAGGAGATCTCCTATATCCACGCCGAGGGTTATGCCGGCGGCGAGATGAAGCACGGACCGATCGCGCTGATCGACGAATCGGTGCCGGTCGTGGTGATGGCGCCGACCGACGCCATCTTCGACAAGATCGCCTCCAACTTCGAACAGGTGAAGGCGCGCGGCGGCAAGCTGGTGCTACTGAGCGACGCGGCGGGCAATGCCCGCCTGGGCCGCCATGCCGCCGCGGCGATCACGCTGCCGTCGGTCGATCCGGTGGTGGCGCCGATCCTCTACACCGTGCCGGTGCAAATGCTCGCCTACTACACGGCGGTCGCCAAGGGCACCGATGTGGATCAGCCACGCAACCTCGCCAAGAGCGTGACCGTCGAGTAGCCTATAACTACCGAGGATCGTATCCAGACAGCCTCAAGCCGTGTCGTCAGGCAAACCACAGGGCAGGGTCCAGGCTCCGAGATTTTTGCGACGCTGTTGACGTGGTTGCGTAGCACTTAGGCACGACGTGAGGCCGAGATTCTCTATCTTTGGCAACAACTCATAGTCCTGAAGCGGTCGGCACCGGGCACGCCCGGGGCTGAAAGCTATAGACCGTCTAATCTTGGTGTGCCTCTACCGGCTGTTCCCCTCCCTGATCGACGCATCGATCGTCTTCAAGCCAGAGACCCTGCTACGCTGGCATCGCCGTGCCTTTCGCTTGTTCTGGCGTCGGAAGTCCCGGCGGCGAGCCGGCCGCCCTTCGGTCTCGAGCGATGTCCGCAGTCTCGTCCAACGGATCAGCCGGGGGATTCCTCTCTGGGACGCGCCGCGCGCATTCATGGCGAATTATTGAAGCTCAGCATCGAGATCGGCCGGTCTTTCGTCGCCAAGTACATGCCGGGCCGGCCTGCCGTCACACGGCTGGAAGACCTTCCTTCGCAATCACGAGCGCGACATCGCCGCGGTCGACCTCTCGTCTTGCTATTCGGGCTACAGTTGGCTGGCGCAACATATGTATAGAGTCGTGATGCAAATCACATCGCAGACGATGGTTCTTCGGTAGGGAGCAGTATGCCCAATGTTCACACGCGCTGGTGCTCGATCGCGATCAAGGATGCTGAGGGCCTGGCGCGTCCTTGGTTGAATTGGCTGATGGCGGCGAAACCGAACTCAAGAATTGGGGTCAGGCGTCCAAGCGCCGACGTGACCAAATTCGCCGCTGGACACTCGTAGCGTGTCCACAAGTCGCTCCAATCTTCGAGCGGAGCCATGCACACGCTCGCCAGCATCGCCTTGCGTGGGGTTCACTGGCCATTTCGCTTTCTCCCCGGCTTTGCGGCGCCCGGTGCCCCGGCCCCTCGGAGTGATTTCATGTCGCCGGCGACTACGGCCTGTCCCCCTGGTCCGACCGCCGCATACTGCGCGCTCCTGACGAAGGTCAGTCTTCTTGCGCGATCTCGGAGTGGCTCCTCGGAACATTGCCCGGCAAGTTTACGCCGAGTCCGCGCACCATCTGCCCGGCCGGCCGCCATGTCACAATCTTCCCACTGGCCGCTATGGTGTTCGCCTGTTCTCATGCAATGCGAACCATGTATCCCTAGTCAAGAATGTGAACAGAATTCGAGTCGCGTTCGTCGAAGATGACGACGACTACCGTGAGGCGGTAACCAACGAGCTTGCCGATCACGGGTTTGATGTGACGACCTTCTCTGACGGCAACGCGCTTCTCGCCGCGTTCGGCGACGGTGCCGACGCGGAAATCATCGTGCTGGACTGGAGCCTGCCCACCATGTCCGGCATCGATTTGCTGCCGCGCCTGCGCCGCATGGGCATCGTCCTGCCGGTGGTGTTCCTGACTGGCCGATCGCAGCCGGCCTACGAGCAGCTCGCCTTCGATCGCGGCGCGCTGGACTTCGTCGACAAGGCGCGCGGTGTTCCCATCCTGGCCCGCCGTCTACGGTTGATCGCCGATTCGGTGAAGAAGACCAGCGAACCCGACCTGATGGACAATTTCCATTGCGGTAGGCTGATGCTGAAGCCGCGGGTCAGCCGCGCCTTCTGGGACGATGCCGATATTCATCTGACGCTCACCGAATTCAAGATCGTGCACTTGCTGGCCTCGAACGTCGGCAGCTACGTGACATATCGGGCAGTCTACGACTGCATGCATTACGTCGGTTTCATCGCGGGGAGCGGCGAAAATGGCTACCGAACGAATGTCCGCTCTTGCATCAAGCGGATCAGAAACAAGTTCCGAGCCGTCGACCCCACCTTTGCCGAGATCGATAACTACCAGTCCTTCGGA
>DATHHQ010000828.1:0-3119 GCA_035490095.1 Bradyrhizobium sp.
GCGGTGCCGCCGATATCATGGTGGCGACCGTCGATGTCAGTCGTATCGACGATGTGTCGGAACTGGAAACCGCCGTGCGAGAGCGCTTCGGCGGCGCCGATATCCTGATGAACAACGCCGGCATCCAGCCGGGCAGCGAGATATTCGGATCGCTGCAAGACTGGCGGCGCGTGATCGGCGTCAACCTCTGGGGGGTGATTCACGGTTCGCATATTTTTGCCCCAGGCATGATCGAACGCGGACGCCCCGGTCTGATCATCAACACCGGCTCGAAGCAGGGCATCACCACCCCACCCGGCGATCCCGCCTATAATGTCTCGAAGGCCGGCGTAAAAGCCTTCACGGAGGCGCTGCAGCACGAATTGCGGAACGCGACGGGCAGCAAGATCAGTGCTCACCTTCTGATCCCCGGATTCGTTTTCACCGGGCTTACCGCCAAGGGCCGGACCGAGAAGCCGGCCGGGGCCTGGACGCCGGAGCAAACCGTCGACTTTATGGTGGAACGCGTGGAGGCCGGGGATTTCTACATCCTGTGCCCGGATAATGATGTGCCGCGACGCCTCGACGAGCGCCGGATTCTGTGGGCAGCGGGCGACATCGTCGAAAACCGCCCCGCGCTGTCCCGATGGCATCCGGATTACGCCGCGGCTTTTGCGGCCTTTGTGAAGGACAAATGACAAGAGTCCGGCTTCAAAGCGTCTCTTGCTTGTGGCCGCATTCCTTGCAGGCAAATTTCACGCGGGTCGCGCCCTTGGCCGCCGAGATGCGATTTGGCGCACCGCATTTTCCACAGGTCGCCTCGATGCGGGTGTTGCCCTGCTTCACAACGATGGCCTTGCGTTCCATGGTTTCGCGGATCAGGCGCTCGGCCTCTTCGCGCATCGACTGCTTCGACATCCGCTGTTACCTGTCATCAAAAACGCTACGGGAACAGCCTTATAGCACCCGCATCGCATTTGTTGACCCCGATCGAAAGAATCATTTCTTCAGACCGGCGACGGCTGCCGAGCGGGGAACTCTAAAGACGACGCATGACACGATGAGCTGCTCGACCGGTTGCCTGAAGTGCCGAGCCATGAGCGCGGCTCCGCGTTGCGGCCGCAGGCTAAACGATGTTTGAACGGCAACGTTAAGTTGCCTGCAACGACAGAGGGCGGCGGATGATGCGTACCGCCGCCCTCTGGATTGGTTGCCCGGCCTCATGCGGCCTTGTTGAAATCCATCAGGATGCGTTCGGCCTTGGCGTCTTCGATACGGTTCACGAGCTTGCCGCTTTCGTGCATGTCACGCACCGTCTTGGTCAGGGTGACGCAGGATTGAACGAGCATCACGATGCCCATCGCGAGGTATCCCTTGATCCACAGATCGAGCGGCAGAAAATAAACGCCGATGGCGACCATGAAGGCCGAAGCGGAAAACGAGGCGTAGGTGAAGGTAACCCAGGCGCCACTGTGGGGTTGGACATTCTGGTTCATGATAGTCTCCTTTTGATCAGGGTTAGTGGATGGATGGTTCAGTCAGTTAGCCTTGCGTGCGTTTTGCATTGAGCCGCGCGAGCACGTCATCCGCGGTGGATTTCAGTCGTGGCCCAAAGCCCTGTTCTGCGAGCTTCTCGGCGGTCGCCAGCGGCCCGCTGGCAGCATCGATTTCGATCAATGCCTGATCGGCGGCCTGGGCTTCCATCTGCCGTTCGCGCAGGCGCTTCAGCGTGTTTTCCGCCTCGGGCAGCGTCGACTCGTAGGGGCGCGCGGCCTCGACACCGCCCCGGCGCAAGGCGCGAACCGCTTCCGACGCGCGGGCGATGCGGCGGCCGCGATCGAGTTCATTGATGCGTGCCTCGGCGTTGGCAACGTGACGCTTCAGACGCGAGATCTCCGCCGCGAATAACGTCCGTGCCGTCATCGCGGCGTCGCGGTCCGCCTCCAGCGCGGCGATCTGCTCGGCGGCCTCCCTGGCGAGATCTTCCCGGCCGCCGTCGAGTGCGGCGGTGGCGCGGATTTCGAGATCGGCAATGCGGGCATTGGTGGCGTCAAGACGCCGCCCTTCCTGCTGATCCTGGGCGATCGCCAGCGCCAGCGTGCGCTTGGCGCGCTCGACGGCGGTGGCCGCATCGCGCATTTGCTGGTCGAGAATGAGGAGCGCGTTGCGGCCCTCGAGTTCTTCTCCCGCTGCAGCCACGCTGCCCCGGAAGAGCGTCAAAACCGTTTTGAACATTGGTAACTCCCTGTTATGAGCATTGCTCATAAACTAGGTATAGCAGCATCGTGAGCGTTGCTCAAGATATTTTTGAGCGTCGCTCACAACTAGGGTGAATAATGTCTAAAACGTTGGAAAGACGAGATAAACTCCGCGATGCGCTGATCCTGGCGGCGGAGCGGCGCATCGCCGCAGGGGGGCTCGCCGGCCTGAAAACGCGCGATCTGGCACGGGACATCGGCTGCGCCAACGGTGCGGTCTACAATCTCGTCGATGACATGGACGAGCTGATCCTGCGGGTGGGATCGCGCACCCTCGAAAGGCTCGATGCCTCGCTCATCGAAGCCGAAAGCGAGGGTCCCGCATCGGCTTCCGAAACGCTGGTTCGCATTGCGCTGGCCTATTGCGATTTCGCCGCCGACAATCTCCAACTCTGGCGCGCGCTGTTCGAACACCGGATGGCGCCGGGCAAGCCGATTCCGGATTGGGCGATCGACCAGCAGATGGAGCTGTTCCGTCATATCTATCGGCCGCTCGCTGTACTTTTCCCAAACCGCTCGGCCGCCGAACTAAGCGTGACGGCGCGAAGCCTGTTCTCGGCGGTGCATGGCATGGTGACGCTCGGCCTCGAGCAGAAGCTGATCGCGGTGCCGATCGACGCGCTGCGGGCCGAGATCGCGATGATCGTGCGGGCGATGGTCAAAGGGCTTGCGCTTCAACTGGGTTAAGCCTCCACAATGACGTAGCTGTCCTCGATGTGCACCGGAAACGTCTCGGCCACGTAAGGGCCTTTCGCCAATGTCTCGCCGTCCTCGATCACGACAGGATAGGTGCGGATCTTGACGCGGGCCGGGTCGAAATAGGATTGGCCGTTGCGCATGTCGAACTCCCAGCCATGCCAGGCGCAGCGCAGCAACTCGCCG
>DATHHQ010000829.1:0-4139 GCA_035490095.1 Bradyrhizobium sp.
CCGGAGCCCTTCTTGGTGATGATGTTGACGACGCCACCCATCGCATCCGAGCCGTAGAGCGCGCTTTGCGGACCCTTCAGCACCTCGATGCGTTCGATGGCGCTCGGCGCGAACATCGCGAAATCGAAATCGCCGCTGGCGGCGGTCGGATCGTTGATCCGGATGCCGTCGATCATGACGAGCGTCTGGCCGGTATTGGCGCCACGTAGACGAATATTGGTTGTCGACCCAGGTCCTCCGGTCTCGGTAATATCCAGTCCCGGAACGGTTCGCAGTGCGTCGACCAGCGAGCCGGGGTTGCTTGTCGCGAGGGTTTCGCTGTTGACCACGCTGATCGCGCTGCCAGTGCGGCTGAGCGGTTCGGGCGCTCTGTCGGGTGTGACGACCAATTCGGAGGGCTGTGGAGGTGGAGCGTCAGGATTGTTCGGTGCCGGCACGGGTCGGCTGACTGCGCTGGTGGCTCGGCGAACTTGCCGTACTGGTTTGGACGGCGCGTCTGGATTGACCACTACTGGAGGGAGTTGGTCGGGACTCGACTGCGCGCGTGCACCGCCACCGCCATTACAGCATGCCAAAGCAACGATCGCCGCCGAGCCGGCAGCACAATTCCGGAAACCCATAGCCACCCCTTCCGTCGACCCACCGTCGAACGAGTTGATACCCGTCAGCGGCCGGTCTCCTGGCTCGCGGTCGTCTCGCGATCCGCCTTCCCAGACTTGCGGGGCAAGTCCAGTGGCTCAGTTGGATCGCAAATGACCGCTTACAGTTGCGGGGGCAGCTGCGGCATTGGGGGATCTCCCCCGCACCGCATTCCCGTTTCACCTTCTTGGAAGGCACCGATGACAATTGCTAAAAAGCACAATGCGGCCTCAAATTCAAACCCCGCTTCACAAGCAATAGACGAGTATCTCGCTTCGAATTCGGCTTCCAACCCTCAAAATCGATCATACCCGTGGAATTCCGGCGCAGATCGTTGGCGACGCCCGCGACCGTGGGCCTTCGCTTTATGAGCGCCAGCGACGTATTATTCCGTTTCTGACGGATATCGTGATGTCAGGCATCAAGGGCCGCGCCGCGAAGACCAATTTTCCCATTTTTCGGTGCAGCCGAGGGTAAGCATGAACAACGATCGATCAATTGCGCCGCATTTCGATGAAGCCTTTCGCACCCGCTTGCTTGATCTGTTTTCCTGGCGCCGCGATGTGCGCCGGTTTCGCACTGAACCCTTGCCCCCGGGCATGCTGGAAAGATTTATCGAGATCGCCTGTCTGGCGCCCTCGGTTGGGCTCAGCCAGCCCTGGCGTTTCGTGATCGTCGGCGATCCCGGCCGCCGGCAAGCGGCGACGGACAACTTCGAGGCCTGTAACGCCGATGCGTTCAGCGACTACACTGGCGATTTGTCGACTCGATACGCCGCCCTGAAGCTCGCTGGTTTACGCGAGGCGCCCTGTCATCTTGCCGTGTTCGCCGACCGAGCAACGGTCGTCGGCCATGGACTCGGCCGGCGTACGATGCCCGAGATGGCGGACTACTCCGCTGTGACCGCGGTCTTTTCCATTTGGCTGGCAGCCCGTGCCGAAGGCATCGGCATGGGGTGGGTGTCGATCCTTGATCCCGTCATCATCGGGACGATTCTCGACGTTCCCAGGGATTGGCGCTTCATCGGATATTTCTGCCTTGGTTATCCGCAGGCCGAAGATGCCAGCCCGGAACTGGAGCGTGTCGGCTGGGAACAACGTCGGCCGGCGGGAGACTGTATCTTGCACCGATGACGGTTCGAGATGGAGCGAAAGCCGACAATGGCGTTGAAAACCCGGTAGAAGATTAGGTAACTGGGCGTGGACAATTGGGTATTTAGGCAATGTTGTGAGTTAAAATCGGGGCAATGAAAAGCCCAGCTGGATCGGCGCGGGACACGGAAACTGAGTCCTGCATGCGAAGCAGACTTTCCCGATATTCGACAATTTGAAGCAATCCGTAATCTTTTGCAAATTTGTCTAGTTTAAGTAGAGCGGTACCCGCCGTTTCGTACCTGCGCTCTCCGCGCGGCGAAGCAAGGCGTTCACAAAACGCAGAGCCAAGTTATCGATGCAGATGAAAGAGTCTTACCGTGAGGGTCACAGTCTTTGATGACGAGAGCCCGCCCGCTGAGGGCGACGTGGTCATATTCGCCCGCGTTCGATGGGAAGACGTGGGCATTGCTGCGGCGGCAATGCTCGCCATCGGCATCCCCTTCGTGGCATTCGCAAACCTCGTGCTGTTCCACTTTTATGTACGGGGCAGCTTCGTGCTGGACTCTGGCCTGCTTGCATCCCTGATGTGGCACGGCGATGCGACCCTCACGCAACCGGCGAGCCTTGGCGGAGGCAGCTTCTTCGGCACGCACGTGTCGCCGCTATTCCTGCCGGCCTTGGCGCTTAGCTGGTGTCTGCCATTTTCGATGCCACAGTTTTTTGCCGGCTTTGTCGGATTCAGCCACGCGCTGCTGGCACTTGCTGTGTTTTGGCTACTGGTGGAGGGCTTCGGCCTGCGGCGCGGCGTAGGACCGTGGATCGCGGCTCTCGCGGCGCTAGGCTTCGCCTTCAGCGGTCTGGCTATCGCGATTGCGCGCTACCCACATTTCGAGACGCTGATCGCGGCCTTCTTCCTGCTGTTCGCCGTGGCACAGGTGCTTGGACATCCACGCCTCGCCGTCGCCTTTTTCGTCCTGGGTCTTGCGACCCGCGAGGATGCCGGGTTCCACTATGTGGCCATCCTCGGCTTACTGGTCACGCTGAACCTTGCCTGTGGCGTGCCGTTGCGGCAGCAGCGGACCGAATGGACCTTCGCGCTGGCGGCGCTGTTCTACGCCATCGCCGTGATGGCCGTGCAACGCCTCCTATTCCCAGAGACGTCAGCATTCGCGCGGGTATATCTCGGTGACCCACCCCTCGCGCATCTAAGTGCTGGGCTGATTGCACACCGCATGCTCTCCTTCCTGGTCGGCCGTCCATACATCCTGTATCCTGCCCTTGGTGCCTGCATATGGGCTCTGCGAGCACGGAACCCCTACGTAGTGCTGGCGTTTGCTGCCAGTATTCCATGGGTGCTAGTGCACCTGTTGGCGAAAAGTCCGCTCGCCGGCACGCTGGTGAGTTACTACGCTTTTCCGTTTCTTATCGCTCTGGCTTGGCCGCTACTCGGCGTGATGCGACAGCGGCAACGGACAGGGAACGCAGGCGACCCGACTTCGGTCATCGTTGGTTTCGCTGCGCTGCTGGCGTTGAGCTTCCTCCCTGGGATCGGGATACACGATCCGGGACAACTGCCCCTTCCTCAGGCGTTCTGGGACCCGCCATCCCGCGCACGGCAGGCTGCGACCGATCGCGCCGTGACGGCAATAAGCGCAGCACGACCGATGCTCGGTCGGTTGCTCGTTGACAACAGCATTGCCGCGCTCGCGCCAAATGGGTTTGTGCAAGGAGAAGTGCCGTTTCTGCAGGGCAACGAAACGGCGCCGAGCGAGACGACCACCTCCCCAGACACAGTGGTCTTCTTCGCCGAGGGTTACGACGCGCGCCGGTTGCGTGCGATAGCCGACGCTGCGGGCCTCACCAAGCGCTACTCCATGCCCGGCACGCAAGTCCGCCTGGCAGCCCGGCAGAGGCTTGACGAGATTCCATCGCTCGCCGACCTCGTGGCCGCCGAGCAAGGCGACGCCCAGAAATAGGCAAATCCCCTGCGACCCTTGCGCCGGTTCAGACTGCGCCGCAACCGCCAGCTATTTCAGCTCCCTCGTCGGATACGTCACCAGCGCCGGCCGCTCCATTGGACGAGGTCTCGCCGAAGCGAGGGTGGGAGGCAGTACACTGGTCTATTCCGGCGAAGCACGGCGAACTCGCGCTTGATGGTGATGGCTCGAATCGTCCGTTTGCCGTTGCGATGGTGCAGGGGATCGCGACGCCGAATGTGGAAATCAACAAATCGTTTCGGCCTGTCCGGGACGACGTGATGGAGGCCCTAGAGCATGATGCATTGGAGTTGGATCGATTCGCCGTGAGCGCGAAGCACTAACGATCTCGTGTCCCGGACGCAGCGCAGCGCCTCATAAGCGCGTTCACGCGCGTCTTCGACGCGCTATGGGGCGGTACACCGCGGAG
>DATHHQ010000830.1:0-8065 GCA_035490095.1 Bradyrhizobium sp.
GTGGAAATGGATGGCCGCGGCGATCACCTCGCCGCGCTGCAGGCGCTCGACACCCCGCACCGTGCCTTCGGCGAGCGAGGCAAGACCGGATCCGGATTCGCGCAACGTCCATTCAAGCAGATCGTCCTGGCTGCCGCCGACAATGGGTGGCGGGTCCGCAACGGTCATGCCGGCGGGGCGCGCCAATCCCGAAAGCACCCATAGGTCCAGTTCGTGACGTGGAAACAACCACTTGCCCGTCACCTTGCTGCCGGGAATCGCCCCTTCGGTCACCAGTTCGTAGAGCTTGCGCTCTCCGAGCCGGACGTAATCGGCGGCTTCGCTGGTGGTGAGGAAATCCATCCTGCATCTGTATGCATATTCCTGCTTATGTTCAACTATTTGACAATTGCGTAATCTGTGCAGAACACAATCGTTGGAGGCGAAATGTCCGACCAATTGAGTGCCTGGCAACTGGTCCTGGGCGGCGATCCGGCGCTGTTTGCGATCGTCGGGCTGTCGCTTGCCATCAGCCTGTCCGCAGTCGTGCTGGCGGCTCTTGCCGGCATGCCGTTGGGCGCGCTGCTTGCGCTGACCCGCTTTCCCGGACGGTCTGCTTTGGTGGTGTTGCTCAATGCCCTGATGGGCCTGCCGCCGGTGGTGGTCGGCCTTGCGGTCTATCTTCTGCTGTCGCGTTCCGGGCCGCTCGGCGAGCTAGGCATTCTGTTCACGCCATCAGCCATGGTGATTGCGCAGACCATCCTGATCGCGCCGATTATCGCGGCGCTGACGCGTCAGACCGTCGAGGATCTCTGGACCGAGTATCGCGACGAGCTGACCGCGATGGATGTCAGCCCGATCGGTCGCATGACGACCCTGTTATGGGACGCGCGCTACAGCCTGCTGACCGCGTTGCTGGCGGGTTTCGGACGGGCCGCCGCCGAGGTCGGCGCCGTCATGATCGTCGGCGGCAATATCGACGGCTTTACCCGCACCATGACGACCGCGGTGGCGCTCGAAACCTCCAAGGGCAATTTGCCGCTGGCGATGGGATTGGGGCTCATTCTGGTGGCGATCGTTCTGGCGATCAACGCGGCGGCGTGGGGGACGCGCGCCTGGTCCGAGCGGCAGGCAGGGTGACGATGCGGGCACCTTCCAGCGATCTTCCCCTGGTTCTCGAAGACGTCTCGCTGCAGGCCGGCGCAACCATGATCCTCGATCGTTTGAGCCTGGCGATTACGCCGGGCGCGCCGACGCTGATCATGGGGCCGAACGGTGCGGGCAAGACCAGCCTGCTGCGGCTCTGCATGGGGCTTGCGACGCCGTCGGCCGGACGAATTAGCTGGGGCGGCCGGACCGACAGCAAGCCGGTGCGCCGCGCGATTTTGTTTCAACGCCCGGTCATGTTGCGAAGGACTGTTGCGGCCAATGTCGGCTATGCGCTGGCGCAGGCCGGCGCTCCGCGCAGCCAGCGTATGCCGCGTGTTGCCGCATTGCTGGATCGCGTCGGGCTCGCCGATCTGGCGCAACGTCCGGCACGGCGGCTCTCGGGCGGCGAACAGCAGCGGCTGGCGCTGGCCCGCGCGCTGGCGCGCGATCCGGAGATCCTGCTGCTCGACGAGCCTACCGCCAATCTCGATCCCGCGGCGACCCGCAGCGTTGAGGAGATCGTTCTGATGGCGGCGCAATCCGGTATCAAGATCGTGATGGCCTCGCACGATCTCGGCCAGGTACGCCGGCTCGCGGGCGACGTGGTTTTTCTGGTCCGCGGCGCATTGTGCGAGCGGGACCGTGCCGCCGATTTTCTCGACAACCCAACGACACCGGAAGCCGCAGCCTTCCTGCGCGGCGATCTCGTGATTTGAATTGTTTGAAAGGAGTTAAGTCATGCCAAGCCGTTTCTTGTCTTTCGCATTGGCGCTTGGCCTCATCGCCGTAGCCAGTCGGGCGCCCGCGGTCGCGCAGGATCGATCGATCATTGTTGCGTCGACCACTTCGACGCAGGATTCCGGGCTGTTCGGCTATCTGCTGCCGATCTTCAAGGCCAAGACAAATATCGATGTGAAGGTGATCGCGCAGGGTACCGGCCAGGCGCTCGACACCGCACGGCGCGGCGACGCCGACGTGGTGTTCGTCCACGCCAAATCGCAGGAGGAAAAATTCCTCGCCGAGGGCTTTGGCGTGAAACGCTTCGATGTGATGTACAATGACTTCGTGCTGATCGGGCCAAAGAGCGACCCCGCCGGCGTCAAAGGCAAGGACATCCAGACCGCGCTGAAAGCGATCCAGGTCAAGGCCGTGCCGTTCGTGTCGCGCGGCGACAAATCAGGCACGCATTCCGCCGAACTGGCGCTCTGGAAGCAAGCCGATATCGATATCGCCGCCGTCAAAGGCCCCTGGTATCGCGAGATCGGGCAGGGCATGGGCGCAGCGCTCAATACCGCGGCGGCCATGAACGGCTATGTGCTGTCGGACCGCGGCACCTGGATCTCATTCAGGAACCGGGGCGATCTCGAGATCGTCGTCGAGGGCGACAAGCGGCTGTTCAACCAATACGGCGTCATGCTTGTGAATCCGGAAAAATATCCCTCGGTGAAGAAGGAACCTGGCCAGACGTTCATCGACTGGCTTGTCTCGGCGGAAGGCCAGACGGCGATCGCCGGCTACAAGATCGATGGCCAGCAGCTGTTCTTTCCCAATGCGGAGAAGAAGGGGGCTTGAGCGTTCACATTATTCCGGTGGCGAACGGGGGACGACGAGAAGCAATGGTTGCCAAGGAGACGATGCGTGGCCACCATTCCCCGCATGATTCCAACACAGCGCCTGCCGGCTTCGCTCACTCCGCTCGACGTGGCGCTCATGGCGTTGCTGGATCGGCTTGAGCCGGTCGCGCCGATAGAGCTTCCGCTCGCGCAGGCGCTGGGCTGCGTCGCCGCCGATATGCCGTCACTCAAGGCGATTCCGCCGCACGACATCGCCGCGGCCGATGGCTGGGCGTTTTGTGCCGGCGACCTCGTCGGCGCGTCGTCCTATTCGCCGCTGCCATTGGCTACGTTGCCGGTCTGGGTCGAAGCCGGCGCTGCCATTCCGGAGGGGTGCGACTGTGTTGTTGACACCGATCTTGTGGATCAGACCGGCCCAATGGTTCAGGTATTGGCGGAGGCGATACCGGGCCAGGGCGTTCGCCGGATTGGTGGCGATGTCGCCGCCGAAAGTTTCGTCATCGCCTCCGGCAGACGTGTTCGCCCGCTCGATCTGCTGATCGCGCGCGCGGCGGGGCTGGAAAGACTAAACGTGCGCCGCCCGCGCCTGCGCATCATCAACATTCCCGCGACCTCAGGCGCCACGGCGACGGCGCAATTGATTGCCGAGAACGCGCGCGGGGCCGGTGCCGATGTTATCGACGCCGAGGCCACAGGACGCGACGCGGAACCGATCGCAAAGGCGGCCGGTGCCGGTTCGTGCGATGTGCTTGTCACCATCGGCGGCAGCGGCGTTGGCCGCACCGACGCAACGATCGGGGCGTTGGCCCGGCGCGGCGAAGTTCTCGCCCATGGCATCGCCTTGCAGCCGGGCCGAACCTCTGCCGTTGGCAGGATCGAAAAAATACCCGTCATTGTGCTGCCGGGCGCGCCGGATCAGGCGCTCGCGGCATGGTGGACGCTGGCACTCCCGGTGCTGGACCGGTTGTCCAGGCGACAGCCGCGGCAGGCGGTAACGTTGCCGCTCGCACGCAAGATTGCCTCAAGCGTCGGCATCGCCGAGATCGTTCTGCTGGAAGTAAATAATGGGGCCTGGATGCCGCTCGCGATCGGCGACCTCTCGCTCGAGACAATCGCCCGCGCCGATGCATGGCTGGCCGTACCGGGCGGGGCCGAGGGTTTTGCTGCGGGCACGCCGGTCGATGCCTATATGTTGCGGGACTGATATGAGTTCCGAAATGACAAATGCGCCGATTCCGAAAAACCATGACAGCGTGGACCAGGATCAGTTCCTGACCATCCTGTCGCGCGAAGATGCGCTGGTGCGTTTCGAAACCGCGTTGTTTCCGCGCCCGATCCCAAGCGAACCGCGCGCGCTGGCGGATGCGCTCGGCTGCGCGCTGGCTGAGGACGTCGAGGCGCCGATCGATGTGCCGCCGTTCGATCGCTCCAATGTCGACGGCTTTGCGGTTCGATCCGCGGATCTGGCGCTGGCCAGCGAAGCGACGCCGGTTCGCGCCATGCTCAACGACGAAGTAATCGCCTGCGGCACCGCGCCGACGCGGCCGGTGCTGTCGGGCACCGCCACGTCGATTGCGACCGGCGGTCCGCTGCCGCGCGGCGCCGACGCCATCGTCATGGTCGAGCATACCCAACCCGCGGGGCTCCGCGCGATCGAGATTCGCCGCGCCGCTTCGCCGGGACAATTCGTATCCTATGCCGGCTCCGACATTGCGCGCGGCGAGACGCTGTTGCGCGCCGGCATCGTGATCGGCTCGCGCGAGATCGGCATGCTCGCGGCCTGCGGGATCGCGCAGGTTTCCGTCGCGCGCCGGCCGCGCGTCGCGGTTATCTCCACCGGCGACGAACTGGTTCAACCCGGTCAATCGTTGCGTCCTGCCGAGATTTACGACACCAACGGCGCGATCGTCACAGCGGCGGTCAGCGAGAACGGCGGCGAGGCCGAGTTCCTCGGCGCGATCGCCGATGACGAAGAAATGCTTGAAGCCGCGATGCGCGCGGCGCTTGAGACTTGCGACATGCTGGTGCTGTCTGGCGGCACCTCAAAAGGCGCCGGCGACGTGTCCCACCGCATCATCGGCCGGCTTGGAAAGCCCGGCATTATCGCGCACGGCGTCGCCCTGAAGCCGGGCAAACCGCTGTGTCTCGCGGTCTGCGACGGCAAGCCGGTGGTGATCCTGCCGGGATTTCCGACCTCGGCGATGTTCACCTTTCACGACATGATCGTGCCGGTGCTGCGACGCATGGCGGGTCTGCCGCCGCGTTCCGATGCGAAGGTCACGGCCAGCGTCCCGGTGCGGATCGCCTCGGAACTGGGTCGCACCGAATTCGTCATGGTGTCGCTGGCCGAAGGCGATCGCGGCTTGATCGCTTATCCGTCCGGCAAGGGCTCCGGCGCGATCACCTCGTTCGCGCAGGCCGACGGCTTTTTGCGGATCGATGCGTTGGCCGATCAGATGCCGGCCGGGACCGAGGCCGAGGTGACGCTGTTCACGCCACATGTGCGGGTGCCGGATCTCATGATCGTCGGCAGCCACTGCACCGGCCTCGATCTGGTGATCGCGCCGCTGGCGCGGGCCGGTCTCCTGGTGCGCTCGATCGCAGTGGGCAGCCTCGGCGGATTGGCGGCGGCAAAGCGCGGCGAATGCGATTTCGCACCGATCCATCTGTTTGACGATACCACCGAGAGCTACAACGTGCCGTTTCTCGCCGAGGGACTTGAACTGGTGCCGGGTTGGCGGCGGATGCAGGGCATCGTGTTTCGCGCTGGCGATGCGCGTTTCGAGGGATTGACCACCGCGCAGGACGCGGTGCGGGCGGCGCTCGCCGACCCCAGCTGCATCATGGTCAACCGCAATCAGGGTGCGGGCACGCGTATCCTGATCGGCCGATTGCTCGGTGGCGCGCGCCCGGAGGGTTACTGGAATCAGCCGCGCTCACACAACGCGGTCGCGGCGGCGGTGGCGCAGCATCGCGCGGATTGGGGCATGACCATCGCGCCGGCCGCGCATGCCGCGGGCCTCGGCTTCATTCCGCTGGCGGAAGAGCATTATGATTTTGCGCTGGTGAAGGCGCGAAAGCTGCGCCCGGCGGTGCAGGCGTTTCTCAGCGCGCTGGTGTCCGAGGAAAGTCGCGCGGCGCTGGCGCAGGCGGGGTTCAGGCCGGCGTAGTCGGTCGCACCGTTCTCACCGATGAAAACAAGCCTTGGTCAAATGAACGCCATGCCGCCGTTCAAGATAATGGTCTGGCCGGTCATGTAGTCGTTTCCAAGAACCATCAGCACCGCCTGCGCCACTTCGTTGGGTTGCCCGAGCCGGCCGAGCGGAATATTCCGCGCCAGATCGGACCGGCCGCGCATCATGTCGGTTTCGATCAGCGAGGGCGCCACCGCGTTGACGGTAATGCCTTCCTTGACCAGCCGCGCCGCGTAACCGCGCGTCAGGCCTTCCATGCCGGCCTTTGACGCGTTGTAGTGAACACCGATCGCGCCGGCGCCACGCGCGGCACCGGACGAGATATTGACGATACGGCCCCACTTCTTCGCGCGCATCGCCGGCACCACGGCCTGCGTGCAGAGAAACGCCGATTTCAGGTTTACGGCAATGGTCTGATCGAAGTCGCTTTCGGTGAGGTCATCGATGCCACGAACGATCGCCAGCCCGGCGTTGTTGACGAGAATGTCGATGGCACCCAGCGCCGAGCTTGCGAGATCGACCATCTTGGCGACGGCGGCGGCCTGCGATACGTCGGCCGCGATCGCGGTCGCACGGCCACCGGATTCCCTGATCTTCGCGACAACCGCGTCGGCTTCGTCGGCACGTTCCCGATAATTGACCGCGACAGCGGCGCCGGCTTCGGCAAGCGCCATGGCGATCGCAGCTCCGATGCCACGGGATGCGCCGGTCACCAACGCGGTGTGGCCGTTCAAATCCGGCTTGATGGTCATGATCGAAGTCCTTGTTGGCCGCGCAGTCGGCTGCCAATCTAGCGGAAGCCCGCAATAACGGCCACGATGACTTGGTATCTTCGCGCTGAGACGAAGAAGATAGCGGCATGGAGGAAAGAGCCAGATGAAAAGCGTGATTGTCACAGGCGGAAGCGGCAAGGCGGGCAGGGCGGCTATCCGCGAATTGCTCGAGCATGGCTATCAGGTGATGAATGTCGATACGGCGGCGCCCGCGGAGCAGCTATGCCATTTCATGAAGACCGATCTCAATGATCTCGGTCAGGCCGTCGATGCCGTAAGACTGGCTGCCGGCACGATCGACCGCCGCCGGGCTTCCATCGGCGAGCCGTCGGCCGTCATTCATCTGGCTGGTATCCCAGCGCCCGGTCTCGCGCCGGACGCGACGATCTTCCAGAACAACATGATGACGACCTACAACGTTTTCAGCGCCGCCATTCGCGCCGGCATCAAACGCGTCGTATGGGCATCAAGCGAAACCATCTACGGTCTGCCGTTTACCCGGACGCCGCCGGTTTTTGCGCCGGTCACCGAAGATCATCCGCTCGCGCCGGAATCGGGTTATGCGCTGGCGAAGACGCTGTGCGAGAAAATGGCGAGCGAGGTGAACCGCTGGAATCCCGGCACGCGGTTCGTGGGTTTGCGCATCTCCAATATCTTCGAAGAAAAAGACTACCAACAGATCCCCTCATTCTGGGTCGACCCGGCCCAGCGAAAATGGAACCTGTGGAGCTGGGTCGATAGCCGGGATGTCGCTCAAGCCTGCAGGCTGGGGCTTGAGGCGGACGTAGCCGGTGCCGATAATTTCACGATTGCCGCAGCCGACACGTTGATGAAGACCCCGAGCCGGGAGCTGATGGCGTCGGTGTTTCCCGGCGTTCCGGTCGATCCCAGACTTGGTCCATTCGATACGCTGCTCTCGATTGAGAAGGCGCGGCGGGTGCTTGGCTACTCGCCGCAACATACATGGCGGTCGTGAATTGGTGGTGCGATACCCCGCCGCGCCTGTTTTGGTCCCGACGCGGGCCCGCTCAGCCTCCATCCAGCGCCGCCAGACGTTCGGCCGCGGCGATGTCATCCATGGTGTTGGCGTTGAAGAACGGATCGAGTTCATCCACCGGCCACTCCACGGTGGCGAGGCGGTAGCGCGCGGTCCAGCGGTCGATCTTGCGGATGTCTTCCACGACCAGCGCGTGGCGCAGCTCTTCGCGCAACGCGACGCTCCACAATCCGATCACCGGGTGCGACTGGCCGTCAGAGGCGGCGACCGCAAGCTGCGCGTTCTGTTCAGCGCGGGCGCGATGCAGGCGCGCGACGAGGTCGCGCGGCAGAAACGGACAGTCCGCCGCAGCGCTGAGGATCCACGATACGTCGGCCCGGTTCGCCGCGGCCCAGTCGA
>DATHHQ010000831.1:0-2250 GCA_035490095.1 Bradyrhizobium sp.
AACGCCTGAGGGCGCCGATCGATCCCGTCCGGAGGCTTCCTGAGAAGGCGACCCGGGCAAATGCCCTTGGGTGCGAGGGGTATGTACCAACGCTGATCTGCTTTGGAAAGGCCCGCGAGCGATCTTTTCAGATTTTATGACGGTCAAACGCGCATTTGGCGCCGCAAATCGGGCCCGCCTGAGCTCTCTTGCCAGAAACTGCGCAAAAGCCCAGCCTTGGAGCAGGAAAAGTGGGTGAAATACCAGAGGATGCCGCGATTGATGTCGTTGGCAAAAGCTCAGCCGGCGCGCCGGGCAATACAGGAACTTCGGGGGGAATACGCGTGCCGGATGCATTCGATTTTGTGGTGGTGGGCGGCGGCTCCGGCGGCTGCGCGGTCGCCGGGCGGCTTTCCGAGGATCCCCGGACGTCGGTGGCGCTGCTGGAAGCCGGCGGCGCGGGGGACAACTGGGTGGTCACCACGCCGGGCGCGCTGGCGCTGATGGTGCCGAGCAAGCTCAACAACTGGGCTTTCGACACGGTGCCGCAAGCAAGCCTCAACGGCCGGGTTGGCTATCAGCCGCGCGGCAAGGGGCTCGGCGGCTCCTCCGCGATCAATGCCATGGTCTACATTCGCGGCCACCGCAGCGACTACGATCAATGGGCGTCGCTGGGCAACGACGGCTGGTCGTTCGCCGACGTGCTGCCCTACTTCAAGCGCTCGGAAGACAATGCCGATTTCGGCGGCGACTATCACGGCAAGGGCGGCCCGCTCCCGGTCAACAAACTGCGCACCGATAACCCGGTGCAGCAAACCTTTCTGCAGGCGGCGCGCGAAGCCCAGTTTCGGATCCGCGAGGATTTCAATGCCGAGGATCACGAAGGCCTCGGCGTCTATCAGGTGACGCAGAAAAACGGCGAACGCTGGAGCGCCGCGCGGGCCTATGTCCATCCGCATCTGGCAACCCGCGCCAATTTGCGCGTCGAGACCACAGCACAGGCGACCCGCATTCTGTTCGAAGGCAAGCGCGCGGTCGGGGTCGAATACCGGCAGGGCACAGAGACCCGCCAAATTCGTGCCCGCCGCGAAGTCATCATCGCGTCAGGCGCGTTCCAGACCCCGCAACTCCTGATGCTGTCCGGAATAGGCGATCACGCCGCGCTGGCAAAGCACGGCATCGCGACCACGCATCACTTGCCCGGCGTCGGGCAAAATCTGCAGGACCATCCGGATTTCATCTTCGCCTACATGTCCGACAGCCCGTATTTCACCGGCATGTCGTTCAGTGGCATCGTGCATCAGCTTCGCGCCATCATGCAGTACCGGCGCGAACGCCGCGGACCGATGACGTCCAACTTCGCCGAATGCGGCGGATTTCTCAAAACCCGGCCCGATCTCGATGTCCCCGACATCCAGTTGCATTTCGGCATGGCGATCGTCGACGACCACGGCCGCAAACGCCGCTGGGGCCGCGGCTTTTCCTGCCATGTCTGCCTGCTGCGGCCGAAAAGCCGCGGCAACGTCGCGCTGCACAGCGCCGATCCGATGGCGGCACCTTTGATCGATCCGAATTTCCTCGGCGAAGTGGACGATCTGGAATCGATGGTGGCGGGCTACAAGACCACGCGGCGGCTGATGGAGACGCCGGCGCTGCGGGCCCTGGAGAAGAAGGACCTGTTTACGGAAAGCGTGCGCACCGACGACGACATCCGAGCACTGCTGCGCGCCCGCGTCGATACCGTGTATCACCCGGTCGGCACCTGCAAGATGGGCGTCGGCGATCCCCTGGCGGTGGTCGATCCGAAACTCAGGGTTTACGGGCTCGAGGGCCTGCGCATCGTTGACGCCTCGGTCATGCCGACCCTGATCGGCGGCAACACCAATGCGCCGACCATCATGATCGGCGAGAAAGCCGCCGACATGATCAAGGCCGAGATGCGGGTGAATTGATTGGCGCTTTCACCGTCATTGCGAGTTCGGTACCGGCCTTGTGGCCGACCCTACGGGATGAAACAGCCAACCGCAGGGTACGCCCCCGTTTGTGTGGCGTAAATAAAATCACGGCCGTGTGGTGATTTGCCCGTCGGGCCGTTTGGTGTCGAGTCTTTTATTTCGGATTTTCCGAAAGATATTTGTTGCCCTCCGACCCAAATCAAATCTAGAACTGTCGCCATCCCGTCCCACAGAGGGGCGTATCCGGATCGTCAGAGACGCGGGATGGGATGCGGTGGACGCGGCAGCGTTAAGTGTGCGATGCGAGCGCAGGGCG
>DATHHQ010000832.1:0-3597 GCA_035490095.1 Bradyrhizobium sp.
GCGCGAGTTCGGCACCGAAAGCTTCGACGATCATTTCAACACCAAGAGCGTGATGGTCGCGACCCACGACCAGCCATTCGACTGGTACCGCGACACGGCGACGCAGCGACGATTGAACTAAGCGAATGAATAGCGGCCCACCGCGTCCAGAGAAGACCGGCGCCGCATTGATATCAAAGGGGGGAACTTGATATGGCTCACGCAGTAAACGCCGGCGCACGTCTCGACCGGCTGCCGATCTCGTCGTTTCACTACCGGATCTTCTGGCTGGTCGGCGCCGGAATGTTTTTCGACGGATACGATCTCTACATCGCCGGTGGCGTGCTGGCGTCCGCGATCCAAACCAAATTCTCGACCGCTCCGCAAAACCTGCAATTCATTTCGCTGACCTTTGTCGGCATGACGCTCGGTGCGCTGATTACCGGATTTGTCGGCGACAAGTTCGGGCGCAGGTTCACCTATCAGATCAATTTGCTGATTTTCGGGCTGGCGTCGCTGGCGGCGGCCTTCGCGCAGGACATGAATCAGCTCATCGCCTGCCGCTTCCTGCAGGGCCTCGGCCTTGGCGCCGAAATCGTGGTCGGCTATTCGACGCTGACCGAATTCGTTCCGCCGAAAACGCGCGGGCGCTGGCTGTCGATGATGGCGTTCCTGGTGGTGGCCGGGTTCCCGGTGACCGCCTTACTCGGCTATCTGATCATCCCGGCCTGGGGATGGCGTCCGATGTTCATCATTGCCGGCGTCGGCTCACTCGTCGTCTGGTATCTGCGCAAGAATCTTCCCGAATCGCCGCGCTGGCTTGAATCGCAAGGCCGCACCGCGGAAGCCGAATCATTGATGCAGTCGATCGAACAGGAGTCCGGCGGCGGCGGGACGCTGCCGCCCGTGGTGGTGCCGGCTCCGGTCGCCCAGGTCGCCGCATCCAACATGTTGAGGCCGCCGCTGCTGCAACGCATGCTGGTCGGCTGCTGGGTTTTGATCACCATCAACACGCTGATCTTCGGCTTCGTGATCTTCCTGCCGCAGTTCTTCCTGCGCCAAGGCCTGACCATCGCCAATTCGCTCGCCTATACGCTGGTGCTGTCGGTCGCGTCGCTGGTCGGCTGCGCGCTCGGCGCTTATCTGTCCGACGCGATCGGACGGCGCGCGAGCATCATCGGTGCGTCGATCGCGACCATCGTCAGCGGCTACATCTATGCCCGCTTCAGCGCGGCGTCCGATCCGGCGATCGTGCTGAGCGTCGGCTTCGTACTGATCGTCGCGATCTATGTGCAGACCGCGATCCTGTTCGGCGTCTACACGCCGGAACTGTTCCCGACCGAAATCAGGCTGCGCGCCAATGGCATCTGCAACACGTTCGGTCGGGGCGCGACCGTGGTCTCGCCCTTCATCGTCGGTGCCCTGATGGCGTCCTACCAGCTGCCGGGCGTGGTCTGGCTGATGATCGGCCTTGTGGTCGTTCAGATCGTGGTGGTGTGGGCCTGGGGCGTGGAGCCGCGCAATCGAGGGCTGGAGGATGTCGCCACCGCTACAGCCTGATGACACCACACGGCCGCCAAGACATTAATGTTGGGCACTTGTGAGCACGCTTTGTGAAAAGCGTGATCAACGAAATGTGCAGTCTTGCAAAGCAGTCTTGCAAAAACGATTCGGAATTGAGATGATTTAAGTCCTTACCAAGTGACGCCGTTTTCAGCCGTAAAATCATTTTCAGCATAATACAACTTGCAGTAGCAACAAACCACCCATTAATATAGGCCGCAGCGCGCGAGCCTTTGCTCCGCCCTCCGGGCAATTCGAGACGGGTCTCATGAACGCATCACTCAAGGCCTTGCTGTTTTCGCTCGGGGCGATGGTCTGCACCACCACTCCGACATTCGCCCAGCCAGCCACCGGCGCTGCCGCAAATCCAACGCTGCAATACGCCAAACAGGCCTGGACCGCGGAAGACCGGCAGGCCTTTTATACGACCAGCCAGGGATCGCACATGATTCCCTATCTCTGGTACAAGGCGCTGCGCCGTCTGGATGCTGACGCGCCGTTCGGCGGCGATCAGTTGCAGCGCTACGGATATCTGGCGAACGATAAATCCGCGAAGAACCCTGAAGGGCTGCCGGTCGGATTCGTCATCGACGGAGACGCATCGTCCGGCTTCCTCGGCATGACCTGCGCGGCGTGCCACACCGCACAGATCGAGTACCAAAAAGACGGCGCCACCCAACAGCTTCGCATCGACGGCGCGCCGGCGACGGCCAATTTTCAGCTTTTCCTGACGGAGCTGACAGCAGTCGCCCGGGCGACGCTGTCGGATGCCGACCGCTTCGACAAATTCGCCCACGCCGTGCTCGGCACCCGCTATTCGGCGACGCGAGCCAGGGACCTCAAGACGGATTTCGCGGCTTGGGTGAAGCAGTGGGGCGATTTCATGGACAAGAGCCTGCCCCCATCTCCGTGGGGACCAGGCCGCCTCGACGCCTTCGGCATGATCTTCAACCGCGTCGCCGCCAAGGATCTCGGCATCGACGCCAATTTCAAGGTCGCGGACGCGCCGGTCAGCTATCCGTTCCTGTGGAATGCGTCGCGGCAGGATAAAACGCAATGGAATGGCGGCGTTCCCAACGGTCTCTTCATCCACGCGCTCTCACGAAACACCGGTGAAGTGTTCGGCGTGTTCGCCGATTTCAGCCCAAGGAAACGTGCGTTGCCGCCGTCGTTCGATTTCAGCAGGAACTCGGTGAAGTTCGCCGGTCTGCAGGCGCTCGAGGAGAAGATTTCGATCCTGGAAGCTCCGCTGTGGCCGTGGCCGTCGGAGCTCAAACAGGATCTGGTCGACAAGGGCCGTGTCCTGTTCGCGCGCGAGTGCGGCGGTTGTCATGAGGAGAAGCGCCTGCCGCTGGGCACCTGGCGCACGCCGGTCATGGCGGTCGGGACCGACCCGAAAATGTTCGACAATTCACTGAGGATGTCACAGACCGGCATCCTGGAGGGGGCACTGTCGCCTAATCCGCCGGGATCGAGGCTGTCAAATCCGGCCGCGACCGGCGACGTTCTCGCAACAACGGTGGTGGGCGCTCTGATCAACGAGGCCTTTCCGTTCCCGCCCAAATTTCCCGATTCCAAGAGCGGCGTTTGGCAGGCCATCCGAAAGGACCTCGCGAAACTTTTCTCCGATTCAGAAAGAGCACCTGATCTGGTGTCTCTCCTGGACCCGAAAGTCAGAGAAGACCTGAAGGCCCATGTGGTCGACCGGCTCGCGAACATGTTCAAGGTGCCCGGCGAACCTCGCGCTTATGAATCGCGGGTGCTGCACGGCATCTGGGCGACCGCGCCCTATCTTCACAACGGATCGGTGCCGAACCTCTGGGAATTGCTGTTGCCCGCCAATCAAAGAAGCGCCAGCTTCATGGTCGGCAGCAAAATGTACGATCAGAAGAACGTCGGTTACGTGACCGACACCTCACCGTTCAAGGACGGCAAGCTTGTGGTCGGTGCGGGGGCCGAGGCCGGCAACAGCAACGCCGGACACGAGTTCGGCGTCGGCCTGTCGGATGACGATCGCTGGGCGCTGATCGAATATCTCAAGCAGCTCTGAAGGGC
>DATHHQ010000833.1:0-7249 GCA_035490095.1 Bradyrhizobium sp.
AGGCGTCAGGACCACACGACTTCACCGTCCGCAAGCAGCGCCGTCGTCTTGCATGCCGCTAACCGCTCACGGAGAGCAATCCGCCCTGCGCTCGCATCGCACGCCTAACGCTGCCGCGTCCACCGCACCCCTCCCCGCGTCTCTGACGATCCGGATACGCCCCTCTGTGGGACGGGATGGCGACAGTTCTAAATTTGATTTGGGTCGGATGGCAACAAATATTTTTCGGAAAATCAGAAATAAAAGACTCGACACCAAACGGCCCGACGGGCAAATCACCTGAGCCGGTCTTGTTGTCAACACCGTCTGTTTTCGCATAAGCGGAAGCTGCAAAGCTCCAATAGAGATTCAGTACGCAGGATGGGTTGAGCCCGCGAAACCCATCCTCTCTATAAATGCACCGCCGCACTTAGCTGGCCGCGGCAGCGCCGTTAGGTACGGCTTCCAGCCGGAACGCGGCGGCGAATAGCGCGCGCGTGTAGTCGGTCTTCGGGTTCTTGAACAGTTCCGACGCCGGGCCCTCCTCCACCACCTTGCCGTGACGCATCACGATCAGGTGGCTGGCGAGCGAGGCGACGACGCGCAAATCATGCGAAATGAACATGTAGGTCAGATCGCGCTTGCGCTGCAGTTCGCGCAACAGATCGACCATACGCGCCTGGAACAGCATATCCAGCGCGCTGGTCGGCTCATCCAGCACCACGAAATTCGGTTCCAGCACCACGGCGCGGGCAACGCTGATGCGCTGGCGCTGGCCGCCGGAGAATTCATGCGGATAGCGAAACCGCGTTGCGGGATCCATGCCGACATCCCGCAGCGCCTTGATCACGCGGGTCTCGCGCTCCTGTTCCGAAAGCCCGGGCTGATGCACGCTGAGGCCTTCGGCAACGATGTCCCCGACCGACATCCGCGGACTGAGCGCGCCGAACGGATCCTGGAACACGATCTGCATGTCGCGCCGGAACGGCCGCATCGCCTTGAAGCGCAGGCCCTGGATATTGCTGCCCAGGAACACGATCGGCCCGTCGGACGAAATCAGCCGCAGCAACGCCAACCCCAGCGTGGTCTTGCCGGAACCGGATTCGCCGACCACACCCAGCGTCTCGCCCTTGCGCACCGACAGGCTGACGCCATCGACCGCCTTGATGTGTCCGACCGTGCTGCGCAGCAAACCGCGCTTGATCGGAAACCAGACTTTCAAATCGTCGGCCGATATCACGACCGCAGATTCGGGCCGCGGTGGCGCCGGGTCGGGCTTCGGCTCCGCCGCCAGTAAGTCGCGGGTGTAGGGATGTTTCGGCGCCGTGAAAACCTCTTCCACCGGTCCCTGCTCGACGATCTTGCCGCCATTCATGACGCAGACCACGTCGGCGATGCGGCGGACGATGCCGAGATCATGGGTGATGAACAACAGGCTCATGCCGAGCCGGGCGCGAATCTCCGCCAGCAGCGTCAGGATCTGCGCCTGCACGGTGACGTCGAGCGCGGTGGTCGGCTCATCCGCAATCAGCAAATCGGGCTCGTTGGCGAGCGCCATCGCGATCATCACGCGCTGGCGCTGGCCACCGGACAACTGGTGCGGATAGCTCGCTAGCCGCGTTTCCGGCTCGGGAATGCCGACCTGGGTCAAGAGTTCAAGCGTTCGCGCCCGCGCCATGGCCCCGCGAATTCCGCTGTGAAGCTGCAGGATTTCACCGATCTGGGACTCAATCGTATGCAGCGGATTGAGCGACGTCATCGGTTCCTGGAAGATGATCGAAATGTCGTTGCCGCGAATGCCGCGAATCTCGTGCTCCGACAGTTGCAGCAGTTCGCGGCCCTTGAAGCGAATGCTGCCGGAGGGGTGCGATGCGGTCGGATAGGGCAGCAGCTTCAGGATCGACAGCGCGCTGACCGATTTTCCGGAACCCGATTCTCCGACCAGCGCCACGCACTCGCCACGCTTGATCTCAAACGAAATATGATCGACCGCGACCGAGGTGCCGCTGGGCTGATGAAACGCCACCGACAAGTCGCGGACGTCGAGCAGAGGCTGGTTGACGGCATCCATGCGGCTCACCTGAAGGTCTTGCGCGGATCGAACGCGTCGCGCACGGCTTCGCCGATGAAGATCAGCAGCGACAGCATGATGGCAACGGCGAAAAATCCGGTGAAGCCGAGCCACGGCGCCTGCACATTGGCCTTGCCCTGCGACAGCAATTCACCAAGCGAGGGCGAGCCCGGCGGCAATCCGAATCCGAGGAAGTCGAGCGCGGTCAGCGTCATCACCGACGACGACACGATGAACGGCAGGAACGTCATGGTCGCGACCATGGCGTTCGGCAGCAGATGCCGGAACATGATCACGGCGTTGGATACACCGAGCGCCCGCGCCGCCATGATGTATTCAAAATTGCGCCCGCGCAAAAATTCCGCGCGCACCAGGCCGACCAGCGATACCCATGAGAACAGCAGCAGAATGCCGAGCAGGACGAAGAATCCGGGCACCAGCACCGATGACAGGATCAGCAGCAGATACAGCGAGGGAATGGCACTCCAGACCTCGATGAAGCGCTGGAATCCGAGATCGACCCAGCCGCCGAAATAACCCTGCACGCCGCCGGCGGCGACGCCGATGATCGACGAGATGATGGTCAGGCTGAGGCCGAACAGCACCGAAATGCGAAAGCCGTAAATCAGGCGCGCCACCACGTCACGGCCCTGGTCGTCGGTGCCGAGCCAGTTGTATTCGAGGTCGCGGCAGCTCTGCAGACCCTTCTTCTGCACCACCTCCTTGCACTGCGCCTCCGTCAGCATCCAGGTCGGCTTTGATGGCGCGGGCGTCGGCAGATCGAGATTGTGGGTATCGTAGGAGTAGCGGATCAGCGGCCAGACGATCGTGCCGCCCTTGTCTGCGATCAGCTTCCGCAAATAAGGATCGCGATAGTCCGCGGCAGTCTCGAAATCCCCGCCGAACGTGGTTTCGGAATAGCTGATGAACGCCGGCCAATACAGATGCCCGTCGAACTTGATCAGGAACGGGCGATCATTGGCAATCAGCTCGGCAAATAACGAGACGAAGAACAGGATCAGGAAAATCCAGAACGACCAGTAACCCCTGCGGTTCGATTTGAAATTCAGCCAGCGGCGGCGGTTGAGCGGCGACGGGCTGAAGCGGTGGCGCGTCATCGGCACGATTTCGCCGAGCGGCGACTGCACGGTGGTTTCGATCGGCGGCGGCACGATGATGGTCATCAGACTTCCCGCGCCTCGAAATCGATCCGCGGATCGATCCACATGTAGGCGAGGTCGGAGATCAAATTGACCACGAGACCCACCAGCGAGAAGATGAACAGCGTCCCGAACACCACGGGGTAATCGCGATTCAGCACGCTCTCGAATCCGAGCAGACCCAGCCCATCGAGCGAGAAGATGGTTTCGATCAGCAGCGAGCCCGAGAAGAACGCGTGGATGAAGGCGCTCGGGAAGCCGGCGATGACGATCAGCATGGCGTTGCGGAAGATGTGATTGTAGAGCACCTGCCGTTCGCTGCAGCCCTTGGCGCGCGCCGTCATCACATATTGCTTGCGGATTTCATCGAGGAACGAATTCTTGGTCAGCAATGTCATGGTGGCGAAGGCGCCGAGCGCCATCGAGATCAGCGGCAGCGTGATGTGCCAGAAATAGTCCAGGATTTTCCAGTACCAGGGAAATTGCGCCCAGCCGTCGGAAGTGAGGCCGCGCAGGGGGAAAATGTTGAAGAACGATCCGCCGGCAAACAGGATGATCAGCAGAATCGCGAACAGAAATCCCGGTATTGCAAATCCGACGATGATCACGGCAGAGGTCCAGGTGTCGAACCTTGAGCCGTCCATGACAGCCTTGCGAATGCCGAGCGGGATCGAGATCAGATAGGTCAGCAAGGTCATCCAGATCCCCAGCGACATCGAGACCGGCAGCTTCTCCTTGACCAGTTGCAGAACGCTGACATCGCGAAAATAGCTCTTGCCGAAATCGAACCGCGTGAAATTCCATACCATCAACGCGAAGCGTTCCGGCGCCGGCTTGTCGAAGCCGAACTGCTTTTCCAGGCTCTTGACGAAATCCGGATCCAGCCCCTGCGCTCCCCGGTATTTCGAGCCGACCGCATCGGCGGACGCGCCTACCGGAGCACGCGCGCCGAAATCGCCGCCCGACGAACCCGAAATCCGCGACGAGCCTCCGGTGTCGGCGCCGCTGAGCTGCGCGAGCACGCGCTCCACCGGGCCGCCCGGCGCAAACTGCACCACGACAAAGGAGACAAACAGAATTCCGAGCAGCGTCGGAATCATCAAGAGAATGCGGCGGGCGATATATGCGCTCATGGGCTATTTCGCCTGCTCCAGCTTCGCCGCCTTGCTGGCGTCGTACCACCAGATATCCGGGGCGCCGGTGCCTTGCGCGTAACGCGGGAGTTTTTCCGGGTGCGCGAACTGGTCCCAATAGGCAATCGGGTGATTGGTGCGATACCATTGCGGCACCCAGTAACGTCCGGCGCGAAACACCCGATCGAAGGCGCGGCACGCGACCGTCAGATCGGCGCGGTTCTCGGCGCCGAGGATCTTCTCGATCAGCGCATCGATCGCCGGGTTGGAGATCCCGGCCAGATTGTAGGAGCCCTTGGTTTGCGCCGCCTGCGAGGTGAAGAACGGGCGCATCCCGTCACCCGGCGTCGCCGACATGCTGAAGCGCTGGATGGTCATGTCGAAATCGAAATCCTCCAGCCGGGCGCGGTATTGCACGGGGTCAACCATCCGCACGCTTGCTTCGATCCCAAGCGTGCCCAGATTCTTGACATAAGGCGCGTGGTGCGGCTGTATCGACGGCTCGTCGATCAGAAATTCGACTTTGAAAACCTCGCCATTCGGCAGCAATCGTTTGCCGTCTTTGATAACAAGCCCGGCGTCGCTAAGCAATTGCGCGGCCTTGCGCAGCAGCGTCCGGTCCTGCCCCGATCCGTCCGACACCGGCGGCACGAACGGCATACCGAACACCTCGTCCGGCACCTCGCCGCGAAACGGCTCGAGCAGCGCAAGCTCTTCCGGCGACGGCGGCCCGCTCACCATCATGTCCGAATTCTGGAACGGCGAATGGGTGCGCGCATAGGCGCCATACATGATGGTCTTGTTGGTCCATTCGAAATCGAATGCCTGGATCAGCGCTTCACGGACGCGCGGATCCCTGAATTTCTCGCGGCGGGTATTGATGAACCAGCCCTGCGCGCCCGACGGCGTTTCATCGGGCAATATCTCGCGCTTGACGCGACCATCCTTGACGGCCGGAAAATCATAGCGCGTCGCCCACACCCGGGCGGTGAATTCCTCGCGGTAGAGATAGTTCTTTCCGGTAAATCCCTCGAACGCGACGTCCCGGTCGCGGTAGAACTCGTAGCGCACGTTGTCGAAATTATAGGTGCCGCGGTTGGCCGGCAGATCGGCGGCCCACCAATCCTTGACGCGCTCGAATTCGACGTAGCGATTGACCTCGAACTTCCCGACCTTGTAGGGCCCGGAGCCAAGCGGGATATCGAGCGTCGATTCATCGAACGGCCGGGTTGCGTAATAGGCTTTCGAGAAGATCGGCAGGCCGGCAACATAGAGCGGCACGTCGCGCGCGCGCTTCTCGGCGAAGGTGACGATCAGCGTCGCGTCGTCGGGCGCTTCCGCCTTCACCACGTCGCGCATCTGCGCCACGATCAGGGGATGGCCCTTGGTCTTCAGCGCGGTCAGCGAGAAGGCGGCATCATGCGCGGTCAGTTTCGAGCCGTCGTGAAACCTCGCCTCCGGCCGCAGCGTGAAGCGATAAGTCAGCTTGTCGGGTGAAATCTGTACCGATTTCGCGACCAACCCGTACATCGCGTCGGGCTCGTCATTGGCGCGCACCATCAGCGGCGAGAACGTCATGTCCATGCCCTGCGCGCCTTCGCCCTTCAGGATATAGGCATTGAACGAGTTGAAGGTCTGGTACGACTGGTTGTAGGCGCGCACCGAGGGAATGAAGGAGAACATCCCGCCCTTCGGCGCCGCCAAGTTGACGTAGTCAAAATGATGGAAGTCGGCCGGATATTTCAGATCGCCGAACACCGATATCCCATGAGCCTCGCCACCGGCGTCGACAGCCATCGCAGGACGAAACCCCGCCGCACCCAGCGCGCCGACCCCAAGACCGAGCACATGCCGGCGGGAAAGCTTCGCCATGCGGGGGAAATCGCTCAAGATCGCTTACCGATCCGGGCGGCCTTGTCGGCATCGAACCACCACAGCGACGGCAAACCGGAGCGGCCGTATTTCGGCATCGGCTCGGCATGACTGAAGCGGTCCCATCGCGCGTAGCGCGAAAAGCCGTAAGTGAATTGCGGCACCACGTAGAAATTCCAGAGCAGCACGCGGTCGAGCGCCTTGGTGGCGGCCACCAGGGCGCCGCGATCCTTGGCGAAGATCACCTTGTCGATCAGTGCATCGACGGCGGGATTCTTGATGCCGATGGTATTTTTCGCGCCGGGCTGATCCGCGGCCTGCGATCCCCAGAATTCTCGCTGCTCGTTGCCGGGCGACAGCGACTGTCCCCATAGATCCATAATTACATCGAAATCGAAGCTGCGGAGCCGGTTCTGATACTGCGCATCGTCAACGACGCGGATCGATGTCGTCACGCCGATGCGTTCCAGCGACGGCTTGTAGAACAGCGCTATACGCTCCGCAGACGGGTCCTGAACCAGAATCTCGACGGTGACCGGCTTGCCTGCGGCATCCACCAGCTTGCGGTCGCGGATTTCGAATCCCGCCTCTTTCAGCAACTTCATGCTCTCGCGCAGATTGGCGCGCACCGCCTCCGGATTGCCGCCGACCGGATTGACATAGGGCGCCGTGAAGACTTCGGCCGGCACCTTGTCGCGCACCGTCTCGAGAACCTGCAATTCCTCGCCCTCCGGCAATCCGGAAGACGCAAGCTCGGTTCCCTCGAAGTAACTGTTGATGCGCTTGTACTGACCATAGAACAGCTGCTTGTTCATCTCCTCGAAATCGTAGGCGTAGTTGAACGCCCGGCGCAGCCGCGCGTCCTTGAACTGATCGCGACGCAGATTGAGAACGAAGCCCTGCATCCGGCCGGAATCGTTGATCGGGAATTCTTCCTTGACCACGCGCTTTTCCGCAATCGCCGGAAAATCATAGGCCGTCGCCCATTGCTTGGCCGAATTCTCGGTGATCCAGTCGGCCTGATCGGCCTTGAA
>DATHHQ010000834.1:0-3158 GCA_035490095.1 Bradyrhizobium sp.
CGAAACCACCGGCGCAAAAAATCTGTGCATCGCCGGCGGCGTCGCGCTGAATTGCGTGGCCAACGGGCGGGTTGCCCGGGAGTCCGGATTCGAGAATGTCTGGATACAGCCCGCAGCCGGTGACGACGGCATAGCGATCGGTTGCGCCTATTACGGTTATCTCGAGATTCTCAAGCAGCGCCGCTCGTTTGTCATGGACCACTCCTATGCCGGCAAGCGCTACAGCGATCAGGACATTGACAACGCCACCGGGAAATTTCTCGTTCGCATTCAGACGTCAGCAGTTCGCAGCGAGAATATCTGCCGCGAGACGGCAAAATTGCTCGCTGAACAGCGCGTAATTGGCTGGTTCCAGGGCGGTTCGGAGTTCGGACCGCGCGCGCTCGGCAATCGCAGCCTGCTTGCGGACCCTCGCAAGCCCGAGATGAAGGATATCCTGAACAGCCGCGTCAAGCACCGGCAGGCGTTTCGGCCGTTTGCACCGATCGTGCTGGCTGAACGGGCAAAGGAAGTGTTCGAAGGCGAGGAGGATTCGCCGTTCATGCTGATCGCGAAGAATGTGCGCCCCAAATGGCGGGACAGGATTCCGGCGATTGTCCATGTCGACGGAACGGCGCGGGTTCAGACCGTTCGTGAAGAGACCAATCCGATCCTGTATCGCCTGCTGAATGAGTTCGAGACGTTGACCGGTGTTCCCGTGCTGATCAATACGTCGTTCAACGTCAAGGGCGAACCGATTGTGGAGACGCCGCGCGACGCGGTCATCTGCTTCCTGACCACCGGGATCGACAATCTGGTGCTGCACGACACGCTGATTTCGAAGAACGCGCTCCATAAAATCATCGGACCGCTGGTCGGCATCTATACCGACGTCGCGACCATGGTGATGACGGGCACGCGGCCTGCGTGAATCGACGGGATGCGGCTGACCGCGACGCGGAATCAGCCGACCTTGGCGGCAGCCGGCTTGGGAAGCGGCTTATCCTGCCGCTTCGACCAGGAGATGTAATAGGCGACGATCGTCATGATCGCTATGCCGGTCACGCTGACAAAAATCTGCGCCAGCAGCGAACCGGAACTCATCATCAGCTCGAAATGCCCGACGAAGGAGAGGAAGACGCCAACGCAGAACACCGCGAGTGATTGCTGGCCGCAGACGACGAGGGGATCGAATACCCGCCATTCCAGCCCCGGCCAGTCCTTGGGCACAAACCGGATCACCAAAATCACGATCACCACGAAGTGCAGGAAGCGATAGGGAGCGAGATTGGTCTTGTCGTTGGGATTGAAGGTTTCATAGAGCCAGTGCGGGAACAGCGCGCCGAAATCCGGAAATTTGCCGGCCATCGTCATCACCAGCGCCAGGACGAGATACGCAAGGCAAAAGTAAAGCGTGATGGGGGCGTTGATGATCGCGATATTCTTTCTGGCCCCGCCGAGCGCGCACCAGGAACCGAACACAAACAGCACCTGCCAGCAGTACGGGTTGAAGTACCAGGTACCGGCGGGATAGGCCGACAGATTCCAGCCGAACTGGCGGGCGCCGAGCCAGAGCGCAAGCGATGCCAGCATCGTCAGGCCGGGCTGGCGCAGCATCATCCACAGCACCGGCGGGAAAAGACCCATCAGCGCGATGTAAAGCGGGAGCACGTCGAGATTGACGGGCTTGAATTTCAGCAGCAATCCCTGACGCAGCGTTTCGATCGGGTTTTCAACGAGACCGGCCACATTGAATTCGTTGATGATCTCCGGATCGCTGTAACGCTGCGCGACATAACCGATCGAGACGATATAGATGACGAACAGGATCACGTGCGCAACGTAGAGCTGCCACACGCGCTTGGTCAGGCGGGTGGCGCCGACGATAAAGCCGCGATCGATCATCATCCGGGCGTAGACAAAGGACGCAGTATACCCCGAGATAAAAACAAAGAGATCCGCGGCATCGCTGAAGCCATAGTTTCTGGTAGTGATCCAGTTCACGACGTTGTCGGGAATGTGATCCAGAAAAATCGCCCAGTTTGCGACCCCGCGAAACAAATCGAGCCGCAGGTCGCGTCCTTTTTCAGGGAGGGTTGCGTTGATCTTCATGGGTGCCGTTTCGAAGGGATGCTTTCGAGAGGATCGAGCAGCAGGCGAGGGAGCAGCCGCGCGACCGGCCAAGATTGTCACAGCGCAGCATAATGACTATACCGGTCACGAAAGCCTAACATCCAGCCGCAGGAATCACCGGTCATTCCTGAAAGGTGATTCTATACTATACTAGACGCTTCCACCACGCGCTTCCATGTCGCATATCTCACGGGGCCCCGACTTCCATGACCGCACGTATCTTTAAGCCCGCCAAAAACGCGATGCAATCGGGGAGGGCCAAGACCAGGGAATGGCAGCTCGATTATGAGCCCGAGCAGCCGCGGGCGATCGAGCCCCTGATGGGCTGGACCTCGTCCGGCGACATGAAGCAGCAACTCACCCTTCGCTTCGACACCAAGGAAGGCGCCGTGGCCTATTGCGAGCGCGAGGGCATTCCCTATCAGGTGATTGAGCCGAAGGAGCCCGCGCGCCGGCAGGCCGCCTATGCCGACAATTTTGCATTCCGGCGCGGCGAACCCTGGACCCACTAGGGGCGCGATCGGCGAAGGCAGATCCCAGGGCTATTCCCGCGGGATCGAAAGTTCCGGGTTGCCTAAGGCGGCAGCGCAATGACACCATGATGCGAGCCCCAATGCCCAGATTGCGGCGCACCATAAACCGCTGAAGGCCATGCCGCTTCATTCCACGACCGACCCCACCTCATCCGACTTTGCACGCAATGCCGAGGCCATGCGGGCGCTGGTCGCCGAACTCCGCGAGAGGCTGGATCAGGTCGCCGGCGGCGGCGGCGAGACCTCGCGCGCCCGGCATACCTCGCGCGGCAAGATGCTGGCGCGGCAGCGCGTCGACCTCCTGGTCGATCCGGGCACGGCGTTCCTCGAATTGTCACCGCTTGCGGCCTACGGCCTCTACGGTGGCGACGTCCATTCCGCCAGCATCATTACCGGGGTGGGGCGGATATCCGGCCGCGAATGCATGATCGTCGCCAATGACGCGACCATCAAGGGCGGCACCTATTATCCGATGACGGTGAAGAAGCATCTTCGCGCCCAGGACATCGCGCG
>DATHHQ010000835.1:0-27718 GCA_035490095.1 Bradyrhizobium sp.
GGAGACCAACATGACCGCCTCGCCCGAACGCCTTGAAGGCACCGTCGATCCAAAATTGCTGGAAATCCTGGTCTGTCCGCTGACCAAGGGTCCGCTGGAATTCGACGCGACGAAGCAGGAATTGATCTCGCGCTCCGCAAAGCTCGCCTATCCGATCCGCGACGGCATCCCGATCATGCTGCCGGAAGAGGCGAGGAAGATTGAGTGAGAGGGCCCTGCGTCCCTCCGCGCTCTGTCCGTCATACCCGCCAACGGGTCGGCCGAATGGCCGCCCGATGACAGGCTCCAGCGGGTATCCAGTAATCACCGCCATCCATTACTTGCTTCGGTGATTACTGGATCATCCGCTTTCGCGGATGATGACGGCAACAGCTGTGCAACGGCCGTGCGCCCACTTGGCCCGCCTTTACAACGCCTCGCCCTTCAGCAGCCGCGGCACCTCGCCCGCTAGTCCCGCCGCCTGGCGGATGAACATGCTCTTCAGCGGCGGCGCACGGTCGACCAGCCCGAGGCCAATATCGCGCACGGTGCGCAACAGCGTCGATTCATTCGAGAACAGCAGATTGAGCGAATTGGTGGCGAGCCCCATCGCCATGGTGTCGAAGCGCCGCCAGCGCTGATAGCGATCGAGCACGTCGGCCTGTCCAAGATCCATGCCGAGCCGCGCGGCATCGACGATCACCTCGGCGAGTGCTGCGACATCCTTCAGGCCCATGTTGAGCCCCTGTCCTGCGATCGGGTGGATCACATGCGCGGCGTCGCCGACCAGCGCCAGCCGTTCCCCGATGAACGAGCGCGCCACGAAATAGCCGAGCGGAAACGCGCGCGGCTTGTCGAGCGTCTTGATCTCGCCGAGATGCAGTCCAAACCGCTGTTCGAGCTCGCCGTGAAATTCTTCCTCGTCCAACGCGACGATGCGCGCCGCCTCGGCTCGCTTCTCGGTCCATACCAGCGACGAGCGTTGTCCGGTCAGCGGCAGGATCGCGAACGGACCTGCGGGCAGAAAATGTTCTTCGGCGCGGCCGTGATGATCGCGCTCGTGACCGACGGTGACCACGATGCCGGATTGGTCGTAATCCCAGCCATGGGTGGCGATCCCAGCGCGTTCTCGCAGTTTCGAGCGCGCGCCGTCGGCCGCCACCAGCAGGCTCGCCGCGATAACGCTGCCGTCGGCCAGCGTCACGTCGATGCCCTGGTTGCGCGAATCGAAGCTCGCCACCGCGGTGGCGCGAAGCTCGATGCCTTCGGCCTCGGCACGCGCCACCAGCACATCGATCAGATGGCGGTTTTCGACCATGTGCGCGAACGGTTCGCCCGGCTCGACATGCCCCGCGAAAGTCAGGAACACCGGTCGGGTCGCGTCTTCCAGTTTGGAATCGGTAACGACCATGTCGAGGATCGGCTGCGCCTGCCCGGCGACCTGATCCCACACCCCGATGGCATCGAACAGCCGGCGGCAGGCCGCGACGATGGCGGTGGCGCGCGGATCCCGGCTTGGCCGCAGCTGAAGCGCCGGATCGGCAACGATGATGGGGATATCGGCGCCGAGGCCCTGACGCAGCGCCAGCGCCAGCGCCAGCCCCGCAAACGCGCCGCCGCCAATGACAATGCTTCGCTGTGCCGACATGCTAAACCTTACTCACTCAGCTCATAGACTATGCTTGCTACCTGATTATAGCTGGGCGAAACAGGGCCGCGTAACAAGGGTCTGCGCCCAGACCGTCATTCCGGGGCGCGCGTCTTCGCGTGAACCCGGAATCTCGAGATTCCGGGTTCGAGGCGGAGTTTATCATCGGGCGGCGCAAAAGCGCCGACCCGCTGGCCTCGCCCCGGAATGACAAGAATTGAAAGCACTGCCATGTCCAAAGGCCTGATTGACCTGATTTCCATTCTCGATCTCGAGCCGATCGAGGTGAATATGTTTCGCGGCTCCAGCCCGAAAACGAGCTGGCAGCGGGTGTTCGGCGGGCAGGTGATCGGACAGGCGATGGTAGCCGCGTGCCGCACCGTCGAAGGCCGCCTGCCGCATTCGCTGCATTGCTATTTCATCCTGCCCGGCGATCCGCAGATTCCGATCATCTACGAGGTCGAGCGGCTGCGCGACGGCAAGAGCTATTCGACCCGCCGCGTCAGCGCGATCCAGCATGGCAACGCGATCTTCTCGATCATGGTGTCGTTTCATATCGAGGAAGCAGGCTCGTTCGACCACCAGGACAAGATGCCGGACGTGCCGCCGCCGGAAAAACTCACCGCCGAGGAAGTCGCCAAGCAGCCGATGTTCCGGGAGATGCCGGACTTCATCCGCCGCTACTACGAATCCGACCGGCCGATCGAGCTTCGCCCGGTCGAACTCGGCCGCTATTTCGGCCAGAAGATCGACGACGGGCGCATTCACGTCTGGATCAGGACGGCGTCGAAGCTGCCGGATGATCCGGCGCTGCATATGTGCGCGCTGGCCTATGCGTCGGACTTCTCGCTGCTCGATGCGGCGATGGCGCGCTACGGCCGCACTTTGTTCGACAAGCGCATGATGCCGGCGAGTCTCGATCACGCGATGTGGTTTCACCGGCCGTTCCGTGCCGACGAATGGCTGCTTTACGCCCAGGACTCGCCGAGCGCGCGGGGCGGGCGCGGCCTGACCCGCGGCCTGATCTTCAAACAGGACGGCACGCTGGTGGCTTCGGTCGCGCAGGAAGGCTCGCTGCGCGAACGCAAATAGCAACGCCGCGCGGCGTTATGCGTCAAGTTCAACGAGTTCGAATTGCGATACGTACCAGGTGGCGTACCAGCGCATCACCCAGGGTATCGGAATGATGAACGCCGAGCCGATACCGAGCACCAGGGTCCGCCACAGCACTTCCAGGCCCGTCGCAATGAAGACGATCTCGCGCTGGGTGCCGATGACGTTGCGGCAGTTCCATCGCATCCATGCGGTGATGACCCAGGCCCAGCCGATGATGGTGATGAAGGACAGATACGTCAGGACATGCCAGCCGACATAGGTCAACGCGTTGCCCTCAAACGAGATCGGGAGCTGGCGGCCCTGCGAACTGATATTGGCGGCGATCCATCGCACGGTCATCCAGGACAGAAACCCCTGAACCGGAATCGAGAGATATTTAAGCGCAGTGACGCCGGTCAACCCGATATAGGTCAAAAGCGTCATCGCGACGAAGACGTACCAGATGTCGCCGACCCGGCCGGTGAAGGCGAGGTTGGGCCGGCCCGGCACATGGAGGCGGGAAATCATCCACTGGTAGAGGTTCGTCGCCACCCAGGGCGCCGGGATCACCAGCAGAAATCCGATCACGAACACCAGGCCACGGCCGAGCAGATCCCACAGGCCGACGTCGATCGAAAGCTGCCCGCCACCTGGGCCGCCCGCGCTGGTCAGCGCGCCTCCGGAATGCGCGAAAGCCGGCGGTCTCGGTGCGCCTGAAAGAAGACCGGGGATATCGCCGGCCTTTTGCCAATCCGCCATGCCCTCGGTCCACACCAGCGTCTCCGCCGTGACCATTCCTCTGCCGACGAACTCACGGAGCTGAACTTCGGGGTAAGGACCCTGCTGCTTGCCTTGGGACGCAAAAAACCAGGATCGGTTCGACATTTCATCCCCTTACGCGTGGTGGCGGCGAGCGGGCTGACGAGCCTGCTGGCGGCAAAACCGGATTTTGGCGGATTATCCCTGTGTCTGTACAGGCAGGCTACCCAGCGGGAGCGCGTTGCGGCAATCGTTTTTCGGCCGGGCCTGCAACTTTTTGTGCCATTCGCACAAAAAGATGCCAGACTTGCGCGGCGCGCCAATCAAGGCGCGACCTGCTTTTCCGTTTCCTGAGAAAATGAAGGCCTGACCATGAAGCTCGTTGTCGCCATTATCAAACCATTCAAGCTTGACGAGGTGCGCCAGGCCCTCACCGCGATCGGGGTTACCGGCATGACCGTGACCGAGGTCAAGGGTTACGGCCGCCAGAAGGGCCACACCGAGGTCTATCGCGGCGCCGAATATGTCGTGAATTTTCTGCCGAAGCTGCGGATCGAAATCGCCGTCGCCTCCAATCTCGCCGACAAGGCGGTGGAGGTCATCACCTCCAGCGCACGCACCGGGCAGATCGGCGACGGCAAGATCTTCGTGACGCCGATCGATCACGCCTTGCGGATCCGGACCGGCGAAACCGACAGCGACGCGCTCTAGAGTCTCATTCAACGGCGTTGAAGATGCCTCTGGCGTCGTTTTGCTTGAGCATGATGTTTTCGGAAAACCGGTTTCCACCCCGCTATCCAAGCGCGGGGCAGGCTTTTTCCGGATCATGCTTTTGAATTCTGGAAACTTCAGTCGCATCCGGCAACGACGCTCGGCGTGCGATCAATAGATCATGACAGGCTGGGGGAAATACCATGGGGGCACCTTCGTGTCGTGCCGCGACGGCGGCTGCGATGATTAGTGTTGCGGCGATCTTTTCATTTGCAACGCCGGCGTTTGCCGAAACCTCGATCATCAGCGCTGCCGACACCGCGTGGATGATCGTTGCGACCGCGCTGGTGCTGATGATGACGGTACCCGGTCTGGCGCTGTTCTATTCCGGCATGGTGCGCAAGAAGAACGTGCTGGCGACCATGGCGCAAAGCCTTGCAGCCGTGGCCATTATTTCGATTCTCTGGGTCGCGTTCGGCTATTCGCTGGCATTCGTCGGCGACGGCCCCTGGCTTGGCACGCTCGACCGCTGGTTTCTCGCCGGCATGACCATGGACGGCGTCAATCCGGCGGCGAAGACGATTCCGGAAAGCCTGTTCATGCTCTACCAGATGACGTTTGCGATCATCACCGTGGCGCTGGTGGCAGGCTCGGTGGCCGATCGGATGCGGTTCTCGGCCTATCTGCTGTTTTCCATCGGCTGGTTCATGTTCGTCTACGTTCCGCTCGCGCACTGGGTTTGGGGCGGCGGTTTTCTCGGCACCATGGGCGTACTGGATTTTGCCGGCGGCCTCGTGGTGCATCTCAGCGCCGGGGTAGGCGGCCTGGTCGCGGCGAAAGTGATGGGCCGGCGCCATGGCTATGGCACGGAAAATCTGTCGCCGTTCGATTTGTCGCTCGCCGTGATGGGCACCGGCCTTTTGTGGGTCGGCTGGTTCGGCTTCAACGGCGGCTCGGCGCTGGGCGCCAATTCGCGCGCGGTGATGGCGATCATCGCCACCCATCTGGCGGCCTGTGCCGGCGCGCTGACCTGGGGCGCGATCGAGTGGACGATCCGGCGCAAGCCGTCGGTGCTCGGCATGATTTCCGGCGCGGTCGCGGGCCTCGGAACCATCACCCCGGCCTCCGGATTCGTCGCGCCATGGCACGGCATCGTCATCGGGGTGATCGCGGGCCTGGTGTGCTTCTGGGCCTGCACCTGGCTGAAGCACCGCTTCAACTACGACGATTCCCTCGATGTGTTCGGCGTCCACGGTATCGGCGGAATGACCGGAATCCTGCTGGCCGGGGTATTTGCGACCGCCTCGATCGGGGGAACTTCCGGCCTGATCGAGGGTAACCCGCAGCAGCTATTGATCCAGCTCTACGGCGTCGCGGTTACCCTGGTATGGTCCGGCGGCGTGACCTACGTGCTGCTTAAATTGGTCTCGGCCTTCGTGCCGCTCCGGGTCTCTCGTGAACATGAACTGGAAGGCCTCGATATTTCACAGCACGGCGAGGCTTTGCAATAATATCCTCCATCTAAATACCATTTCCCTGCCCTCGCTGTGGGCAAGATTATGTCGAGAGCCTGTCCTGCCTGTTAATTGATCAGGCGTGACTAGGTTTTAGGCGCGACCGAATAACGCAGGTGCGTCCGATTTCAGCAAACGTCGAAAAGGTCCGCGTTCATAATCCGTTAGGGAACGTGGCCGATCTGGCACGGCATTTGATTCTATGGGTGCTGGCTGTGCCCGCGTAGTGAACTTTCTCCGCGTGGTGAACCTCAGTCGAGAACGCCCGGTCGTGTCTGGACCGGGCCCAAGCGGGGATAAGACCCATGAAAATTGTTATGGCGATCATCAAGCCATTCAAGCTCGAAGAAGTCCGTGACGCCCTGACCGCCATTGGCGTTCACGGACTCACGGTGACGGAAGTCAAGGGATATGGCCGGCAGAAGGGCCACACGGAAATCTATCGCGGTGCTGAATATGCGGTGAGCTTCCTGCCCAAGATCAAGATCGAGGTCGCCGTCGCCTCCGACCAGGTCGACAAGACCATCGACGCCATCACGTCGGCAGCAAAAACCGGACAAATCGGCGACGGCAAGATCTTCGTCATCAACCTCGACCATGCGGTTCGCATCCGCACCGGCGAGGCCGATGCCGCGGCACTCTGATTTCGCGCTCAACCTTTTCCAATCAGGAGTAAAACAAATGACGTTCAAACGTCCCTATAGCGCGGGATTGACGGCTCTCGCAGTCGGCCTGTTTGCCGCGACCGCTGCCTACGCTGAGCCTACGGTCAACAAGGGAGACAACGCCTGGATGCTGACATCGACAGTGCTGGTGCTGTTGATGACGATCCCGGGCCTCGCACTGTTCTACGGTGGCCTGGTCCGTTCCAAGAACATGCTCTCGGTGCTGATGCAGGTGTTCTACACCGTGTGCATCGTCATCATCCTGTGGGCGCTGTACGGTTACAGCCTCGCCTTCACCGGCGGTTCGGACTTCATCGGCGGCTTCTCGAAGGCCTTCCTGATCGGGGTGACGACGGACTCCAAGGCGGCGACGTTCAGCGTCGATGCCAACATCACCGAGCTGGTGTACGTCTGCTTCCAGATGACGTTCGCGGCGATTACCCCCGCCCTCATCGTCGGCGCCTTCGCCGAACGCATGAAGTTCGCGGCGGTCGCATTGTTCATCCCGCTCTGGGTGACGTTGATCTATTTCCCGATCGCACACATGGTCTGGTACTGGGCCGGACCGGACGCGATCTCGGATGCGGTCAAGGCGCTTGCCGCAGCGGGTGACGCGGCGGCGAAGACCGCGGCGCAGGCCAAACTCGATGAAGTCAACGCCGACGCCGGCTGGGTCTTCAAGAAGGGTGCGATCGACTTCGCAGGCGGCACCGTGGTGCACATCAACGCCGGCATCGCAGGTCTGGTCGGCGCGCTGCTGATCGGCAAGCGTACCGGTTACGGCAAGGACCTGATGGCTCCGCACTCGCTGACCATGTCCATGATCGGCGCCTCGCTGCTCTGGGTCGGCTGGTTCGGCTTCAACGCCGGATCGAACCTCGAAGCCAATGGCGGCGCGGCACTCGCCATGACCAACTCCTTCGTCGCGACCGCGGCGGCGGCGCTGTCATGGATGTTCGCGGAGTGGATCATCAAGGGCCATCCCTCGGTGCTCGGCGCGATTTCGGGCGCGGTGGCGGGACTTGTCGCGGTCACGCCCGCGGCCGGTTATTCCGGTCCGATGGGAGCGATCGTGCTCGGCCTCGTGGTCGGCGTAGTCTGCCTGTTCTTCTGCACCGTGATCAAGAACGCGCTCGGCTACGACGACTCGCTCGACGTGTTCGGCGTCCACTGCATCGGCGGCATCGTCGGCGCGCTCGGCACCGGCATCCTGGTGAATCCGGCCCTCGGTGGCGCGGGCATCATGGACTACACCACCGGCAAGATCGCCGACTACGACTTCGCGGCGCAGATGATCTCGCAAACCTGGGGCGTCTGCACCACGCTGGTGTGGTCGGGCGTCGGTTCGGCGATCATCTACAAGGTCGTCGATGTCATCGTCGGCCTGCGTGCCACCGTCGAGGTGGAGCGCGAAGGTCTCGACATCACCGAGCACACCGAACGCGCCTACAACATGTAACTCCTCTCCCGGGGCGCGATCTCACGAGGTCGCGCCCAGAACTACGGTTCGGGCACATACCCGGCAATGCCCGGACCGTCGAGGGGCTCCAGCGCAAGTTGGAGCCCCTTTCTTTTTTTAGGCGGCGCCTGAGGGCGCGGCCGAAGGCGAAAGGCCCGGGGCAGGGCGAAGCAAAAAGGGGATTGCCAAAGCAAGCCCGCTGGCGTCGAAATGGCGGGTGACAAGACGGGAGCGAAGAACGTCATGAAACTGCAAGGCGGATGCTATTGCGGCCAGGTGCGCTATGTGGCCGAGGGCGAGCCGATGATGAAGGCGCAATGCCATTGCCGCGAGTGCCAGTATATCACCGGCGGCGCGCCCAACATGTTTGTCCTGATGCCGACCGATAGCTTCAGCTATACCGCAGGAGCGCCCAAACAATTTACCCGCAGCGATCTTGAACGCGCGGTGACCCGGGATTTTTGCGCCGAATGCGGCACGCATCTGGTGACGCGGCCAACGGTTGTGCCTGCCGTGGTTTTGAAGGTCGGCACGCTCGACGATCCCAGCCTGTTCGGCAGCCCGCAGATGGCGATCTACACCATCGACAAACAGGCTTTCCACCAAATCCCCGAAGGCTTGCCGAGTTTCGAGCGGCTGCCAAAACGATGACGCGGGCGTCAATCCCCGGGTAGCCGCGACCCGGTTTCGCCGGCGGCGCGGCTGCCAAAATGGCGCCCCGATGCTGCGGCAATAGATTGGCAAAGGCGTGGCTGGCGTCATTGGTTAATCGCGTCTTAACCTTGCCGTATCTATGGTGGTCTGATCCATTTCCGGCCGGTCTAACTATGCGATCGGCTGCCCAACAGTGCTGGCGCTTTACGTATGGCAATGACCGCTTTATCCCGTGCGCCGCAGGGCACTGGCAATCAGGAAAGCGAACGCTCGCCATTCGCGCGGCTGGCGGAACTCCTGGCTCCGTATCAGCCGGCTAAACCATTGATTACGCTATCATTAGGCGAACCGCAGCACCCGGTGCCCGGGTTTGTCGGTCCGGTGCTGGCCAAACACACCGCCGATTTCGGCCGTTATCCCATTGCCAAGGGCATTGAACCGTTCAGGCGGGCGGCGGCGAACTGGCTTTCCAACCGGTTCGACCTGCCGCGGGCGGTAGATCCCGAGACCGAGCTTCTGGTATTGAACGGCAGCCGCGAGGGCCTGTTTTTCGCGGCGATCACGGCGGCGCGCTATGTCGGCGAGCGTACAGGCAGGCCCGCGATCCTGGTGCCGAATCCGTTTTATCCGGCCTATGGCGCCGGCGCCCGCGCGGCGGGCTGCGAGCAGATCTATCTGCCGACCACGCTCGCCAACGGATTTCTCCCCGACCTCGATGCGCTGGATGACGCCACTCTGGCGCGAACGGTGGCGATCTTCATTGCCTCGCCGGCAAATCCGCAAGGCGCCGTGGCCTCGCGCGGCTATTTCACTCGCCTGAAGGCGCTCGCCGATCGTTTCGGCTTCATGATCCTGAGCGATGAGTGCTATTCGGAGATTTATAGCAAGCAAGCGCCCGGCAGCATGCTGGAATGCGCCGGACCTGATTTTACCAATGTGGTTGCGTTCCAGTCGCTGTCGAAGCGTTCGAACCTGCCGGGCATGCGGGTCGGCTTCGCCGCCGGCGACAAGAAATTTCTCGGCATGTTTCACGAACTGCGCAATGTCGCCGCACCCCAGGTGCCGGTGCCGCTGCAGCATGTCGCGGTCGCGGCCTACAGCGACGAGGCGCATGTCGAGGAAAACCGGCGGCTCTACCGGATCAAGTTCGATCTCGCGGACCAGATTCTCGGCAACCGCTATGGCTATCGTCGCCCCGCCGGCGGCTTCTGCGTCTGGCTCGATGTATCGGCCCGCGGCGGCGACGAAGCGGCGACGGTGAAACTCTACAGGGAAGGCGGCGTGCGCGTGGTGCCCGGAAGCTATCTGGCGCGGCAGCAACCCGACGGCAGCAATCCCGGCGCCGGCTATATTCGCCTGGCGCTGGTGCAAGACAGTGAAACAACAGCCGAGGCGTTGCACCGGCTGGTCGAAATTCTGGATTAGTCGCAGGGCCCCATGAGCATGCCAGCGATCGAACGCGTCATTCCCCTGGTCGGCCATTTGCCGGCGGCGATCCGCGAGGCGCTGGCGCGGCGGTTGCGCGAACTCACGGGCCTCGCCTTGTTGTCGGTTTCCGGCGTCGGAGCGGCGGCGCTGATGACGTGGTCGGTGCAGGATCCCAGCCTCAGCCACGCGACGTCGCGCGCCATCCGCAACATCGTCGGCTATCCCGGCGCGATCTTCGCCGATCTCATGATGCAGATTCTCGGCCTCGGCGCGATCATGCTGATTCTGCTGGTCGCGGTATGGGGCTGGCGCATGCTGACCCATCGTACCTTCGATCGCGAAGCGGTGCGGCTCGGGTGCTGGATCCTCTGCACGGTGATATCGGCGGGTTTTGCAAGCTGCTGGGCCCGTGGCGGGGCTTGGCCGCTGCCGACCGGGCTCGGCGGCGTCGTCGGCGACGCGCTGGTGCGCGCGCCCGCCGTGGTGTTCGGTCCGCCCGGCATCGTCTATCGCCTCGTGCTCGGGATTATCCTTTTCGCCGCCGTGGTCGCGACATTCCTGATCGCCAGTGGCATGGGTTCGCGTCCGCAGGAAGACGAACTGACGCCGATCGCGGATGACGACGCGCCGTTCGTGGAAGAAGATGATGACGGCTCGGTCTCGCTGGGATGGGCGTTCCATGCCGTGATGAGCGCGAAGGCGCGGGTGTGGCGGATGCTGGTCCGCGCTTACAGCTGGCTGGTCTCAAGCGCGCCGCCGCCTCGCACCTCGTTCGAACGTCACGAGCCAAATCTGGGCGGCCGCGCGGCTCCGTCACTGGCCCCTCAGGCCGAAGACGATTTGGACGAAGACGAAGAAGAGGAAGACGAAGACGAAATTCCGGCAGCCCGCGCGCCGCGCAAGAAGGCCGCGCCGAAGGCCCCCGCGCGCAAATCCTGGTTCGAACTGCCGCCGGTTTCCGTGCTGACCGCGCCGAAGGCATCAGATCGCCAGCCGCTCAGCAAATCCGAACTGGATACCAACTCGCGCGCGCTGGAAGGCGTGCTCGGCGACTTCGGCGTCCGCGGTGAAATCGTCAAGGCCCATCCGGGACCGGTGGTGACGCTGTACGAACTCGAGCCCGCGCCCGGCATCAAGTCCTCGCGCGTCATCGGACTGTCCGACGACATCGCGCGTTCGATGAGCGCGCTGTCGGCGCGTGTCGCCGTCGTTCCCGGGCGCAACGCCATCGGCATCGAACTGCCGAACCCGCATCGCGAAAAGGTTTATTTGCGCGAACTGCTCACCGTCAAGGACGGCAACGAGTCGGTGGCAAAGCTTCCGCTTTGTCTTGGCAAGAACATCGGCGGCGAGTCCATCATCGTCGACCTCGCACGCATGCCGCATCTGCTGATCGCCGGCACCACCGGCTCCGGCAAATCGGTCGCCATCAACACCATGATCCTCAGCCTGGTTTATCGGCTGCGGCCGGATCAATGCCGCCTGATCATGGTCGATCCGAAGATGCTCGAGCTCTCCGTCTATGACGGCATTCCACATCTGCTGACGCCGGTCGTGACCGACCCGAAAAAGGCCGTGGTCGCGCTGAAGTGGGCGGTCCGCGAGATGGAAGAGCGTTACAAGAAAATGTCCAAGCTCGGCGTGCGCAACATCGACGGCTACAATGCGCGCCTGGTGGAAGCCAAATCCAAGGGCGAGGAACTGACCCGCACCGTGCATACCGGTTTCGACAAGGAGACCGGCAAGGCGATCTATGAGAACGAGAAGCTCGATCTCGAGCCGCTGCCCTACATCGTCATCATCGTCGACGAAATGGCCGACCTGATGATGGTCGCCGGCAAGGATATCGAAGGCGCCGTGCAGCGCCTGGCGCAGATGGCACGCGCCGCCGGTCTGCACGTGATTCTCGCCACCCAACGGCCGTCGGTCGACGTCATCACCGGCACCATCAAGGCCAACTTCCCGACCCGTATCTCGTTTCAGGTGACCTCGAAAATCGACAGCCGAACCATTCTCGGCGAAATGGGCGCCGAGCAGCTGCTGGGGCAGGGCGACATGCTCTATATGGCCGGTGGCGGACGAATCAGCCGCGTGCACGGACCCTTCGTATCCGACGAAGAGGTCGAGAAGGTGGTGCGCCATCTCAAGTCGCAGGGCCAGCCCGAATACCTCGAGGCGGTCACGGCGGAAGAGCCGACCGACGAGGACGGCGCGGTGTTCGATTCCACCGGCATGGGCGGCGGCGAAGGCGGCGGCGACCTGTTTTCGCAGGCCGTGGCGATCGTCAAGCGCGACCGCAAGGCCTCCACCAGCTACATTCAACGCCGGCTCCAGATCGGATATAACCGCGCCGCGTCGCTGATGGAGCGGATGGAACTCGAGGGCATCGTCGGGCAGCCCAATCACGCCGGGAAACGCGAGATTTTGGTGGAGGAAGAGGAAGGCGGCTTCTAACAATCGTCATCGATTCAGGGGATGGCCGGATTTGGCATTATATTTTCACGGAAAAACGATAGCTCCTTTTGACGAAAGCGCGATAAAATGGCCCCGCGCCAACCAGGACGACTCGTTGAATAGAAACACGAAAATTCGAATGACCGAGCAATTCGCGGTTCCCGGCATCCGCACGGCTTTGGCGTTGCTGATCGCCTTATCCGTGGTGAGCATAGCTGCGCCATCTTCTGCGCAAACCGTTTCAACGCAGATCGTCCCGGTGCCAAAACCGGCGCCAAAAGCCCGCGGCGTCCAGTTGACGGCGTCGGACCAGCAGAAGGCCCCGATGACGACCGGGACAACCCCGACAGCACCGCCAAATCCGGTGATTCCGGATCCGCGCCGGAATCTCCCCGCCAATATTTTCGCGACCTTCGATGCGAATCAAAAGGCGCAAGCCGCCAAGGTGAGTTCCTATCTGTCGTCGCTGCAAACGCTGGTGGGAAATTTCGTCCAGGTCGGACCCGACGGCAGCAAGACCAAGGGCGATTTTTACATTCAGAAGCCCGGCAAGGTGCGTTTCGAATACGACGCGCCGAGCCCGATCGCGATTATCGCCGACGGATCGTCGCTGGCGGTGCGCGACCGCAAGCTTGCAACCCAGGACATCTATCCGCTGTCGCAGACGCCGCTGCGGTTTCTGCTGTCGGATCGCATCGATCTGCTGAAGGACACCAACGTCGTGAGCGTGACCTCGGATGATGTGTACATCAGCGTCACCATCGAGGAGAAGCAGGCGCTGATCGGCACCAGCCGGCTGATGCTGATGATCGGCACCAAGGACGGCCAGCTCAAGCAATGGACCGTCACCGACCCGCAGGGCTATGACACCACGGTTGCGGTCTACAATCTGGATTCCTCCAAGAAGGTCGATCCCGGCATGTTCAAGATCGACTTCACCAACTACTCATCGCCGCCGGGCTAGAACTGCCGCGAGCCACGAGCACAGCCTCGTCCCGAGGAGCGCGCTCTTTGCGCGCATCTCGAGGGATGGCCGCACAGTCAGCTCATGATTCGAGACACGGCCAGGCCGCTGCTCCAGCGATAACGGCAAAACCGTTACGCAGGAATGAGGCGTGCCTTTCTGGTTTCGCCCTGATACATCCTCCCCATGCGCTTCTCCCTGACAACATGGAACATCAATTCGGTGCGGCTGCGCATCGACCTCGTCGCCAAATTCCTCAAGTCGATGCGGCCGGATGTGCTGTGCCTGCAGGAAACCAAATGCATCGATGACGCATTTCCGCTGAAGCGTTTCAGGCGCCTCGGCTATGAACACGTCGCGCTCAACGGGCAGAAGGGCTATCACGGCGTTGCTGTGATCTCGAAGCTGCCGTTCGAGACCACGGATATCCGCACCTTCTGCGAGAACATCGATTCCCGGCACATCTCGGTGGCGTTCGGCGCCAAAGCACAGCTGTCAAAGCCGCTGGTGCTGCACAATTTCTATGTCCCGGCCGGCGGCGATATCCCGGACCCCGCGCTCAATCCAAAATTCGAGCACAAGCTCCGCTTCCTCGACGAGATGAAGGCGTGCGAGCCCTTGCACCCGCGTGGCGATGACCGCCATATCCTGGTCGGCGATCTCAATGTCGCGCCGCATGACAACGACGTGTGGTCGCACAAGCAATTGCTGAAAGTCGTGTCGCACACGCCGATCGAATGCGAGAAGCTGCTGGCGGCGCAGACTCACGGCGAATGGGTCGACGTCGCACGCGCGCGCATTCCGCTGTCGGAGAAAGTCTACACGTGGTGGAGTTATCGCGCCGCGGACTGGACGCTGGCCGATCGCGGCCGCCGGCTCGATCATATCTGGGTGTCGCGCGCCCTCAAGGACGGTGTCAGCGATTTCCGGATCACGAGGGATGCGCGCGGCTGGGAGCGGCCGTCCGATCACGTGCCGGTGACGGTGACGCTGGAGGTGTGAGCTTCACACCGTCATTCCCCGATGTGCAATTGCAAATCGGGAAATGACGAGTGGTTCGATCAACTACCCAGCTTCGCGCCCGCCATCAGGATATCGCTGGCGATCTGGCTGGTACGGCCTGCGAATTCATCGCGCAGGCGGCGCGCGGCGGCGGGATCGCTTTCCAGCACGCGCTGAAACAGGCTGCGCGCGACGCGGATCACCGAGCAATGTTCCAGCGCGGTTGCCGTGGACGGCCGCTGCATCGCGACGACCAACGCAAGCTCGCCGATCAGCGCGCCGGGGCCCGCGACGATTTCAGCGCCAGCGCCGTTTTCGATTCGGAACGCGCCGCGCTGAACGATAAATCCCGCGTCCGCATCGTCCCCTTGATTGAAGAGCAAGTCGCCGCGCGCGACATTGCGCTGCTCGGACCCGATCGCCAGCATGCGCAGCGCGTCGGTCCCCAACAGGCGCAATGTCGGGACGCGCTCGAGCAAGGCAACATCATCTTCGATCGACATGCAGAACCGGTGACCGGGCTAGTGCGGTGGTGCAGAGGTTCTCTTCATTTCCGCCGCAAGTCTTCCTAGAAAACGCACATCTTCCAAGAAAACATAAGAAAACTTCTGAATCAAAATCGCGCAGGAACCATCAATTGCTGGTGTCGTCGAACCCGAAGTTCGCCCAGGCATTCGCCACCGCACCGGGTGAACTTCGGATTCGAATGCCGGGCACCCATACCAATCGCTATTGAATGGTATCAAGGTACCAGCTTGTAGCCACCCGCTTCCGTCACCAAAATCTCGGGGTTGGCGGCATCTTTCTCGATCTTCTGACGCAGCCGGTAGATGTGGGTTTCCAGGGTATGGGTGGTGACCCCCGAATTATAGCCCCACACTTCCTGCAGCAGCGTCTCCCGCGACACCGGCAGCTGGCCCGCCCGGTAAAGGAACCGCAGGATCGCGGTTTCCTTCTCGGTCAGCCGCACTTTCCTGGCGTTGGCGCCGGTCAGCATCTTGGAGCCGGGCCGGAAACTGTAGGGCCCGACCGAAAACACCGCGTCCTCGCTGGCTTCATGCTGGCGGAGTTGCGCCCGGATCCGCGCCAGCAGCACCGCGAAGCGAAATGGCTTTGCCACATAGTCATTGGCGCCGGATTCGAGACCGAGGATGGTGTCCGAATCGGTATCGTGGCCGGTGAGCATGATGATGGGAGCCTTAAACCCGCCCTTGCGCAGGCTGCGCACGACTTCGCGGCCATCGGTGTCGGGCAGTCCTACATCCATCAGCACGAGATCTGGAGCATCGGCCTTGGCGGCGCTGGCGCCTTTGGCGCCGGTGTCGACGGCGGAGGCTTCAAATTCGTCGTGCAGCGACAATTGCTCCACCAACGTGTCGCGCAGATCAGTGTCGTCTTCCACGATCAGGATCTTGCGGGCATTGGCCATGAGTACAATCCTTTGGAGGCGGCGGGCGCGGAACGCTTTCGGCCGTGTCGGGGTCGGAAAATCTCGGTTCGTCGGTCTTGATTCTTATTCAGGTAAGCGGCTGTTACAGATTCACAAGCGAAAACGCACTGTACTCCAGAATTCGCGGGCGTTTGGATGAATGTCCTGTAATGGCGTGAAATAGAACATTTACACGCCCACCACCTGCAGAGACTTAGGAATTGCATGGAAATTCCTCATACTTCAATCACTTATCAGACAGTCGCGCGTGATCGGCCGGCTTCCGCGATCAGGATTAACGCCGCCGCCGGCGACCCGTGCCGGGGCTGGCTTACCGCCGACGGGCAGACCATACCGGTCGCCCTTGGGCGCGGCGGCATCCGGGCCAACAAGCGCGAAGGCGATGGCGGGACCCCGAAGGGCACCTTTCGGCCCCGGCAAGTGTGGTGGCGTGCCGACCGCCATCCGAGGCCACGCACATTCTTGCCCGTCCGCGCCATTCGGCCGATAGACGCCTGGTGCGAAGATCCTCAAAGCCGCCATTACAACCAGCCGGTAAGGCTCGAGCCCGGTTGCAGCGGCGATCGACTCACGCGCGACGACCCCCTCTATGATTTCATTGTCGAGATTGATCACAACAGCTCCCCGCGCATCGCCGGCCGCGGCAGCGCTGTATTCCTGCATTTGGCGCGCGAGAATTTCGGGCCGACTGCGGGATGCGTGTCGATGACGAAGCCGGCCATGCTGCGGTTGCTGGCGCGGCTGGCTCCCGAGACCAGAATCGTGATTGGATGAGCAATACTGCGGGATATCGAAAACCATGCTCGACAAAAATCAGATAGCGGCCGCATCACGCATCCTGCAGGATCATTGGCGCGCCGGCACCAAGCTCGCAAGCCTCGACGCGTCACAGCGTCCTCGCGATCGCGCGGAAGGTTACGCGATCCAGGCGGTGATCGAACAATACTCGGCCGGAATTCTGTTCGGCTGGAAAATCGCGGCCACCAGCGAAGCCGGGCAAAAGCATATCAATGTCGATGGCCCGATGGCTGGACGCATCCTGCCCGAGACGGTGATTCCGGATGGCGGCACCGCTTCGATGGCGGGAAATGAAATGCGTGTCGCCGAGCCGGAATTCGCCTTTCGCATGGCAACCGATCTGCCGCCGCGATCGTCAGCCTATACCGTGCGCGAGGTTCTCGATGCGGTCGGCACACTTCATCCGGCGATCGAGATCCCCGATTCGAGGTTCGCGGATTTCGTCAGCGCTGGAGCCGCACAAATTATCGCGGACAATGCATGCGCGCACCTGTTCGTGCTCGGTGCGCCAACGGCGTCGAACTGGCGCGCACTCGATCTCGTTGAGGAGAAACCGGTCATTACGCTGCGGGCCCAGCAATTCACCGGTCATGGAAAGAACGTGCTTGGCGACCCCAGGCTTGCCCTGACGTGGCTCGCCAACGAATTGCGTCAGCTTGGTGTGACGTTGAAAGCGGGACAGGTCGTGACCACCGGCACCTGCCACGCTCCGCTGCCAATTCAGTCCGGCGATGTGTTCGAGGCCGATTTCGGCTCGATCGGCAGGGTGTCGGTGGCATTCAAATAGGTCGTTCCACGTCGCAATGACGAGACTTACCGGTGCCCGAAAATCGCCGAGCCGACGCGCACATGGGTAGCGCCGAACTGGATGGCGATCGCGAAGTCGGCGCTCATGCCCATCGACAGACCCTTCAGCCCGTTACGCTCGGCGATCTTCGCGGTCAGCGCGAAATGCGGCGCCGGCGCGTCGTCGACCGGCGGAATGCACATCAGGCCGGAAATCGGCAACCCATATTTTTCGCGGCAGCCGGCAATGAAGGCATCCGCCTCGGCCGGGGCGACGCCCGCCTTCTGCGGCTCCTCGCCGGTATTGAGCTGAACGAACAATTGCGGCCGGCGTTTTTGAGAATCGATTTCCTTGGCTAACGCTTCGCAAATACTCGGACGATCGACCGAATGGATCGCGTCGAACAGCGCCACGGCTTCCCTGGCCTTGTTGGATTGCAGCGGCCCGATCAGATGCAGGGCGATATCGGGATAAGCCGACATTAACCCTGGCCACTTCGCTTTGGCTTCCTGCACGCGATTTTCGCCGAATACGCGCTGTCCGGCCGCGATGACCGGCGCGATTGCAGCGGCATCGAACGTCTTGGAAACCGCGATCAGCGTCACCGAGGAACGATCCCGGCGCGCGTGCTCGCAGGCGCGCGCGATGTCTTGCTCCACCGTGGGCAGCCCGTTTGGTAAATGCGGCGTTATCGATACTGGGATTTCAGGCGCCATGTCATCTATGAGTGGTAAATTTGCTGGGTCGTTCGAATTTTACCGGATTCCGGAAAGGCTTCTTGAGCCCTTCTCGCTAGCTTGTGGGCGGGGGGCTGAAGATGTCACGCGTTACTTTCAACCGCGAAAGGGTGAAACTCAAGAAGCTTCTTGGAATCCGCGCACGGCTGGCGTTGCTGGCGCTGATCCTGGTGGCGCCGCTGATGCTGGAACGCGTCCGCTCGCTCGAGGACAACCGCGCCAAACAGGTCGCGCTAGCCTCCCAGGAATTCTTGAAACTCGCCCAGCATAGCGCTGATGCACAGCGCGAAATGATCTCCTCGATCGAGACAGTGCTGAAATCGACGGCCTATATCCGCGCCTCGGTTGGCGTAGGTCGTAGTTGCGACATCCTGCGCGCCAGCCTGCCAGTCAATCTGCCGTGGATTCGCACGCTGCTGATTGTTGGCGGCGACGGACGCGTTCAATGCTCGACAAACAACATCTTTGTCGGTGTCGATCTCAGTGACCGGGCCTATCTCATGAAGGCGCGCGAGAGTCGCGAGATTGTCTTCAGCGACTTTCTGCTCGCCAAGCTTACCAACAACCCGGTCATGATGGCGGCTTATCCGGTCTCCGCCATCAATACAGATGCGGATTCCATCGTTCTCGCCGGCGTCAATCTCGACTGGATGTCGAAGATCATGAGCAATCTCGGCGGCCGCCCCGGCGTTTCGGCGGTTCTGATCGATAGCATCGGAACCGTGCTGGCGGCGCCGGCCGATCAGGTCAGCATGATCGGCCGGTCGCTTGATGCAGTACCATTGCTATCGGCCATCGCGGCAAAGGCGATCGATTCGGACCAGGCGGAAGGAACGCTTTCCTTCGTCGCCGTGGATGGCTCGAAGCGCGCGGTCAGTTTTGCGCGCATTGCCGGCACCGGATCGCGGCTGATCGTCAGCATCGACGAGACCAAGGTTTCTGCTGCCATCGACCGGGAGATTCGCAACGCCTATCTGCAGCTGGGGTTCGTCTGCCTGTTCGTGCTGCTCGGCGCATTGATCTGCGCCGAGAAGCTCATCATCCGGCCGATCGAGATGATGGCGGGGATGGCAAAACGGTTCGGCCAGGGCGACTGGTCGGTGCGTGCGGCGCGCAACCGCCTGCCGGCGGAATTCATCCCGCTGGCCCGCGCGTTCAACGCGATGGCGGCGCAGCTTGCCGAGCGCGAGCGTGAGCTGGTCGCCACCAACGAACGGCTGACCGTGATCGCCTCGATCGACATGCTGTCCGGCCTTGCCAACCGGCGCGGCTTCCAGAGCCGGCTCGACTTCGAATGGATGAAGGCCCAGCAATATGACAGCGAGCTGTCACTGCTGATGATCGACGTCGATCACTTCAAGCTGTTCAACGACACTTACGGCCATCCCGAAGGCGACGTCTGCCTCTCCCGGCTCGGCGAAACGCTGTCCGGAGTTGCCGCCGAGACCATGGGCTTTGCCGGACGCTATGGCGGCGAGGAATTCTGCCTGCTGCTGCCGAACACCGGCGCAGGCCGCGCACTGGAGATCGGCGAGATGGTGCGGGCGGCGGTCCAGAACCTCGCGATGCCTCATGCCACCAGCCTCTATCAAACCGTCACCGTCAGCGTCGGCGTCGCCTGCACCAAGCCGAATGCAGCACAACAGCCGGGCGACCTGATCGAGGCCGCCGACGCATCGCTCTATGCCGCCAAGCACCGCGGCCGCAACGCTGTGGTCGAGCATGGGTTTGTGCAGATCACGGCCGGCGCGATCTCGATCGCGAGCTAACCCGCAGCCCGCTGGAGATCAAGTTCGTTCTCGGTCACGACCCGGTTGCGTCCGGTTCCCTTGGCGAGATAAAGCGCGCGATCGCAGCGATCGATGAGATCCGACATCGACTCGCCCATCTGAAACTCCCCGACACCGATGGAAACCGTGATGCTGGGAAGCACCTCCCCGGTCGAGCGGCGGGTGATGGAACACTCCGAGATGGAGCGGCGTATGCGCTCGGCAACCGCCGCGCAGGCGGCGAGGTCGGCCCCCGGAAGCACGGCGATGAGCTCTTCGCCGCCATATCGAGCCGGCAGATCGATTTCCCTAACCCGCTCCCGCAAGACCTTTGCCATCAATCGAAGCACCTGGTCGCCGACGCCGTGCCCGAAATTGTCGTTGAACAACTTGAAATGATCGATGTCGATCAGCAGCACGCTGAGCGGCTCGCCTTTTTCCATCGCCGCGATCTGGGCGACACGAAAAAACTCATCGAGGGCATGGCGGTTGGGTAAACCCGTGAGCGCGTCGGTTCTGGCGCGCTCCTCCGACTTGTTCAGCGAATCGCGGATCACGTCCAGCTCTCGCGTCGACTCGACGAAGCTCGCCTCCAGCTTCGTTGCACGTGTAACGGTCTTGGCCAGTTCGTTCAGCAGATTTTCGACCAGCAGTTTTGGGTCAACCCCGACCTCGGTCTGATCGGCGACATCGTTCATGGCCTTTATTTGCGAGCGGTTATCGGCGATCGCCACCGTCAGAAACTGCTTTGCGGAAGCCATGACCGTATGGAGCTGCTGCGAAACGTTGTTGAGATCCGTTTCACCGGAGGTATGCGGTGCGACATAGGTCGCAAACAGGTCATGATTGGTGGTGGTGTCAAACTTTCGCTTGTTGCCGACCAGGATATCGATCGCCCGCTTGAGATCGGGTGAGGTGCCGAGGGAATACTTGAACCAGGTATGAAAATTGTTCGGCGTCGGCGGCACGCGCTGTTGCGCCATCGATCGCATGGCTTTTTCCGCGACGGCTGTCGCGTATTCGAAATCAACCTCATCTAGCGCGGCGGCTGTCACGATTGGGTACGATCGCCTGTCTGTGAACAATTTCGTTCTTCGACCACAGCGTCCCACGTAAGCGTTAACCGCACCTCATTAAGAGCTCCGTGATACTACTGGGTTGGTCGGGTGCGATGGCGGCTGGGAAATTCCGCCTGTCGCCGCCGACGCCATCGCACGGGCGGGCGGGCTAACCCGCGGCCAGCTGCCGATCGAGTTCATTTTCGGTCACGACCCGGTTGCGCCCGGTTCGCTTGGCGAGATAAAGCGCGCGATCGCAGCGATCGATCAGATCCGCCATCGACTCGCCCAGCTGAAACTGTCCGACGCCGATGGAAACCGTGATGCTGGGAAGGATCTCCCCGGTCGAACGGCGGGTGATGGAACACTCCGAGACCAGGCGTCGGATACGCTCGGCAACCGCCTCGCAGGTGGCGAGGTTGGCACCCGGAAGCACGGCGATGAGTTCTTCCCCGCCATATCGCGCCGGCAGATCGTATTCCCGGACCCGCTCCCGCAACACGTTCGCCATCAATCGAAGCACCTGGTCGCCGACGCCGTGCCCGAAATTGTCGTTGAACGATTTGAAGTGATCGATGTCGATCAGCAGGATGCTGAGCGGCTCGCCTTTTTCCATCGCCGCGATCTGGGCGACGCGAAAGAATTCATCGAGGGCATGGCGGTTGGGCAGCCCCGTCAGCGCGTCGGTCTTGGCGCGCTCCTCCGACTTGTTCAGCGAATCGCGGATCGCGTCCAGCTCTCGCGTCGACTCGACGAAGCGCGCCTCCAGCTTCGTTGCGCGCGTGACCGCTTTGGCCAATTCACTCAGCAGATTTTCGATCAGCAGTTTTGGACCGGCGGTTTCGCTGTCGTCGGTGGCATCGTTGATGGCCTGTATTTGCGAGCGGTTATCGGCGATGGCTACCGTGAGATAGTGATTGGCGGAGGCGATGACCGAATGGAGCTGGTGCGAAACGTTGTTGAGATCGGCGTCGTCGGCGACGGCGTGTGATCCGACATAGGTCGCGAACAGGTCATGATTGGTGGTGGTGTCAAACTTTCGCTTGTTGCCGACCAGAATATCGATCGCCCGTTTGAGATCGGGTGAGGTGCCGAGCGAATACTTGAACCAGGTGTGAAAATTGTTCGGCGTCGGCGGTACGCGATGCTGCTCCATCGAGCGCATGGCTTTTTCCGCGACGGCTGTCGCGTATTCGAAGTCAACCTCGTCAATCACGTCGCGTGTCACGATTTAGAATGATCTCATGTCTGTGAGCCAGCTCTGGTTTTCCGGCCGCAACCTCCCATGGATCTGTTAATCGTGCCTCAATCTGACCGAGTCAAATGTTCCGGTTGGCCTCAAAAAGCCAACTGCCGCAGGCATTTTGTGAGATAATCGAATCTAGGTTTACGGAATTTTCGCCGTCGGCTAGCGCAATTGGCGGTCTTTCCGCTGCCTGCAACCCATTGACCCCTCGCGGTCTTTTATGGCCTAGTCCGCCGTCCCAAAGTGGGCCACGAATCCCATCAAAAGCGCTACGATTCCATGACCTCCGAACGCTACAACGCACGTGAATCCGAGCCGCGCTGGCAACGCCAGTGGGACCAGAAGGCGATCTTCGCCTCCAAAAACGATGACCCGCGGCCGAAATATTACGTGCTCGAGATGTTCCCCTACCCGTCCGGCCGCATCCATATCGGGCATGTCCGCAACTACACGCTCGGCGACGTGCTGGCGCGTTTCATGCGGGCCAAGGGTTTCAACGTGCTGCACCCGATGGGCTGGGACGCGTTCGGGCTGCCGGCGGAAAACGCCGCGATCGAGCGCAAGGTCGCGCCGAAGGCGTGGACCTACGACAATATCGCCGCGATGAAAAAGCAGCTGCAGTCGATCGGGTTGTCGCTCGACTGGACCCGCGAATTCGCGACCTGCGACCCCAGCTACTACAAGCATCAGCAAAAGCTGTTCAACGACTTCCTGCGCGCAGGCCTCGCCGAGCGCGAGAAGCGCAAGATCAACTGGGACCCGGTCGACATGACCGTGCTCGCCAATGAGCAGGTGATCGACGGCCGGGGCTGGCGCTCCGGCGCCATCGTCGAGCAGCGCGAGATGAATCAGTGGGTCTTCAAGATCTCGAAATATTCGCAGGAATTATTGGACGCGCTCGACACGCTGGATCGCTGGCCCGACAAGGTGCGGCTGATGCAGCGCAACTGGATCGGGCGTTCCGAGGGTATGCTGGTGCGCTTCGCGCTGGATCTCAAAACCTTGCCTGAAAGCTCCTCGCCTGCCGGCGAGACCGAGCTGAAGATTTTTACCACGCGGCATGACACTTTGTTCGGCGCCAAGTTCATGGCGATCGCGCCGGATCATCCACTGGCCCAGGCCGCGGCGGCGAAGAATCCGAAGCTCGCAGAATTCATCGCGGAAACAAGACGCATCGGCACGGCTCAGGAAATCATCGACACCGCCGAGAAGCAGGGTTTCGACACCGGCATCCGGGCGATCCATCCGTTCGACGAAAGCTGGACGCTGCCGGTCTATGTCGCCAATTTCGTGCTGATGGAATACGGTACCGGCGCGATCTTCGGCTGCCCCGCGCACGACCAGCGCGACCTCGATTTTGTCAACAAATACGGGCTGGGAAACACCCCCGTGGTATGTCCCGAAGGCCAGGACCCGAAAACCTTCGTGATTACCGATACCGCCTATGACGGCGACGGCCGCATGATCAATTCGCGCTTCCTCGACGGCATGACCATCGAACAGGCCAAGGAAGAGGTGGCGAAACGGCTGGAGGCAACGCTGCGCGGCAACATGCCCGTCGGCGAGCGCCAGGTGAATTTCCGGCTGCGCGACTGGGGCATCTCGCGCCAGCGCTACTGGGGCTGCCCGATCCCGGTGATCCACTGCCCGACATGCGATGTCGTGCCGGTGCCCGACAAGGACCTGCCGGTGGTGCTGCCCGAGGACGTGACGTTCGACAAACCCGGCAACGCCCTCGACCACCACCCGACCTGGAAGCACGTCGCCTGCCCGCAATGCGGGGCCAAGGCTACCCGCGAAACCGACACCATGGACACCTTCGTGGATTCGTCGTGGTACTTCGCGCGCTTCACCGATCCGTGGAACGAGAAGGCGCCGACCACCCGCGCGGTGGTGGACCGGCTGATGCCGGTCGACCAGTATATCGGCGGCGTCGAGCACGCGATCCTGCATCTGCTGTATAGCCGCTTCTTCATCCGCGCCATGAAGGCGACCGGTCACATCGGCATGGATGAGCCGTTCGCCGGCATGTTCACCCAGGGCATGGTGGTGCACGAGACCTATCAAAAGGCCGATGGCAGTTACGTCACGCCGGCCGAGGTCAGAATCGAGACCGGCGGCAATGGCCGCCGCGCCAGCCTGCTGACTTCGGGCGAAGAAATCTCGATCGGGCCGATCGAGAAGATGTCGAAGTCGAAGCGCAACACCGTCGACCCCGACGACATCATCACGACCTATGGCGCCGACGTGGCGCGCTGGTTCATGCTGTCGGACTCGCCGCCAGACCGCGACGTGATCTGGAGCGATGAGCGGGTGCAGGGCGCCTCGCGATTCGTGCAGCGGCTGTGGCGGCTGGTCAACGAGTCAGCGGAGATCGCCAAGGCGGCCCCGTCGGCGCGGCCGGCGTCGTTCGGCGCTGACGCGCTGGCGATCCGCAAGGCGGCGCATGGCGCGCTGGACAAGGTTTCGACCGGGATCGAAAAGCTGCATTTCAACGTCTGCCTCGCCTACATCAGGGAATTCTCCAATGCGCTGGGCGAGGTGCTGGGACGCGAGGGGCAGCCCGCCCCCGATCTGGGATGGGCTGTTCGCGAGGCCGCGGTCATCCTGGTTCATTTGTTCGCGCCGATGATGCCGCATCTGGCGGAGGAATGCTGGACGGTGCTGGGGCAGCCGGGACTGATTTCCGAGGCCCATTGGCCCCAAATCGAACGCGATTTGCTGGTTGAAGACACCGTGACGCTGGTCGTTCAGGTCAACGGCAAGAAGCGCGGCGAAGTCACAGTGGCCCGCAATGCGCAAAATCCGGAAATTGAGGCTGCCGTTTTGGCCCTCGATGCGGTAAAACAGGCCCTCGGCGGCAAGGCCGTCCGCAAGGTCATTATTGTTCCCATGAGGATCGTGAATGTCGTTGGCTAGGACCCGCATCGCCGCTCGGCTTCTGATCGTGGCCGCTTTGGCGGCGCTGACAGCTGGCTGCTTTCAGCCGATGTACGCCGAACATACCGACGGCTCGCCCGCCCTGCGCGAAAAGCTGATGGGCGTCGAGGTCCCGCCGGTGGACAAGCCGAACGCCTCGCGCGACGCCCGGTTGGGGGTGGAGATCCGCAATGCGCTGGCGTTCAAGCTATACGGCAACGCCACCGGCATGCCGCCGACCCACCGGCTGGTGCTGCGGTTCACCACCAGCCGTTCGTCGCTGATGGTCGATCCGGCCACCGCGCTGCCCTCCAGCGAAAACTACGGCATCGATGCGCAATACAATCTGATCGAGATCGCCTCGAACAAATCGGTCATGACCGGCACCACGTTCTCCCGCGTGTCCTATGACATCCCGGGGCAACTGCAGCGTTTTGCCCGCTCGCGCGCCTACCGGGATGCCGAGGATCGCGCCTGTCAGGAGATCGCCGATAACATCCAGACCCGGCTGGCGTCGTTCTTCGTCGCCGGCACCTGAACCCTCCGTCATTCCGGGGCGCGCGTCAGCGCGAACCCGGAATCTGGAATCACATCGAGATTCCCCGATGTGCAATCGCACATCTGAGGTTCACGCGAAGACGCGTGTCCCGGAATGACTGTGTTAAATTCAAAAGGGTCTCATCGTGGTCGCGCTTCGCGGAAAAGAGATCGACGCTTTTCTCGCCCGGCCCGATCCGGGTCGACCTATCATCCTGCTCTACGGTCCCGATTCCGGCCTGGTGCGTGAGCGCGCCGAAGCGCTGCTGGCATCCGCGGTCGACGACCCCAACGATCCGTTTTCACTGGTTCGGCTGGACGGCGACGAACTCTCAGCCGACCCGTCGCGGCTGGTCGATGAGGCGATGACGGTGCCGCTGTTCGGCGGCCGCCGCGCCATCCGGGTCCGGGCCGGCTCGCGCAGTTTTGCCAGCGGCGTCGATACGCTCGCGGACGTGCCCCTGAAGGATTGCCGCATCGTGATCGAGGCCGGCGAGCTGCGGCCGGAATCGCCACTGCGCAAGGCCTGCGAGCGCGCCAAGACCGCGGTGGCGATCGGCTGCTATCCCGACGGCGAACGTGATCTGGCGAAATTGATCGATGACGAGCTGCGGGTTTCCAATCTGCGGATCGCGGCGGACGCGCGTGCGGTGCTGATGGCGTTGCTCGGCGGCGACCGTCAGGCCTCACGCAACGAACTGCGCAAGCTCGCGCTTTATGCGCACGGCGAGACCGAGGTCACGCTCGAGGACGTGATGGCGGTGGTCGCCGACGCTTCCGAGCTGAAGATCGATCCGATCGTGGACGGCGCGTTTGCCGGAAAGCCGGATCTGGTCGAAACCGAATTTGCCAAGGCCATGGTCGCCGGCACCTATCCGGGCATGATCATCTCCGCCACACAACGCCAGGCGGCCTGGCTGCACAAATCGGCGCTCGCGGTTGCCGAGGGGACCCCGCTATCGACCTTGCTGGACAGCGGCTTTCCACGGCTGCACTTCTCGCGGAAGGGCAATGTCGAAACCGCGCTGCGCAATTTCAGTGCGGCCCGCCTGCTGCTGATCATCGAGCAGCTCGCGGTCGCGGCACTGGAGATGCGCAAGCAGGCGCCGCTGGCGGCGGCGATCGCGCAGCGGACGCTGTTGTCGATCGCGGCGAATGCGAAGCGGCGGGGGTGAGGCGAGAAGTCAGCTCCGCTTATCCAGCCTTCGCAAGATCTCGTCGAACTGTTCAAGGTCCCGGTAGCGGATGTGGACGGTGCCGCCGGGCTCGCGGTGATCGACGCTGACCGCAAGGCCGAGCGCATCGCTCATGCGCTTTTCGAGCGCGACCGTGTCAGGAGCTTTGTCCTTGCCGCCGCGCGCCTTCTGCGGCTTGCGCTCCGGCACACCCTCGACATGCGCCAGCGCCTCGGCCTGGCGTACGGTGAGGCCCTCCTCGACAATGCGTTTGGCGGCGGCCGTCGGGTCGGGCACGCCGATCAGCGCGCGGGCGTGACCGGCCGACAGCTGGCCCAAGGCGATGTAGGCCTGCACCTCGGCCGGCAGTTTGGTCAGCCGCATCATGTTGGCGACGTGACTGCGGCTCTTGCCGACGATCTTGGCAACCTCGTCCTGGCTGCGTTTGAATTCATTGGCCAGGGCGTGATAGCCCTGCGCCTCTTCCATGGCATTGAGATCTTCGCGCTGCACGTTTTCGATGATCGCGATCTCGAGCGCGTCGCTGTCGCTGACATCGACCGGCACGATCGGGATCTCGTGCAGGCCGACCATCTGCGATGCGCGCCAACGGCGCTCGCCGGCGATGATCTCGAAACGGTCCTGCGAGCCCTTGACCGGACGCACCACGATCGGCTGGATCACCCCGTGCTGCCTGATCGAGTCGGCGAGCTCGCCGAGTTCGGCATCGGAAAAATCCCGGCGCGGATTGCGCGGATTGGGCTTGAGGAATTCGATCGGCACCTTGCGCTGGGTCCGCGGCCGATCCTGATGCTTGGCCTCACCGCCGACATCCCCGATCAGACTTGCAAGACCGCGGCCCAATCGCGAACGCGCATCGTCGGCCATCGCCAGCTCCCTTGGATTCAAC
>DATHHQ010000836.1:0-3673 GCA_035490095.1 Bradyrhizobium sp.
GTGATCGACACCAATCTCGGCTCCTGCTTCAACATGTCTAAGGCGGTGTGGGAGGGCATGAACACGCGCGGCTTCGGCCGCATCGTCAACATCGGCTCGATCAACGGCCAGGGCGGCCAGTACGGCCAGGTCAACTATGCCGCCGCCAAGTCGGGCATCCACGGCTTCACCAAGGCGCTGGCCCAGGAAGGCGCATCGAAGGGGATCACCGTCAACGCCATCGCGCCGGGTTACACCGAGACCGACATGGTCTCGGCCGTGCCGGCCAACGTGCTGGAGAAGATCGTCGCCAAGATCCCGGTCGGCCGGCTCGGCAAGGCCGAGGAGATCGCCCGCGGCGTGATGTTCCTGATCGCCGACGATGCGGGCTTCATCACCGGCTCGACCCTGTCGATCAACGGCGGCCAGCATATGTATTGAGCGGTGGCGTCAGGAGAGCGTCCCGGGGAATGGTGACACGGGCAATCACTCCGCCGGAGGGCCGGTTGGCAATCGACAGGGCAAGGCCATATCGGTCGGCAATAGCCTTCGCGATGGACAGGCCGAGACCTGCCCCCTTTATTTCCGGCGAGGCGGCGCGAAAGAAGCGATCGAAGATCCGCGGCAGCGCCTCGGCGGCGATGCCGCTGCCGGAATCGATGACCTCGACCAACCCCGATCCGTCCTGAGATCGCACCGATATCTCGATGACGCTGTCTGGCATGCTGTATCGAACGGCATTGTCGATGAGATTGGAAAACAAGCTCGAAAGGTCGAGCTTTGACGCTTTCACCCGAGGCGATGCCGTAACGTGCAAGCTGAAGTCGATGCGCTTTTGAGAAGCGTATTGGACATGAGTCTCGATCACCTCGAGAAGGAGACTGTGGAGATCGACTTCCGAAGAGTCTCTTTCGCTTCCGGCATCGATTTCCGCGAGCTTCAGCAGCTGGTTGGACAGCGACCTCGCTCTTTGGACGGCCAGCGCCAATTCGCCCGTGATATCGGATCCTTGTTCGTCTGGTCGCGGCGATCGTTCACGCAGCGTGTCCGCCAGGATCTGGATGGCCGTCAACGGCGTGCGAAGTTCATGCGCGGCATCCGAAACGAATTGCCGCTGCTGTTCGATCGCCGTTCTCTGGCGGCGAAGCAACTCGTTCATGGCCTCGATAAGCGGCCTTACTTCAACCGGCGCAACGTCAAGCGGCAACGGCTCGGTCGAGTTGATGCTGCGTCGCGCCAGACCAATGCTTGCCTGATCGAGTCTCTTGAAAAGCCGGCCCATGGCCAGGACAACGATCGCCCACGCAATGGGGATGGCCGCGAGAATGGGCAGCGCCGCGCTCATCGCCAACTGTTCGGCAACGTCGTCGCGCACCTCCTGGCGGTGCGAAACCTGGACGGTGCGCCCGCCCGCTCGAGTCGTGAAGACGCGCCAGGCGACGCCATCAAGCGTCAGATCGACAAAGCCGTTTGTTCCCTGCCGGGGCATGTCGACGCCACCGGTCGTTCGGATCTTTCCATCCTGCACATCCCAGATCTGGACGACGAGTTCGTCTTCGGGATCGTGCTGAAGGAACGTTGGCGGCAGCGTCTGTACGCCGTCGCCGACTTGCATGGCGACCTGAGCCAGCTGGCCATCGAAGAAGAGATTCGCCTCGTCCCTTCCCGCGAAATAGGCAACGAGCACGCCGACCAGGCCCACGGCCGTAAGGACCGCTGCGATCCAGGCCAGGGCCGTCCAGCGAATGGACGTCAAGACGCATCCTTGATCACGAGCCAACCCGCGCCGCGTACATTGCGGATGATCTCTCTGTCGAACTTGCGGCGAATGCTGTGGATCAGGACGTCGACGGCGTTGCTTTCGATCTCGTCGAGGCTGAGATAGATCTCACGCTCGATGATGTCCCGCGGGACGATTTTCCCGGGCTGTCGCACGAGAACCTGCAGCAAGGCGAATTCGCGCGTCGGAAGCCTGATGGCTTTCTGCCTGTAGCTCACGACGTGCGTCGCCAGATCGATGGTGAGTCCGCCCGCCACCAGAATGGAGCGGGGCCGCCTGTCATGACGACGCATGACCGCGCGGATACGGGCAAACAGCTCGCGCAGCTCGAATGGTTTTACGACGTAGTCGTCGGCTCCAAGATCGAGGACGGCAACACGACTGTCTATCTCTGCCCGGGCGGTAATGACCACCACCGGCGTGTCCACCGTCGCGGCTCGGACACTCCTCAGCAGATCGACGCCGGACTGCCCCGGCAGCCCGATGTCGAGCAGGACGACGGAATGGTCGCCGCGGTGCCAGGCGGCCTCGCCCTGTTCACCATCGCGTGCCCATTCGACAAGGATTCCCTGCTCATGCAGCGCGCGCGAGAGGCTCTGGCCGATCATCGGATCGTCTTCAATGAGAAGTATGCGCATGACGGTCAGCGTGCCGCGGGTCTCTGGCGGTCGAGGGGGGTGGGCGGTGCGACAGAATTAGCGTTTCCTAATTGTCCGGAATGGCAGTGAGGGATCGCTAACCAATTCGCGCTAAACGGTCGCAATTGCAATTAGTAATCATTGGCGTTGCCATTTTCCGTGATACCCCGTTCGATATGAGCCAGTCCGCTCCATCGCGTCGCCCGACAGCGCGGCCTGAACGGCCGAGCAGTCATCTCGGGCTTGCTCATCTTCGCAAGCATGCGCCCCGGAGCCCGATGCTCGATCTTGCCCGCAACGGCCGTGCGCACGCGCGGAGCGCCGAGCCCGCTCCGCCCGCAGCGCCCGACATCATGGAGCTGTGCTTCGCGGCAAATGTCGTCTGCACGCCGGCGATGTACGCCGTGCTGAGGGCCGTCGTCGACGCGGGCAATCTTCCCACTGCCTGCGAGATACACCGCCACGCGGCAACTCGCCGACCCAGTCTGACGCTCGGGTCGACCTATCGCTTGCTCACCAAGCTCGTCGGCGCCGGCGTATTGACCTACCACGGACTGGGCGACGGGATGGCGCGCTATGGAGTCCAGGAGACCCGCCACTCCGGTCACCTGATCGACGTCGACGATGGCAGGATCGAGGAAATCTCGAACGAAGAACTAGTCTCGCAACTGTCCCGGGTGGCAGAGGAGCTCGGCTTCAAGCTGGTGCGTTTTCGCCTGGTCCTTTACGGCAAGTTGCGATCAAGGGAGCGAAAAGCTGCCGGAAAGGGAGAAGGCCCGGTCCGGCGCCGCCTGAACGGTGGCGGATCGTCGCCCGCTCCCTGAATGTCGGATGGGTCGGGATGACAGCAATTCTTGCATCACAGGATGACGCGCAAGCCTACCGTGCCGGCTCGCTGACGAAAGCGATCTTGCTCAGCCCCGCCTTGGAGGCGTCGGCCAGCATCTCCGCGACATAGCGGTAGGCCACGCCCTGGTCGGCACGCAGGTAGACTTCGGGCTGCGGCCGCTTGGTGCCCGCCTCGGCAAACTTGGTGACCGCATCCTCGCGGCTGATACGCTCGCCGTTCCAGAACAGCGAACCGCTGGCATCGATGGCGAACTCGACCTTCTCCGGTTTCTGGATATCGGCGTTCGAGGTGGCCTTGGGCAGGTCGAGCTTGACGGCGTTGGTCAGGAGCGGCGCCGTCACGATGAAGATCACCAGCAGCACCAGCACGACGTCGATCAACGGCACCATGTTGATCTCGGCCATGGGCTGGGACGCGGTTTTGCGG
>DATHHQ010000837.1:0-5423 GCA_035490095.1 Bradyrhizobium sp.
TCATCGGATCACTCTTTTGCCGCTGCACAAGATCTTCACGCCCTTGCTGCGGAAAGCCGCCCCTCCCAACCGTGCAAAACCATTGCAAGCGGCGACGCCAGTGCCAGCACGATCGCAAGCCCGAGTGCCGGATCGCTGGAAAGGACCGCTGCGAGCAAGGCGCCACAGGCCGCCCCTGCCATTTGCGCGAAACCGAACAAGGCGGCCGCTGCTCCGGCTTTGTCTCCGAAGGGCGACAAGGCCGCCGCGCTCGACAGCAGGCTGGCGATGCCCACGCCGGACAAGAAGATCGCTGCGCCGACCACGAACGGCAGGACCGCGTTCCGGGCGACCAGCACGGCGAGAAGAAGCGCGACGGCTCCAATGACCGTGATTCCCAGGCCGACCAGCGTCGCGCGATAGAAGCCGAGCCGTGCCGACAGGACTGGCGCCAGCATGCTGGCCCCGAACACCAGCACGACGACGGCGGCGAACAGCAGACCGAGCGCGGCAGGCGAGAATCCAAAATGTTCGAGGAACACGCGCGGCGAGGCCGAGAAAACGGCGAACAGGCCGGCCATCAGGAGGCCTGAAGTCCTGGCCGGCACGACGAACCTGGCATCCCGGAGCAGGCCAAGATAGGAAGCGCCAACCGCACGGTGATTCACGGAACCGCTGGCGGACCCATTGGTTTCACCGATGAACATTGCATACGCCAGCAGGGCGCAGCTCGCGAAAATCGCCACGAAGACGAACTCCGATCGCCAGCCCAGGAAATGATCGAGCGCGCTGCCGACCAACGGCGAAAGGCCCGGCGCGGCGGCGGTCGCGATCGTTATCGATGCCATGATCTTTGCAAGCGCCTGGCCATCGAACAGATCTCGTGCAATCGCCCGCGAAAGTACGGTAGCGGCGCAGGCGCCGGAGGCCTGTATGGCTCTGCCAACCAGCAGGCTAGCGAGGTCGCCGGCGAACGCGCACCAGATCGTGCCGAGCAGAAAGAGGCAAAGGCCGACCAGAACCGGTATTTGCCGGCCGAATCGGTCCGACAACGGTCCGACGATCAATTGTCCGAAGGCAAAGATCGCGAGAAAAACCGAGATCGTCGACGTGATGGCAGCACTTGAGACGTGCAAATCGGCCGCCATGGTCCCGAGCGAGGGCAGAAAGATATTGGTGGCCAGCATTCCCATCGCAGCAAACGCGCAAATCACCGCGATGGAGGCTGTTATCGATTTGCCTTTGCTCTCTGTCCGCACTGTGCGCTCAAACTCTGCGGTTCGACCGGCAATCCGGTCCTGAGAGCACTCGATCCTTCTGAGCATGATCGCCAAACTCCACTGTCACCTCTCCGGTGCAGCGCGCTGCGCCACCGTGGGATGGATGGCGAACGATACCGGTCATGCCCGAAATCCGCGTCCTCTGAACCGAGGAGACGGCGACGCGCTTCTACTTGGTGAGCCGGCTGGCGCGGAAGGAGGAAGAACGGGAAGCGCAGCTTCGCGCGAGGAACGCGCTTGTGAGGCGGAGCGGCTTGGGACGAACCGGCCGTTTCGCGTAAGAGCTGAGCAGTGTGAAGGATCGCAGCTACAGCGTAGCACTTGCAATTCGGCCGCGAAGCCACGCCGGCCCAATTCTGGGGGCCGGACCCTGGAAGCGGTCGCCGAGCAGTTCGTTCCGTCGAAGAAGCCCTACTTCAGCCGACTGGAACCCTTATCAGGCGTTGATGAGCGCAAAGTCATTGACACGTTCCAGTCGCTCGTGGCGGTTCAGATCGTGCCCGCGACGACGCCTGCCCGGCAGCGTCGCTGCTCGTCACTTTTCCCGAATCAACAGCCCGCACGCGACGGATCTGTCTGTCGGCGTGATATGGGCATAGCAATAATCCAATGTGTTGGAATCCACGACGATACCGTCAAACCGCCCGTCCTCGTCTACCATGACAAAGCGCTTGCCATCCGCCGATATGGCCCCGATCACCTTCTCAGACACTTTGGCCGACGATAAGGCTCCCCAGAAGGTCCGGCCTTCCTGCCGATCGAAACGGAAGACGAACTTCGAGGTGTGCGTTCGAAGCGTGTCGTCACCCGGGACGGGCACGGTTCCGCTCTGCTGGTGCCGGGTCGGTCCCTCCACGAGATGAGCGCCCTTGGCTGGGATCCACGTCCCCTTCAAGTCCGGCACCTCCTGCGCCATGGCAGCTTCACTTCCGGTCAACAGAATCACGAGCCCGCCGATCGCACGAAGATGTCTCACTCTTACGCCCTCCTCTTTCGCCTTGAGTGTAGCGTCGAGGGGGGATGACTGTATAGGGCGCCGCTGAACAGCGAACACTGGCGTCATCGGAGTGAAAAAAGAGCGCACTGTCGCGTGAGTCGAAGAAGGGATGATGGCCATTTCCAGGCCAGTCCGCATTTTCCTTGGTTCCTCTGTGGCGTACACCACCGACAAGACATGCGATGCCATGCGATGTTGGCTATCGATATGTTGCGAAACCATCCTGCGTCTGAATCGGCCAACTTGCGGAAGCAAGAATTGGAGTGCCTGCGCCTGGAGTCCGATTGCCTTCGATTGGCGGACGCCGTCCATAGCCCTTCCTTGAAGTCGCATTTCATTGAGATGGCGAAGAAGTGGTCCGCCCTTGCGGCATGGGGACTGGAGCACGGCTACCGGGGCCAAGGCCTGAACTAGACGGATCTGCCTGCCTCGACGTTACCTGGCTTTACGTCGCCCTCTTGTATTGCCATGAACCGCGGTCAAAGGCGGTCTCAGGAAGGCGTCGAACCGGTCCTTCACGATGGCGTAGCACTCGCATGCTGCCCTTTCGAGGCCACGCCGATCGACAACTTGGATCCTGCCTTGACGATAGCTGATAAGGCCAGCCGATTGCAGGGATTGCGCGGCAAGCGTCACGGATTTGCGATTGGCGCCCAGCATGTGCGACAGAAACTCGTGCGTGTATGGGAGGGCTTCACCTTCGGCTCGATCATGCATCATGAGGAGCCATCGGCACATTCTCTCCTCCGTCGTATGCATGGCATTGCAGGCGACAGTCTGCTGAACCTGTGAGAGTAGCGTCTCCGAGTAGCTGACGAAGAGATCGCGGACTTGTTCGCTACGCTTGAACTCCGATTGCAACACTTCGATCGGGCAGCGAACCATGGCGCCCTCCAGTTGCACCAGACATCGATTGAATGAGACGCGGCTATACATGGCGGCGAAGAGGCCAAATGCTCCTTCGCGCCCGATGTTTGCGGTCTCGATTGCCGAGCCATTACTGGCGCCCAACGCCGAGATCACCATCTTCCCGTGGCGCGAGCCGCCGGAACTCAAGGCACGTACGATCAACCGTGCGCGCGCGTTCCTCAAATCGCGCGTTCCGATGCGCAGCGCAGCTCAGTAGCCGGCGCCGCTGGTTGACGCCGTGTGCGCTCGCAGCGGCTAGTCGGAGGGCCTCAGAGCTTTTCAACCCCGGCGCGGGCGCAATCCTCGTCTTCTTGTGCGCTCCCACCGCCAACGCCGCAGGCACCGATCAGGACACCTTGGCGGAAGATCGGCACGGCGCCTTGGCCATAGAACATGTGGTTGCCTTCGGCCGCGGCGATGCCGCGCAAGGTCGGATGGTCGGCACGTGGCGTAAGTTCGCCACTCGGGCGTCCGAAGGCGGCCGAGGCCATGGCCTTGCCTTGGCTGCCGAAGGAGCCAGCCCACATGGCGCCATCCATGCGCTGAAAGGCAAGGAGCCGTCCGCCGGCGTCGCACACGGCGATATTCATCTTGGCGCCGATCTGGTTTGCCTTCTCGATGGCGCCGGCGATCACGCGATTGGCATCCGCGAGGGTGAGGGTCATGAGGTCAATCCTTTCCGGTCAGGAACTCACCAGGATGCTGGCGCTCGTCGAGTCGCCGGGAGACCTGGTCGCACAAATACTACTACAGCGAAATGCGGCACGGCGATCTCGGCCAGGTTCGGCGGACCGATCGGCTTCGCCGCCAGGTCATGCCGGCATCTCGGGTGTGAGAATCGCCAATTCCAGACGTCTCTTTTGTGTTTCTTCGTCGAACCTCTGTCCGACGATCTTGTAGGGACGGCGAAACTCGAGCCTGATCGGCCAGCATCTTGGACTGAGGAGCAGGCGCCGCAGAGACTCTCCGAATCCCGGCAGATCCCGCCTCATGTCGTCCGTCATCTTGACGTGCAGCGGCATGATCCAAGCGCCCTTTTTCCAGGCCGCCTTGAGGATCTGGGCGTTCTTGATCTTGCCCATCTTGTTCGGTCCGACCGACACGTGCTCAGCTTGTTTGCTCGTCCGACCGCCTTCGAGATGTGCGACGAAGCATTGCTGTCTCTCGAAATGCTCCATCACCCTTTTCATCGCGGACCAGTTGAGTTTCCGCGACTCCAGCGTGTCGTCGCGGCCGACTCGAATGCAGCGCAGTCGCTCATGATGCTCCGGCGTGAAACCCTTGAAGAGGTTCTTGTCCGGAAGACTCCACGGAAACATCCTGAGCCTGAACATCGCCCAGGGCCAGAACACGAGAGGAATGAGAAACGTTTCGATGAGCGATGGATGGTTGGCAACGATCAGCACGCGGCCGCGTCGCACGTAGTGCACCGCGCGCCAGTAGCCGCTGATTCTGATGACGCGGAGCAGCCCGAGCAGCCAGAAGGGGAGTCCGAGAAGCGTTCCGAGCAGCACCGCCATGGCGAGGCCGCTCGAGAGCGCCGCGAGTCGATCTTTGCGCCCCCGTTGCATGGCGTTTACCGTAATCTATGCGGCGCGTCTGACAAGGTTGATAGGACCGACGGGCGAAACCCCTCCAGCGAGGCCATCATGAAGATCAGCAAGGTCGAAACGTTTCTCGTGCGCTGGGGCGATGTCGCTCGCCCGGCCGAAGCCAACTTTGGCTCGGCGACCGCCGTCGTCGCCATTCATGCCGACGGGCTGGTGGGCCTGGGAGAGGCGTCACCCATGCAGGGCGGCGTGGCGTCGCTTGCCGTCATCGCGCGCGACATGGCGCCGGCGCTCATCGGGGCCGATGCGCTCGACCACGCCGTCATCCTCGATCGCCTGCTGCACAAGCTGATCAAGCTCGGCCCCGATGGAATCGTGACGGGGGCTCTTGCGGCGATCGATATCGCCCTTTGGGACCTCAAGGGGAAAGCGTTCCGGCAGCCGATCTACAAACTGCTCGGCGGTGCGTGGCGCACGCGCATCCCGTTCTACGCGTCGATCGGCAACAACGGCGCCCGGGACGTCGATGGCGTGGTGAAGACGGTCGAGGCCAGACTCAAGGCGGAACAGCCGTCGGCGATCAAGATCCGCTGGGACGGCGCGCGAGGGGAGATCGATCGCGACATTCCCGGTGACATCGCCAAGGCCAGGGCCGTGCGCCGGTTGGTGGGAGACGACTTCCCGTTGGCATTCGACGCCAACAATCGC
>DATHHQ010000838.1:0-3526 GCA_035490095.1 Bradyrhizobium sp.
TTTGCCAAGGCGAAGACCCAGCCGGTCCGCGTGATCTACGCGGAAGGCGAAGACGAACGCGTGCTGCATGCGACGCAGGTCGTGCTGGAGGAGAAGCTGGCGCGGCCCATCCTGGTCGGACGGCCCTCGGTGGTCGAAGCGCGGATCAAAAGGTTCGGCCTCGCCATCAAGGCCGGCCAGGATTTTGACCTTATCAATCCCGAGGACGACCCGCGTTATCGATCCTACGTTCAGTCCTATATCGATGCCGCCGGGCGGCACGGCGTCACGCCCGATGCCGCGCGCACGGTGGTGCGCACCAACGCGACCGTGATCGCAGCGCTCGCCGTGATCCGCGGCGAAGCCGACGCCATGATCTGCGGCGTCGAGGGCCGTTACATGAGCCATCTGCGTCACGTGCGCGAGATCATCGGCTTCCTGCCGGGCGTCAGCGATTTCGCCGCGTTGGCGCTGATGATCACCAGCAAGGGCGCCTATTTCATCGCCGATACCCAGGTGAGGCCGAACCCGAGCGCCGAGGAGCTTGCGGAAATGGCGGCGCTGGCGGCGATCCATGTCCAGCGATTCAATCTCAAGCCAAGAATCGCCTTTGTGTCACATTCCGACTTTGGAAGTTATGATACCGACTCCTCGCGCAAGATGCGGCGCGCCACCGCGCTCCTGAAGCAGAACCATCCGGAAATCGAGGCGGACGGTGAAATGCAGGGCGATACCGCGCTCTCGGAAGCGGCGAGGAAGCTGATCCTGCCGCACTCAAAGCTGGAAGGTGAGGCCAATATCCTGATCATGCCGAACCTCGATACCGCCAACGTCGCGTATCAGATGATCAAGGCGCTGGCCGATGCGCTTCCGGTCGGGCCGATCTTGATCGGCCCTTCGCGTCCGGCGCACATTCTGACGCCCTCGGTGACCGCGCGCGGCGTTCTCAATATGACCGCGGTTGCCGCTGTCGAGGCCCAGGAGCGAGCCGGCCGCCAGCAGCCGACCTTGTTTGGCTAGGCAAGTGGGTATTCCCCAAATGCATGCCCTGGACTTGATTTGAGGGTGGGCTCGGCGATGGAATTTGGCCGATCGAGCGGGCTTATCTGCGGCGGAATACGCGCAACTTATCGGTCGGCGGCCTTTTCTGCGCTGACCGGAGTCCACCTCATCGGAAAATGCTCTAGTGTGGAGGTCTGGAAGTTCTCTTCATTGGTGCAGCGCGTCCGTGCATAGAACTTCTGAACCAAGGCCACATTAGCATCATAATTTCCAGCGTTGTTCCAAATCCGAGCGCCCATAATAACTCCGCCCTAATAGCTATCCCGCATCTGCAGCATTCAATCAATGAGGCCGACCATGCCAGCGTTTATTACTCTCGGGCGCGTTCTGTTCGCCGTGCTCTTCATCTACTCGGGGGCAACCAAACTATTCGGCATTCAGGCCACCACGGATTTTATCGCAGCCAAGGTTGCAATTCCGGCCATGCTTCTTCCCTATACGTCGCAGTTGGAAACGATGACGGGAATGTCGACGCAGCAAACGCTCGCGATCGGCGTTGGAGCCTTCGAGGTCATCGCCGGATTGATGATCGCGGTTAATTTCGGTGCGCGGTTCTTTGCCATTCTTATGATCTTCTTTGTGGCAGCGACAATTTTCTATTTCCATGATTTCTGGAATCAGTCGCCGCCGGACAATGCCAAGACCCTTATGGACGCCCTGAAGAATCTGTCCATCATCGGCGCGCTGTTCATGATCGTGGGATATGGCGGCCGGGTGTCGCGGGCGGCGGACCCCGCCTATGGCGATGTCTAGAGCATGATCCGGAAAAGTGGGTACCGGTTTTCCGAAAAGATCATGCTCAAACAAAGAGATAGAGCGGGATGACGATTCGAAGAAAAGTCATCCCGCTCTAGACCGCCCGCCGCCACGGCGTGACGCTGACGCCACCGGCGGTGTCGAGGATTTGGGCTTCGCCGGCTTTCAGGCCGTGCGCGGCCAGTATGGCCTGCGGTGAGCGCTCGGGCACACCGGGGAAGCATGGCTCACCGGCCGGCAGCCGCACCCGCGGCGCCTGCGAGAGCCAGAACGTGTCGTAGCGGTCCATAAACATTCCGAACACATCCGGTCCGCCGATAACCGCGGCAGTCCCGGAAGGTACACCGGCATGATCGCAGGCCGCTTCGAACGCGGCTCCCGCGGGATTCCACAGCGTGGCCTTGGGATTGGAAGCATCGGGCGCGACCGCGGCGATCGATCGGGTCACGATGATCCGCGTTCGCCGCGGCGAGTTCGGCTGGTCCTCATAGGAATGACGGCCGTGCACGATCAAGTCGGCACGGTCGAGCGCGGCGGTGAAGAACTGCTTGTCGCCCTCGAATCTCAATTCGTCGGGCATCACGTGGGCGGCATTCGCCAGCATGCCGTCCGCCGACACGATGACATAGCCGTCAATGCGCAGCACCGGCATGGGCGTTGTCGCGCGTGGGCGAACTTATTCCGAAATCGTCTGCACCACGCTGGAGACGGGACGGGAACTCACGGTTGGCAATTTGACGTCCTTGACGATTTCGTCGTCATACTGCGCGATGGTCTGCACCGGGGCCTTGGCCTTCATTTGAACGACCTTGTAGCCGCCGTCCTTCAGCTTGCGCAGCAACTCGGGGAGGGCCTCTGCCGTGTGCTTGTGGAAGTCATGCATCAGAATGATGCCCTTGCCGAGCTTGTCGAGCTTCCTCATCGTGACGTCGATCACCTGCTGCGGCTTGCTCGCCTTGAAATCGAACGAGTCGAGGTCGCAGGAGAACATCGCGATATTCCGGGTGCCGAGGTAAGTCACCATTTCCGGCGGATGCTGCAGCGCCGGAAAGCGGAAGAACGGCGCGGGTGAAGCGCCCAAGGCCCATTTTACCGCGCTGAAACCTTTCTCGATCTCTTCCTTGCGCTGCTGTTCGGTCAGTTTCTTATTGGTCAGGGTCGCGTGCGACCAGGTATGCGTTCCGATGGTATGGCCGGCCGCGGCGACCTGCTTCAGGATTTCCGGATAGTAAGTCGCGTGCTTGCCGATCGAAAAGAAAATGCCGGTCGTGCATTCGTCCGCCAGCGTCTTCAGCACCGAGGGTGTGTTGAGCGGCCACGGGCCATCGTCGAACGTCAGCACCACTTCCTTGTCGCGCAGGAAGTCGAGTTGCTTGAAGTGTTCGAAACCGAACCCTGGTCCGCCCGTGGTGTCGATTTCAACGACGCGCGCGATCCCAAGCGCATTGGGATTGGCGCAAGGGGCCTTGGCGGGCGCCAGGGCCGCCGCGGGGACAGGGGCCGCCTGCGGGGCCGTCATGCCCCTGCTGGCCGGGGTCTGCGACCATGCTGTGCCTGACGCACACAGAGAAACCACGCCTGCAAAGATCAAACCTGCCGCAATGCGCATCGTATTCCCCTTGAGAGTGATCCCGTGCTCGGCCGTGGCTTTTTGCCTTCGCCCCGAGTCATCTTGTGCTCTGATCATCATAGCCTAGTTGCAGCTGCGCCGCCACGGCAACGGCTTTTT
>DATHHQ010000839.1:0-6214 GCA_035490095.1 Bradyrhizobium sp.
AAACCGTGCAGGCGGTCGCCTACGACACCCCGATCGTGGGTTGGCGCGGCCACCACGTCAATGCGCTGCGGCTGTGGTCGGCGCGCTCGCCCGACCCGCTCAAGCTCGACGTGTTCAACACCGGCGACTATCTCGGCGCCACCGCCGAGGAGGCGCGCGCGGAATCGATCTGCAAATTCCTCTATCCGAATGACGAGAGCCCGGCGGGCCGCGAGCTGCGGCTGCGGCAGGAATATTTCTTCGTCTCCGCCTCGCTGCAGGATCTGATCAACCGCCATCTCGCGTCGGACGGGCAGTTGCGCGGTCTGGCGTCGAAGGCCGCCGTACAGCTCAACGACACCCACCCCAGTCTGGCCGTGACCGAGCTGATGCGCATTCTCTGCGATGTTCACAACTTCCGCTGGGAGGAGGCCTGGAAGATCACCGTGGCGACGCTGTCCTACACCAACCATACGCTGTTGCCGGAAGCACTCGAGACCTGGCCGGTCGAATTGTTCGAACGCCTGTTGCCGCGCCATCTGGAAATCATCTACCGCATCAATGTCGCACATCTCGCGCTTGCCGACCAGCGCTGTCCCGGCGACGACGATTTCAAGGCCTCGGTATCCCTGATCGACGAGAGGTCCGGCCGCAGGGTACGCATGGGGCAATTGGCGTTCGTCGGATCGCACCGCATCAACGGCGTCTCGGCGATGCATTCCGATCTGATGAAGGAGACCGTGTTCCACGATCTCAATCATCTTTATCCGGCCCGCATCACCAACAAGACCAACGGCATCACCTTCCGCCGCTGGCTGATGCTGGCCAACCCCAGGCTGACCAGTCTGTTGCGCGAGGCCTGCGGCGAAGCCGTGCTCGACGATCCCGGCAAACTTGAACTTATCGAGGCCCGCGCCAGCGACAGCGCCTTCCAGCAGAAATTCCGCAGCGTCAAGCACCACAACAAGATCGTGCTGGCGCGGCTGATCGGCGAACGCCTCAACGTCAAGGTCGATCCCGCAGCATTGTTCGACGTCCAGATCAAGCGCATTCACGAATACAAGCGGCAACTGCTCAACATCCTTGAAACCGTTGCGTTGTATCACGCGATCAGGGACGAACCGCAGCGCGACTGGGTGCCGCGCGTGAAGATCTTTGCCGGCAAGGCGGCGGCGAGCTATCGCTATGCCAAGCTGATCATCAAGCTCATCAACGACGTCGCCGAAGTCGTCAACAACGACCCCGTGATCGCCGGACGGCTGAAGGTCGCGTTCCTCGCCGACTACAATGTCAGCCTTGCCGAGGTGATCATTCCCGCCGCCGACCTCTCGGAACAGATTTCGACCGCGGGCATGGAAGCCTCCGGCACCGGCAACATGAAGCTGGCGCTGAACGGCGCGTTGACCATCGGCACGCTCGACGGCGCCAATCTCGAGATCCGCGATCTCGTCGGCCCGGAAAACATCGCGATCTTCGGCATGGAAGCGCTCGACGTGGTGGTGCGCCGCAAGCAGGGTCTCGACGCCACCGATGTGATCAGGCGATCGCGGCATCTTTCGCGCGCCATCAGCGCGATCGAGAGCGGCGAATTCTCGCCGGACGATCCGACCCGGTTCGAATCGATCGGGCACGCGCTGCGCCATCTCGACCACTACATGGTGAGCGCGGATTTCGACGCTTATTTCGAGGCCCAGCGCGGCATCGACGCACGCTGGCTGGTAGTGCCGGCATGGACGCGGGCCAGCATCCTCAACGTCGCGCGGATGCCGTGGTTCTCGTCCGACCGCACCATCCGCGAATATGCCCAGGATATCTGGAACGTGCCGGTAGGCGGGCCCTCGCCGCAGGGGCTGCGGCAGCCGGGCGTTCAGCGCGGGGCGACGCGCTGACGAGACCGGCGCTAGTTCCCGATTGAACCGATCAGACGAAAACCATTACCTCGCGCGTCATTGAATTCGCCCGCGTGGCGATGATACTGCGCGAGAGGATTGGGAGAATTTCATGCTAACCAAGACCCCGCACCTGTTCGACGACGCTACGCAGGTTATCGCCGGTGACAGCCGCTGGCAGGGGCGGACCAGCGACGATTACTGGGCTTTTGTCGGCCCGTTCGGTGGAGCCACCGCTGCCACGATCCTGCGGGCGCTGATCGATCATCCGCAGCGGGCCGGCGATCCGCTGGCGCTTACCGTCAACTTTTGCGCGCCGATCGCGCAAGGTGCTTTCGATCTTGATGTCCGCCTGGTCAAAGCCAACAGGTCGACGCAGCATTGGTGTGTCGAGCTGACCCAAGGCGGCGCCGATGTTGCGACCCTTGCGACCGCAGTGTTTGCCGAGCGCCGTCCGTCGTGGTCGCACCAGCCGGCGGAATTTCCGAAAAGTCCACCGCCCGAACAGATACTGCCTTATCCGAAGGTGGCGGCGCCGTGGGTCAAGCAGTATGATCTTCGCTTTGTCGAGGGTGAGCCAAATTCCTCCGGCGCGATCAAGGATGCGCCGGCGAGCGCCTTCTCCAAGCTATGGATCGGCGATCGCGTTCCGCGAAAGATCGATGCGCTGTCGCTGATGTCGATGTCGGATGCGTTCTTCGGCCGGGTCTTTCATGCCCGGCGCGAGCTGGTGCCGTTCGGCACGGTATCGCTGACCACCTATTTCCATGCCGACGCGGAAGATCTTGCGGCTGAGGATATCAGCCGCGTTCTCGCCGTCGCCGACGCCAGCACCTTTCACAAAAGCTATGGGGATCAGGCCGGGGAACTCTGGTCACCTCAGGGCCGCCTGCTCGCGACCACGCATCAGATTGCGTATTTCAAGGCTTAGCCGCATACAGTCGGTTGTGTTCGAGCTTTGAAAGTCGCACCGATCATGTCCGAAACTGGCGAATCGAAAAGCCCCCGAGTGGCCCTGCTCGGGGTTCCCATCGAGATCGGCGCGTCGCAGCGCGGTACGCTGATGGGGCCGGATGCATTGAGGACCGCGGGCATCGGCCGCGTGCTCGAGCAACTGGGATTTGACGTCGAGGATCACGGCAATCTTGCGGTATCAACCGTTGCATCCGCCGATGGTCCGCCGCCGGCAAACGCCAAATATTATGACGACATCAAAGCCTGGATTCGCGCGCTCAGCGAGCGCGCCTTTCTGCTGGCCAGTTCGGGCGCGATTCCGATCTTCATGGGTGGCGATCACAGCCTGTCGATGGGATCGGTGAACGGCGTCGCGCGCTACTGGCAGCAATTGGACCGGCCGGTTTTCGTGCTGTGGCTGGACGCGCACGCCGACTACAACACGCCGGCCAGCACCGTGACCGGCAACATGCACGGCATGTCGGCGGCGTTTCTCTGCGGCGAGCCCGGCCTGGATGGCCTGCTGGGCGACGCGCCACGGGTCTCGATCAGCCCCGATCAGCTCGATCTGTTCGGAATCCGGTCGATCGATCCGCTTGAAAAAGACCTTGTCCGCGATCGCCGCGTCGCGGTCGCCGACATGCGCGCGATCGACGAATTCGGGGTCGGCGTTTTGATCCGGCGGGTCATCGAGAGGGTAAAGGCACGCAACGGCGTGCTGCACGTCAGCTTCGATGTCGATTTTCTCGATCCGGCGGTAGCGCCGGGCGTCGGCACCACCGTGCCCGGCGGCGCGACCTATCGCGAGGCGCATCTGGTCATGGAGCTATTGCATGATTCAGGATTGGTGCGCTCAGTCGACCTCGTCGAACTCAATCCTTTTCTCGACGAACGCGGCCGCACCGCGCGCGTCGCGGTGGAACTGCTCGGCAGCCTGTTCGGCTTGCAGATCACCGACCGTCCGACTCCCACCAACGCGGTACTTCCGGACAATAGCTGAGAGCTGATCGACTATTCCGGTGACGGAGGGTCGCGAATCCAAATAAGCGCCGACATTCGAGTAGTTCTACGGTTGTCAAATTATACGACCATTTATCCAACGTGCTTTACTTCTTGTGAGTGGCATCTCGCCAGGGCCGCTTCAAGGACTAAACATGTCTCGATCTGGTTTCACTCGTTCCGTCTGCTCCGGTCTTGCGGTGGCGGCAGCCACTCTCGGCGTGATCGGGTTCGCCAATGTCAGCTTCGGCGAAGCCATCGTCGGAGAGATGCGTCGCACCGAGCCCGCCCCGAAAGCGGCTGCAGCCATCAACGCGATGAAGGCCGAGTACCGGCGCCCAGCGTTGATCCCATTTCCAAAAGAAAACCCTTACACACCCGAAAAAGCGGCGCTCGGCAAAAAGCTGTATTTCGATACCCGCATCTCGGTCACCTCGGCGCAGTCCTGCGCGAGCTGCCACAGCCCAGGCTTTGGTTGGGGCGATGGATTGGCGGTCGGGGTCGGCCACGGCATGGCGAAGCTGGGTCGGCACTCACCGACCATTGTCAATGCCGCATGGGGAGCGATCTTCATGTGGGATGGTCGGCTTGCGGACCTTGAGGAGCAGGCGCTCGGTCCGATCCAGTCTCCGGGTGAGATGAATATGCCGATCGAGGTCCTCATGGAGCGACTCGCAACCATCGCTGAATACAAGCCGCTGTTCGCCACGGCCTTTCCGGGCACCGGCCTTTCGCCAAAAACGCTGGCAGCGGCCATTGCGACCTACGAGCGCACGGTGGTTTCCGAGCAGGCACCGTTCGACGTCTGGATAGAGGGAAACGAGCAGGCAATTTCCGACGAGGCAAAGCGGGGCTTTGTCATCTTCAACACCAAGGCTCAGTGCTCAACGTGCCATGAGGGCTGGAATTTCACCAATGATGGTTTCCAGGACATCGGCCTCGCCAGCGCCGATGTCGGGCGGGGGCAGTTCCTGCCTGGCGTCATCAAGATGAAACACGCTTTCAAGACGCCGGGGCTGCGCGAGATCGCCAGGCGAAGTCCCTTTATGCACGATGGGTCGATCGCCACGCTCGAACAGGTGGTCGAACATTATGACCAGGGAGGCGTCGATCGGCCGAGCCGCTCCGACCTCGTGAAACCGCTCGGTCTCACGCCACAGGAGAAGTCCGAACTGGTCGCCTTCCTGAAAACTTTGACCAGCCATCTCGATCCGACCACCGTACCGGTTCTCCCCCGCTGAACGAAAACAACCTAACCGCAGGAATATCCAATGCGCATGCTAACGTCTCTCACTGTCGTCGTTCTGGTTGGCCTGTCGGTTGGCGCCTTGGCCGCCAACCTGACGATAACTCAGAAGGGTCGCGTTTTCTCGTCCGAGAGCATCACCATCAAGAAGGGCGAGTCGGTGACATTCGCGAATGACGATACCGTGCCCCACAACATCATTTCGACCAGCAAGGGCAATGAGTTCAACCTCGGATCACAGCCGCCGGGCGCGGCAACGGATGTAACTTTCAAAGAATCAGGCGAGGCGCAAGTAATCTGCGCAATTCACCCACGAATGAAGATGACCGTGAAGATTACGGACTAATTTATTGGACGTTCGCCGGGGAAATTCCTATGTCGATTCGCTACAAGTTTTTTTTCGCCTTTAGTATTGTCATCGCCCTTGCCTGCGGGCTTGCGTTTTATGGCATGCGCAGCATCTCCACCTCCGGCGATCTTGTGGTGCGCCTCTACGACGGGCCGCTGATGGGAATCAATCATGCGCGTTCGGCGCATGCCGCATTGAACGCGGCGCGCCTTCTCATGCAGGCTGGCCTCCATGATGGCGCGCCGAAGGAAGCGGTCGCGAAAATCGAAAAACTGGTCGCCGGGATCGCGGACGACCTGAAAGTCGTTCGGGATCGGGTAAGAACCAAGGATGTCACCGCGGCTTTGGAACGGACCGAAACGGAGCTGCGCGGCTGGTCGGAAATGGGGCTGAAGATCCTCAAGCCGCAGGCCGGCGGGCTTACCACGCTTCCCATGCCTTTCTCGGTGGCCAAGAAGGGAGATGCCGCCGTTGCGGCCGTGGACGATCTGGTGGAAACGGTCGCGGCCTATGGGTTCGACTACCGCACCGAAGCCGAGGCGGCGGTCGCGGCCGCTCACACCACCATGCTCGCGCTTGCGATTGCGACAACTTTGATCGGGCTGACGCTCGCGGTCGCTTTCGCGCACTCCATGAGCAAACCGATCTTCGCCGCAATGCAGATTGCGGAACATGTGGCTGCCGGCAACTTCACCGACCGGATCGAGCCTCGGCGACGCGATGAGCTTGGTCGTCTTCTGAAATCACTCGCCGTGATGCAGGCCGGCCTGAGTGCCCGCGCCGAGGAGGATTCCGTCC
>DATHHQ010000840.1:0-2209 GCA_035490095.1 Bradyrhizobium sp.
GACAAACTGTTCGGGCGGCTCGCCGCCGCGCTCGAACTGATCTCGCGCACCTCGCTCACCTATACCCGCCCGGCCTACGGCATCGACAAGGTGCTGGTCGGCAATCAGGAACTGGAGGTGACCGAGGAAGTCGCCTACGCGACGCCGTTCGGCTCATTGCTGCATTTCAAGAAGGAGAATTCACCGGAGCAGCCGCGCATGCTGCTGGTGGCGCCGATGTCCGGCCATTTCGCCACTCTGTTGCGTGGCACGGTGAAAACCTTGCTGCAGGACCACGACGTCTACATCACCGATTGGCACAATCCCCGCGACATACCGCTCGACCAGGGCAAGTTCGGCCTCGACGAATACACCGAACATCTGATTACCTTTCTCGACCAATTGGGACCCCGTTCGCACATGGTGGCGATCTGCCAGCCGTCGGTATCCGCGCTCGCGGCCGCGGCGATCATGTCGGAGGACAATCACCCCGCACGCCCGGCAACCCTGACCTTGATGGCCGGACCGATCGACACGCGAATCCAGCCGACCAAGGTCAACGACTTTGCCAAGAGCAAGCCGCTCAAATGGTTCGAGGAGAACCTGATCAACTACGTGCCGTTTCAGTGCAAGGGTGCGTTCAGGCAGGTCTATCCCGGCTTCGTGCAGCTCACCGCTTTCGTGTCGATGAACCTCGAGCGCCACATCAAGCAGCACATGGATCTCGCCCGGCATCTGGCCAAGGGCGAGAAGGAAAAAGCCGAAACCATCAAGACCTTCTACGACGAATATTTCGCCGTGATGGATCTGTCGGCGGAATTCTATATCGAAACCATCCGCGACGTTTTTCAGGAGCATCTGCTGCCACAGGGCAAGCTGACCTATCGGGGCCGACCGGTGAACCCGGCCTCGATCGAGCGGATGGGCCTGATGACGGTGGAGGGCGAAAAGGACGACATCTGCTCGATCGGTCAGACGCTGGCGGCGCAGGACCTCTGCACCGGCGTGCGCGCCTATCGCAAGGTGCACCACATGCAGGCCGGCGTCGGCCATTACGGCGTGTTCAGCGGCAAGCGCTGGAACAACGAAATCTATCCGCTGCTGCGGGATTTCGTGCACGTCAATTCGTGAGCCCCGTCATTCCGGGGCGCGCGTGAAACGCGCGAACCCGGAATCTCGCGGAAACGATTACCCACACCACTTCGAGATTCCGGATCGGTCCGCGTCGCGGACCGTCCGGAATGACGGAGAAGCGAAAGAGCGGCCCTAGGCTATCCTCCGTTTGCAGGATACCATCACCTCAAGGACGACCGCCCAAGAGCCGTCCCGGGAGGAATGCGTATGAAATCGATATCGGCAAATTTCCGTAAGCTTGCGCTCGGCATCGTTAGCGCCCTGTTGCTGGCAGGCTCAGCAAACGCCGCCGAGGTTCGGGTGATGATCTCGGGCGGGCTAACCGCGGCCTATAAGGAACTGGTGCCGGAGTTCGAGCGCTTGACCGGCAACAAGGTGCTGACGGCTTACGGACCCTCGATGGGGACCACCGTCAATGCGATCCCGATCCGGCTGGAACGCGGCGAACCTGCCGATGTCCTGATCATGGTCGGCTATGCGCTGGGTGATCTGGTCAAGCAGGGCAAGGTCGTTGCCGACAGCCGCGTCGATCTCGTGAAATCACCGATCGGCATCGCGGTGAAATCGGGCGCGCCGAAGCCGGACATCAGCTCTGTGGACGCGGTGAAGCGCGCGCTGCTCGCCACGAAATCGATCGCCTATTCCGACTCTGCCAGCGGCGTCTATGTCTCGACCGAAATGTTCGAGAAACTCGGCATTGCCGATGCCATGAAGGACAAGGCCAGGAAAATTCCTGCCACCCCGGTCGGGGAAATCGTGGCCCGCGGCGACGCCGAGATCGGCTTCCAGCAGATCAGCGAGATGCTGCCGGTGTCCGGCATCGATATCGTCGGCCAATTGCCGCCCGAGCTGCAGAAGATCACGGTGTTTTCAGCGGGGATCGCCAGCGTCTCCAAGGAGCCCGACGCCGGCCGCGCGCTGATCAAGTTTCTCGCCTCGCCTGCCGCCAGCGCCCCGATCATCAAGAGCGGCATGGAGCCGATCCCGGCAGGTGCCACGAACTAGCAGGGCTCAAAGGCTATTTCACCCGGATTGGATTATCCTTCAGTCCATTGTTGTCGTAAGCCTTTCGCAATGTGCCATTTGACGGAGCTTC
>DATHHQ010000841.1:0-2816 GCA_035490095.1 Bradyrhizobium sp.
TTCGGGCCGGAACTCGTCGGCTTCAACGACCGGCATGGCACGCGATGGAAGATTTCAGCGGTTCCGCTCGGCGGCTACGTGAAGTTCTTCGGCGACGACAGCGAGGCCTCAACGCCTTCGTCCGAAACGCTCTCCAGCATGACCGAGGAAGAGCGCTCGGGCAGTTTCCATCATAAGAAAGTTGGAGCGCGGGCGGCGATCGTGGCCGCCGGCCCAATCGCCAATTTCATTCTGGCCATCGTGATCTTCACCGGCCTGTTCACCTTCTTTGGCAAACCGAGCACGACGGCACGCGTCGATAAGGTGGAGGCGGGCGGTGCGGCGGCGGCAGCCGGATTTCAGGTGGGAGACGTCGTAACCGCGATCGATGGCACAAAGATCGGAAGTTTCTCCGACATGCAGCGCATCGTCGTGGCTCACGCCGGGGATCCGCTGACGTTCGCCATCAAACGTGGCGATTCCACGCTGGAACTGCGCGGAACCCCGGAACTCAAGGAAGTGAAGGACCCGTTCGGGAATACCCATCGGCAAGGCGTGATGGGAATCACCCGTGCGACCACGCCAGGCGAAGCCACGACCGAGAAGGTCGACCCCGCGACCGCACTCTGGCTTGGCGTCAAGGAAACCTGGTTCGTGGTTGATCAGACGCTTTCTTACATCGGGAACGTTTTTACGGGTCGCGCGAGTGCCGACCAGATCGGCGGTCCGATTCGAATCGCTCAAATCTCGGGTCAGGTGGCGACCCTGGGGCTCACCCCTCTGCTTCACCTTGCGGCGGTGCTTTCCATCTCGATTGGATTGCTGAACCTGTTCCCGGTGCCGCTTCTCGATGGCGGCCACCTTTTGTTCTATGGCGCTGAGGTACTGAGAGGACGCCCTTTGTCCGACAAATCTCAGGAATTCGGGTTCCGCGTCGGCCTTGCGCTGGTGCTGATGTTGATGGTGTTCGCCTTTTACAACGACTTCCATCAAGTACCCTGGCTGAGAAGCCTTTTTGGGTAACGTGGCCAATAGGCAACGTCTTGGAATGAAATTGAAATCGCACTGCAATCGGACGTTTGCCGGCCGAATAAAATTGGCTACAAGCAGGGCAACGAATGGGATTCTGCTGGTTCGTAGGGGTATGACCCGGCATTTGGAATGAGGGCGCGTTGCGCATGAATGTGGGAATGCGGGTGCGGGGGGGTATGTTGGCCGCCCTGATCATGTTGGCTACGCCGGTCGCTGCTACGCTTGTAGCGTCGCCCGCCTTCGCACAGGCCGTTTCTTCGATTCAAGTCGAAGGGAACCGGCGTGTCGAGGTCGAGACTATCCGCTCCTATTTCAAACCAGGACCCGGCGGGCGCCTCGATCAGGCGCATATCGATGACGGCCTCAAGGCGCTGATCGAGACCGGCTTGTTCCAGGACGTCCGAATCAGTCAGCCGGGCGGTCGCCTGGTGGTGACCGTGGTCGAAAATCCGGTGATCGGCCGCATTGCCTTCGAGGGCAATAAGAAGGTCAAGGACGAGCAGCTTTCGGCGGAAATACAATCCAAGCCGCGGGGTACGCTGTCGCGTCCGATGGTCCAGTCCGACGCCCAGCGCATCGCCGAAATCTATCGCCGCTCCGGCCGTTATGACATCCGCGTTACCCCCGAAATCATCGAGCAGCCGAACAACCGCGTCGATCTCGTTTTCACGATCACCGAGGGCTCGAAAACCGGCGTCAAATCGGTCGAGTTCGTCGGCAACAGCGCATATTCGTCGTATCGTCTCAAGGATATCATCAAGACGCATGAATCGAATCTGCTGAGCTTTCTTGGCGGGGCCGACGTCTACGATCCGGACCGGGTCGAAGCCGATCGCGATCTGATTCGCCGCTTTTACCTGAAGCACGGCTTTGCCGATGTGCAGGTGGTGGCGGCGCTGACGGAATACGATCCGGAGAAGAAGGGCTTCCTGGTGACCTTCAAGATCGAGGAGGGCCAGCAGTACCGGGTTGCGACGGTCAATTTTGCGTCCAGCATCGGCACGCTTGACGGCAACTCACTGAGCAGCTTCTCGCGCGTCTATGTCGGCTCGCTCTACAATGCCGAAGCGCTGGAGAAATCCGTCGAGGAAATGCAGATCGAGGCCTCGCGGCGGGGTTACGCCTTTGCGATCGTGCGCCCGCGCGGCGATCGCAATTTCGAGGCGCATACCGTTTCGATTACCTTCGCGATCGACGAAGGCCCGCGAACCTACATCGAGCGCATCAACGTGCGCGGCAACACCCGCACCCGGGATTACGTCATCCGCCGCGAGTTCGATATTTCGGAGGGCGACGCGTACAATCGCGCGCTGGTCGATCGTGCCGAGCGCCGCCTGAAGAACCTCGATTTCTTCAAGAGCGTGAAGATCACGACCGAGCCCGGATCCTCGAGCGATCGTGTGGTTCTCGTGGTCGATCTCGAGGAGAAATCAACCGGAGACTTCTCGGTATCGGGCGGCTATTCGACCACCGATGGTGCGCTGGCGGAGGTCAGTATTTCCGAGCGTAACTTCCTCGGCCGCGGTCTGTTCGCCAAGGCGTCGGTGACCTATGGCCAGTACGCGCGCGGTTACTCGCTCTCGCTGGTCGAGCCCTATCTGCTGGACTATCGCGTCGCGCTCGGGCTCGATTTCTTCCAGCGTCAGCAGCTTGCCAATAACTTCATTTCCTACGGTACCAAGACGCTGGGCTTCAGTCCAAGGCTCGGCTTCGGACTGCGCGAAGATCTGTCGCTGCAACTGCGGTACTCAATTTACCAGCAGGAAATCCAGCTGCCGGGGAATCTCGCGAATTGTAACAACAAT
>DATHHQ010000842.1:0-10184 GCA_035490095.1 Bradyrhizobium sp.
AAGGCGCCTGGCCCATTCCTGCAGATCCTGAGACAGAAACCGGTAGCCGCCGACAGCCATGATGCCCGACGGCGGCGCGGTGATACAGATCGTTCCGGTGGAACGGTCAAGCCGCGCGGCATACTCGGTATCGACGAAATCACGCGGCGGCTGCGACACCAGCGAGTCGCTCGCAGGCGCCGGAGGGGCGTAAGCCGCCGCGGCAACCATCGGTCCCCGTAACGCCAGGGTTCCCCTTGGGGTCAGAAACGTTTCGCCCGCGACTGATGAGCCCGCGACCTTGCGCGGTGCGCCGTGGGGTCCTGGCAGGATGGGTGCCGGCGTGCCATCGGCAGCCCGGCAGGCGCCAAACAATCCCGCTTCGCCGAACAGATAAACGTCGGTCAGCGTCACCTGCGGGGTCGTCCACAGCGGACTCGGCGCGACCTGTTCCGGCGCGCGCCAGAGAGCGATCACATTGCGCAGCGTCGGCAGGCGCGAGGGCACGTCAATCTCAGCCAATCGCAACGCCAGCGGCGCGGGTGCGATCAGCGTATCGCAGGAATCGTCGTTGATCTGCTGCTCAAGCAGGTCGCCATCGAACGGGTGATGCAGCGCGAGCGTTCCGCCGGACAGCAGCCAGACCAGGAGCGATGAGGTCACGCCTGCGAACGATGACGGCGCGAATGCCGACATCATCTTTGCGCCTTGTGGCACGCCGCCCTCGAGGAAGAGGGCGAGGCCGCCGGCGATCAAATTCAGATGAGTGCGCGGGACCGCGCGAAAACCATCAGCGGTCACGTCGAATGAAATGATCGCCGCCCTGCGTCCGTCCTGCGTGACGGTGCGTGCGGTTCCGGATTCACCGGCCATGGCAAGGTCGAGCGACGCCATGCCTTCGGGCAGGTCGTTGCCGAAGCCGCAGACGTGGCGGATCGAAAATGATTCGGCCGCGGCGTTCATGGCGAGATCGGCATGAGCGACGCCGTCGACCCTGCCCATGGTCACGATCGCCCGGGCACCGGTTCGATTGAGCGCCACCGTCAATTCCGCCTGCCGCCAGAGCAGCGGAAGCACGGCGACGATCAGCCCGGCGCGGTGCGCGGCGAGCACCGTCAGCATGAACTCGACGGTGTTCGGCAGTTGAATCGCGATGACGGAATTGGTCGGCAGCCCGGCTTCGATGAAATGAGCCGACAGCGCGGAGATTGCGCGGTCGGCTTGCGCGTATGTCAGGCGTTTTGGCGGTTGGCCGGTGATGCGTTGCTTGTCGTGCGGATCGAGCAGCGCTAGGGCATCCGGCTGCCGTGCAAGGATACGTCGAAACAATCCGTCGAGCGTTGGCGATGCACTGGTCTGAATCACGGGATCACTTCGGTTGAGGGATCTTGGGTTGAGGGGCTGGCTTTTGCCACCAGGTTTCCGGGAGATACCCGGTCAGCGCGATGGCTCCCGGTCGTTCTATCCGATTCCAGCGCGCGATCCATTGCTCGCCGACGTTATAAAGCGGAATAGCATAGAAACCCGACATCAGGGTCCGGTCAAGCGCCCGCACCGCCGAGACGAAAGCGGGATGCTCACGCGCCTCCAGCAATGCCGCGATCAGGATGTCGATAGCGGGGTCTTTTGCGCCCATGTAATTTCGCGTGCCTTGAATGTCCGCGGCTTCGCTTCCCCAATAGAACGACTGTTCGTTGCCGGGCGACAACGATTGGTCCCACCTGTTCTGGATCATGTCGAAGTCGAAACTGAGCCGGCGTTGATCGAATTGAACCGCGTCGACCGCGCGCACCGACGCCTCGATCCCCGCGCGCTTCAGATCGCGCGCGAACGCCAGCGCGATCCGTTCCTGATCGCGGGTCGTCACCAGAATTTCGAAGGTGAGGGGCGCTTTGGTCGAACGCTGCCGCAACACGGTGCCATCGAGATCGTAGCCTGCCTGCGATAACAACGTCAGTGCGCTGCGAAGCGTTGTGCGATCGCGGCCGGAACCATCGCTGACGGGAAGCCGGTAGCTGCCGTCGAGAATACCGGGTGGTATATGCGATGCGAAGGATTTCAGAAGCTCGCGCTCGCGCTCGTCGGCGGCGCGGCCGTAGGCCGATAATTCAGAGCCGGCGAAAAAGCTTGCGGTCCGCGCGTAGAGGCCAAAAAAGTAATTGCGGTTGATCCATTCAAAATCGAACAGCAGCGTCAAGGCCTGGCGCACGCGGATATCGGAAAACACCGGACGCCGGGTGTTGAACACCAGGAATTCCGAAGGCTGCGGCGTCCCGGTCTTGATCGTATCGCGGATCACCTCACCGTTGCGGGCGGCCGGAAAATCGTATCCGTCGTGCCAGCGCAGCGGTTCGGTTTCGACGCGAAAGTCATAGAGGCCGCGCTTGAACGCTTCAAACTGGCCATTGGCCTCGCGGTAGAAATCGAGTCTGATCTCGTCGAAGTTCCACAAGCCGCGGTTAACCGGCAGGTCGCGGCCCCAATAGTCGGGATTGCGCGTCAGCGTCACGCTGGCGCCGGGTTTGACGGCGCTGACGCGATAGGGGCCGGAACCGACCGGCGCCGACATCGAGGTTTCCTCGAACGTCGCGACATCGACCGCATGCCGGGGCAATACCGGCATCAGGCCGAGGATCAGCGGCAGCTCGCGGTCATTGGCGCCACCGAGATCGAACCGAACCGTGAGCGGGTCGGGCGCCTCGGCCTTTGCGACCTTGGAATAATACTGGCGATGGTTTGGACGCCCCTTGTCGCGCAGCAAAGCCCACGAAAACAGCACGTCCTCGGCCATCACGGGTCGGCCGTCCGAGAAGCGCGCTTTGGGGTCGAGATGGAAGGTGACATAGTTCCTGGCGTCATCGGTCTCCACGCGGTTGGCCAATAGGCCATAGAGCGTGAAAGCCTCGTCATTGCCCCGTGCCATCAGGCTCTCGATCACAAAGCCCCTGATCTGCTGAACCGCGAGACCCCTGACGATCAGGGGGTTGAGGCTGTCGAAGGTGCCGAGAATGCCCTGCACCAGCCGGCCACCCTTCGGCGCATCGGGATTGGCGTAGGGCATATGGGTGAAATCGGCCGGCAAAGCCGGCACGCCGTGCATGGCAATGGCGTGGTTGCCGCCCGCATGGCAGGCATCGATCGCGAGCCAGATCCCGATGACAGCACAGGCAAAAGCTCGAACCCGCCGCCACCCGAAAATTCGCAACGCAGCGTGCCGATTTGATTCGATGATAGTCACAGGCAAGCTTTATCACAGCCGCCACACCCGGTCGCTTTGCGTCGCAAAGATGCCCGCCGCCATTGATCTTTTCGTCTGCCACTGTATGAAGGCGTGCAATCGGCCAAGACGGCAGGGTCTGTCACGTATCCGCCTCAATTGGCAAGGAGACAGCCGGCCCGGACGGCTACGTTTCGGTGCCCGCAGCGGTTTCGGGCGCTCCCGTTCAGAAAGGGTTTTCCGCAATGAAGTTCCGTATCTTGGCCGCGCCGGTCTGGCCGCGTGGGCGGGTTTTCGCTCTGTTGGCGGCGACAGCACTGGGCGCCTCGTTACTAACTCAGGGCGTGCAGGCCCAGGCTCCTGCACCCGGCGCCGCTCCCGCTCCCGCTGCGCCGAAGGCCAAGGCACCGCCGCCGAAAGCGGCGCCGAAGGCCGCCGCTCCCGGCGCACCTGCGCCGGCCGCTCAGCAGGCGCCGCCGGCAGGAGCCCCTGCGGCCGCCGCTCAGCCCGCGGACCAGCAGGTTCAGCTGATCTATGCGCCGTGGACCAAGTTCTGCCTGAAGGGCCAGGACGCCAACGCCAAGCAGGTCTGCTTCACCGGTAAGGACGGCCGCATCGAATCCGGCCAACCGGTCATCGCTGCTGTCATTATCGAGCCCGAAGGCGAACCGAAGAAAATCCTGCGCGTCACGCTCCCGCTGGGCATGCAACTGGTTCACGGCACTCGCGTCATCGTCGACGCCAACCCACCGGCGCAGAGCCCCTATGTGATCTGCTTCGCCAATGGCTGCATGTCGGACTACGACGTCACCCCGGAACTGCTCGCGAACATGAAGAAGGGGCAGAATTTGGTGGTGCAGGCGATCAACTCCAACGGCGCGCCGCTCACCTTGCCGCTGCCGCTCGGCGAATTCGCTAAGGCCTATGACGGTCCGCCGACCGACCCGAAGGTGTTCGAAGAGACCCAGAAGAAGCTTCAGGAAGAGTTGCAGAAACGCGCTGAGGAAGCGCGCAAGAAGCTGGAAGCCAATCCGCCCGCGGGCACGGCTGCGGTTAACCCGGCTGCCAAGTAAGACGGCTCTCTATCAAGTCACGAGAAAAAGGCGCTCGGATCGAGCGCCTTTTTTGTTGGGTGAAGGATTGCGCTTGTAACCAGCATGGAGCCAACGGTTCGGCGCGAAGCGCTGCCCGATGACAGGCTCCGCGCAAGGCGGGGAAGGGCATTACTCCGTTTGCGGATTTCGATGTGCTTCATCCGGGCTGCGAGCCTGGGACGATGCGCTCCTCAATTCAGCGACGGATTGCGCGGGCGGTAGCCGCCTGACTTGTCCTTGACGAAAATCTCGGCGACTTGCGAGTGACGGATCGGCTCGCCCGATTCGTCAGGCACCAGATTTTGCTCGGAGACGTAGGCGACGTATTCCGATTCCGAATTCTCGGCGAGCAGATGATAAAACGGCTGATCCTTGTGAGGCCGATTCTCCTCGGGAATCGACAACCACCATTCCTCGGTATTGTTGAACTCCGGATCGATATCGAAGATCACGCCCCGGAACGAAAAGATCCGGTGACGGACGATCTGTCCGATCTGAAATTTGGCAGTCCGCGCTTTTATCATATCTCGTCGAATAGACCATCATTGTGGCCGATGCTAGAGGCAAACGGACGAATTAACCTTTGCTGTTGCCGGTCCGCCGCGCTGCCGATCCGGGGCCAATAACGATGAAAAAGACGCATCCCCATGATCGACATTCTCAACCTGGCGTTGCCGTATTTCGGCCTGATCTTCATCGGCTTCGCCTGTGGCAGGTCCAAGGGTCTGCCGGAAGCGGGTTTGGCATGGATGAACTTCTTTCTGCTCTATGTTTCGCTGCCTGCGTTGCTGTTTGGAATCATGTCGAAAACGCCGTTCGAGGAACTCAACAACCCGCCATTTTTGATCGCCACCACCCTTGGAACCATGAGCGCCTTTGTCCTTGCCATGTCGGCAGGCCGGATCATCGGACAGCTATCGTTCCGGGAGGCGACATTGGCCGGTCTTGCCGGCGGCTATGGCAACATCGGCTATATGGGCCCCGGTCTGGCTTTGGCCGTGCTCGGCGCCAAGGCCGCCGCGCCAACCGCATTGATCTTCTGCTGCGACAGCATCTTTTTGTTTTCGATCGTGCCGCTGTTGATCGCACTCACCGATCGGGAGCATCGGTCCCTGCTGCACACACTCGGTCTGGTGGTCCGGCAGATCGTTTTGAACCCGCTGATCATGTCGGCGTGCGCCGGAGCGCTCGCTGCCGCGCTGCACATTCATCCGCCGGTCGCGATCGACAATACGTTATTGTTTCTGCAGAACGCCGCGGCGCCGGTGGCGCTGTTTGTGCTCGGCGTAACGGTCGCGCTGCGCCCGTTCGGTCGGGTGCCCTGGGAAGTGCCCGGTGTGATCGCGGTAAAGCTGCTGATCCATCCGCTTGTCGTGTTCGGATTGATGTTGCTGCTCGGCCCATTCGCGCAGCCATGGGCGGCCACCGCGGTATTGATGGCGTCGCTACCGCCAGCGCTTAATGTATTTGTAATCGTCCGGCAGAACGACACCTGGATCGAGCCCGCATCCGTCGCCGTGCTGATTGGAACATTCGCGTCCGTCATCACGCTCACCAGCGTGATGTGGTTCATTCAAACCGGCCGGCTTGCGTTTCGGTGAAATAGGGTTTTCAAGCGAAAGCCTGCCCCGGACTTGATCCGGGGCAGATACCGGTTCGCGTAAAGAAAACGCGTCAAACAAAAGACCTTAGCTGACCCGCCGCGTCGACCGCCACGAAGGCGCGAGGCCCTCGCGCATGGCCAGCCGCCGAAGCGGTCCGATCGAGCCGATCAGATGCAGGCCGACCGCACGCAGGGTTTGCATGGGCAGGAAATCGCTGAGCAATGAACGGTTTGCGGCATCGATGGCGAATGTCCGGCTGGCGACATCGCTGCGCCGGGTTGAATCGTAGCCTTTCAGCACCCGCGGCGAGCCGGGATCCTCGCCCGATAGCACTGCCTGGCGCACGATATCAGCGATGTCGGCGGCATCGCGCAGTCCCATGTTCAGGCCCTGCGCGCCGATCGGCGGCAGCACATGCGCGGCTTCGCCGACCAGCGCGATACGATGCTGGCCAAACTGTCGCGGCTGTTCGATCGCCAGCGGAAACAGATGGCGTCCTGGCTCGACAGCGATACGGCCGAGAATGGAATGTGATTGCCTTTCGGCGGCCTCCGACAATTCGTCATCGGTCAATGCGATCAGCCGTTCGGCTTCCCTGGGGGCTGCGACCCATACCACGCTGCTGCGGTCGCCGGGCAGCGGCACAAATACGCACGGACCGTGCGGCGTATGAAACTCCGTGGAGATATTTCGATGCGGCCGCGAATGGCTGATATTAAACGTCAACGCTGCCTGATTGAGTTCGCGCCGCCTGACCTCGATACCGGCCGCCTCGCGGCAAAGCGATTGCCGCCCGTCGGCGCCGACCACCAGGCGCGCGGACAGCGATTTTCCGTCGCGGGTATGAATTGCGACCTCAGCGTCTTCAGGGCTGATCGTCTCCGCCTCATCGTCGAACCGGGTCAGAGCGGAAAGCTCCGCGGCGCGTTCCTCCAGCGCTGTCATCAGCGCGCGGTTATCGATGTTGTAGCCAAACACATCGAGGCCGATCTCGTCGCACGAAAAACGGACCTCGGGCGCGCGGATCAGGCGGCCGGTATCGTCGACCAGGCGCATCGTCTGCAATGGCGCCGCCTTGTCCTTGCAGCGTGGCCAGACCTCCAGCTGTTCCAGGAAATCGACAGAGCCGCCAAGCAACGCGGTGGTGCGATTGTCGCCATAGGGCGCGCGGCGGGCGATCAGGGCGGTACTCGCGCCGGTTTCCGCCAACGCAATCGCGGCTGCAACTCCCGCTGGGCCGCCGCCGATCACGACGACGTCGTATGTGCCTGATGCCTCGTTCATATCAGGACAATTGACGTTCCCGGCGGCATTTTCAAGCCCGCTTCGGGCCCCTAAGGTTTCCACCGATTTGCGCGGCGGAACGCCGCAAGCGCGGATGTGCAAATCAAGGCGATTCCTGATAGCACTGCCGGGCAAATGGACCAGGTAAATCAGCAAGTTTCCCCATCAACATCGCCGCGCGCGCGGGCGGCCGCATTTTCCGTGCATATTTTCACGGCAATGGGCGCGGGCGTCGCCCTGATCGCGCTGCTGGAGGCGGTGCGCGAGCACTGGGCTGCGATGTTTGCGTGGCTTGGGCTCGCGCTGGTGATCGATGCGCTGGATGGCCCGATCGCGCGGCGACTGGATGTCGCGCGGGTGCAGCCGGACTGGTCGGGCGACGTTCTCGATCTCGTGGTCGACTTTGTCACCTACGTCTTTGTGCCGGCCTATGCGATCACCGCAAGCGGCCTGCTGCTGCCGGTGGCGGCGCCGATCCTGGGCGCGGGCATCGTTGTGTCAGCCGCGCTCTATTTCGCCGATCGCCGCATGAAGACCGAGGACAATCATTTCCGCGGATTCCCGGCGCTTTGGAATGCCGCGGCGTTCTATCTGTTTTTGCTTCATCTGCCGCCGGCGCTTTCAAGCCTCGCGGTGGCCGTTTTGATCGTGCTGACGTTTGTTCCTTTCCACGTTGTTCACCCGGTCCGTGTTGCGCGCTGGCGTGGGCTCACGCTGTCGTTGATGGGCGTCTGGGCGCTGCTTGCCATCCTGACGCTGGCGAAGGATTTCGACGTCACAGCACCCATCACCATCGGCCTCTGTGCAATTGCGGTCTATGTCGTCGGCAGCGATGCGGCGATCCGGCTCGCAAGGTCGTTCCGCGCATGATCGAACTGTTGACTAGCCCAGAAGCCTGGGCCGCACTGCTGACCCTGACGGCGCTAGAAATCGTTCTCGGCATCGACAATGTTATCTTTCTGTCGGTGATCGTTTCGCGGATTCCGCCGGTGCAGGCGAAGCGCGCGCGGCAAATCGGGTTGGCGCTGGCGCTGGTGTTCCGTATCCTGCTGCTGAGCCTGCTGGTGTGGCTGATCGGCCTGACGCAGGACGTCGTGACGTTAAGCGGCGTGGGATTTTCGTGGCGCGATATCATTCTGGTCGGCGGCGGACTGTTTCTGATCGGGAAGGCGACCCACGAAATTCATGGCGAGGTGGAAGCGCGCGACGGCGAGAACGACGACGCGCCTCATCCCAGCGCATTCTTCTGGGTAATCATCCAGATCATCATCATCGATATGGTGTTCTCGCTGGATTCGATCATCACCGCGATCGGCATGGCGCAGGATCTCGAAATCATGATCGCGGCCGTCGTCATCGCCTGCGTCATCATGTATGTGTCGTCCGGCCCGGTCGCGAGATTTGTGGCGGAGCATCCGACCACCAAGATGCTGGCGCTGGCGTTCCTGGTGTTGATCGGGGTCGCGCTGGTCGCTGACGGATTCAAATTCCATATCCCGCGCGGCTACATCTACTTTGCCATCGCATTTTCGGCCGCCGTCGAAGCCTTCAATGTGCTTGCCAGGCGCAACCGCAAAAAGGCCGTCAGATAAGCGTTTTCGCGGTCCCGTGTTGACAACGCAGCCTCGATAGCTTTCCGTTGCTATCAAGCAAATGCAAGGAGAAGCTGATGACCAAGGCCGTGCGCGTGCACAAGGTGGGGGGGCCGGAGGCCCTGGTTTACGAAGCCGTGGACGTGCCCGCGCCGGGGCCCGGCGAGGTTCGCATCCGCCAGCACGCCGTCGGCCTGAACTTCATCGACGTCTACTACCGCACCGGCCTCTACAAGGCGCCGGGCCTGCCGTTCATCGCCGGCAATGAGGCTGCCGGCGAGGTCCTGTCGGTTGGCCCCGGGGTGACCAATTTTCATCCCGGTGACCGCGTCGCCTATTATTTCAATCTCGGCGGCTATGCCTCTGAGCGAAATATCCCCGCGGAGAAACTGGTCAAGCTGCCCGACCACATCACCTACGAGCAGGGCGCGGTCCTGATGCTGAAGGGGCTGACGGTCTGGTACCTCCTGCACAAGACCTTCAAGATCGAGCCGGGACATCGGGTCCTGATCCATGCGGCGGCAGGCGGCATTGGAATGCTGGCGTGCCAGTGGGCCAGGGCGCTTGGCGCCCATGTCATCGGCACCGCCGGCACCAGGGCGAAGGCGGACCTCGCGCTCAGCAATGGTTGCGATCATGTCATCCTCTACAACGACGAGGACTTCGTGGCGCGGGTGAAACAGATCAGCCGCAACGAATTATGCGACGTCGTCTATGACGGTGTCGGCAAGACCACGTTTCCGGGCTCGCTGTCCTGCCTCAAGCCGCGCGGAATGTTCGTGAGTTTCGGCAACGCCTCGGGTCCGGTGCCGCCGTTCTCGATCGCCGAACTCAACAATCACGGCTCGCTGTTTGCGACCCGGCCGAAACTCAACGACTACATCGGCAAGCGCTCCGAATTGCTCGAGGGCGCCGACACGTTGTTCGCAGCCGTCATCAACGGCAAGCTGCACGTGCCGATCAACCACGCCTACGCGTTGAAAGATGCAGCCAGGGCCCATATCGATCTCGAGGGACGCGCGACGACCGGGGCCACGATCTTGCGGCCGTAAGGTTCGTTGCCTCCAAGGGTCGTCCCGGCGAACGCCGGGACCCATAACCCCTGGCGCATTTTTTGTTGAAGACGGCCTTGGCTACACTGCCGAAACGAGACTCCGCGCCGTATGGGTCCCGGCATTCGCCGGGACGACCTGCGTTGAAACTCACCGTCGATTGTTCGCAAGCGATGGGCGCATTACGCCACGTGCCTTGCTGCGCCCATCCTGGTGAGGATCGCGTCCAGGCACTCGATCATCAGCGCGATTTCCGCGCGGTTGACGTTGAGCGCCGGCATGAAGCGCAGTGCATCGGGCCGCGGCGCGTTGAGCAGCACGCCATCCTCGAACGCCTGCGCGACGACGGAAGCCGCGATCGG
>DATHHQ010000843.1:0-22106 GCA_035490095.1 Bradyrhizobium sp.
CTCGGGGTTCCGCGCTTTCTGTTTCTCAACAAGATCGACAGGGCCAACAAGCGCATCCGCGAGACACTCGCGACATTGCAGCCGGCGTCGCGGATTCCGCTGGTGCTGCGGCAAATTCCGATCTGGAACGGCGACCTGATCGCAGGCTTCGTCGATCTGGCGCTGGAACGCGCCTTCGTCTATCGCGAGCACAAAGCTTCCGAAGTCGTAGCCCTCGAAGGCGGCGATCTCGACCGTGAGAAGGAAGCCCGGTTCTCGATGCTGGAAAAGCTCGCCGATCACGACGACGCGCTGATGGAGCAATTGCTCGAGGATATTCCGCCGCCGCGCGACGCGGTGTTCGACGATCTCGCACGCGAATTGCGCGAAGGATTGATCTGTCCGGTGCTGCTCGGTTCCGCGACCCGCGAGAACGGCGTGCTGCGGCTGATGAAAGCGCTGCGGCATGAATCGCCCGGTGTGACCGAGACTGCAAAGCGTCTCGGCGCATCTTCACCCAAGGATGCGCTGGCCTACGTATTCAAGACCATTCATTTGCAACACGGCGGCAAGCTGTCGCTGACCCGCCTGCTGGCAGGTCATCTCGATGATGGTGCGACGCTGCAATCGTCATCGGGCGAGGCCGGCCGGGCATCCGGCATATCTTCCCCGAACTGCGCCCATGATACCAAGCGCGCCTCCGCCGAGGCCGGCGACACGGTCGCACTCGGCAAGCTCGACGCCATCAAGACCGGCGACACGCTGTCGAGCGGCAAGGTCGCGCCACCGGCGCTGGCGAGCGTCGAGCCGTTGCCTCCGGTACTGGCGATTGCGATCTCGGCAGCCGACCGCAAGGACGACGTCAAACTCGGCCAGGCGCTGTTGCGGCTGAACGAGGAAGACCCGTCGTTGACGATGGTCCAGAACCCGCAGACCCACGACATCGTGCTGTGGGGACAGGGCGAGATGCATCTGCGGGTCGCGCTGGAGCGCCTGCGCGAGCGCTTCGGCGTCAACGTCAAATCGCAGCCGCCGACGATCGGATATCAGGAGACCATTCGCAAATCGATCAGCCAGCGCGGCCGGCACAAGAAACAATCCGGCGGTCACGGCCAGTTTGGCGATGTGGTGCTGGAGGTCAAGCCGATGCCGCGCGGCGGCGGCTTCGAGTTTCAGGAAAAGGTCGTCGGCGGCGCGGTGCCGCGAAATTATATCGGCGCGGTGGAAGAGGGCGTGGTCGATGGATTGCTGCGCGGGCCGCTCGGTTTTCCCGTCATTGACGTCCATGTGACGCTGACCGACGGTTCGTATCACAGCGTCGATTCCTCGGATCTCGCGTTCCGCACCGCGGCGCGGATCGGCGTCAGCGAAGCGCTGCCGCAGTGCCAGCCGGTGCTGCTGGAGCCGATCCATGTGGTGGAGATCGTCTGTCCGACCGATGCCACCGCGAAGATCAACGCGATCCTGTCGGGGCGGCGTGGGCAGATCCTCGGTTTCGACACCCGCGAAGGCTGGCCGGGATGGGATCGCGTCCGCGCCATGATGCCCGAAGCCGAGATCGGCGAGTTGATCGTGGAGTTGCGGTCGGCGACGGCCGGCGCGGGAAGTTTCACACGGCAGTTCGACCGCATGGCCGAGGTTACCGGCCGCGCCGCCGATCAGATCATCGCCGCGCATCGCGTCGCGGCGTAATTTCTGCTGTCATTCCCCGACGCGTCAATTGGCGCGTCCGAGGGTACGCGGGCGGGTAGGCGTTCTGCGCCGCCCGCCGACAGGCGCCGCGCGAACCTCAGATATGCAATTGCACATCGAGGAATCTCGCACCGATCATCGCTGGCTTCCGGGTCTGCGCGCTTCGGACGAATCCGGAATGACCACCGGCTGCGACGGTTCAATCACTATGCGGTGATTTTCCGCTCCCGTTCCGCGGTGATCATGATTTCCATCAACGATCGGTCGCGTTATTCTGCTGCATGGTCTGGCAGCCCACGAGGAGCGCAATGGACGAGATCGATTTGTCGTTGAAAATGAGGCGGCTTGCCGCCTGGCTGGATCGAAGATGCCAGCCGGACAGCCTCATTCGAAAACACTTCCAGGGCCGCCCCTTCGGCGGCAGTTACGTCACCATCGATCCCGACCGTCAGGGGCCGTTTGCATCCGCCAATCTCAACCGCGCCTATTTGTGCGGAACAGAAGCGGGAATGGATTTCGACAGCGTCGCGCGGTTGATCGATCTGTTCGCAAACGAGGGCGTGAAGCGGTTCTTCGTCTGGCTCAGCCCCGGCCCCAATATGGATGTGGTGCGTCGCTGGTTGGAGGGAAGCGGGCTCTCCCGCATCCGACGTACCGGCTATCCGACCCTGTGCCGCAGCCAGCCTTCGCCGATTCAATTCAGAACCGATCTCGAAATACGCGAGGTGAGCATCGACGAGATCGAAGGCGCCCGCGACGAGCTGGGCGAGACCCTGTGGCCTGGGTATGCGCGGTCCGCGGGCAGCGACGGCTTCTTCCACTACATGGCGTTTGACGGCGGCCGCCCGGTGGCCATCGCGGCCCTGTGCGTGTTTGAGGACCTGGGATATCTGATGGCGGCGGCGACCGCCGAAAGTCATCGCAAACGCGGCGCTCAACAGGCGCTCATTGCGAAGAGGGTGGAGCGGGCCGAACAGATCGGTTGTTCGCTGCTGGTGTCTGAAACCCTGCATATGCTTGAGCATTCCTATCGCAATCTGCAACGGGCCGGCTTTCAGGAAGTGTATGAAAAAGAAGTCTACGAATGGAGCTCCTGAAAAGTCCCCGTTGTTCCGGGCGACCGATACAGCGGCGGCGCGCCTGCGGCATAGCGGTTGGGCGCAATGCTTGATTCACGCCGCAACATTGCCCTGGCCTGCGCCCTGAGCGCGCTGGCCGGCTATGTCGACGGCATCGGATTCCTGCATCTCGGCGGCCTGTTCGTCTCCTTCATGAGCGGCAACTCGACACGGATGGGCGTCAGTCTTGCGGAAGGGCATTGGTTGGGCGCGATCGAGGCGCTCGGCCTGGTCGCGCTGTTCGTGATCGGCGCCGCCGCCGGCAGCCTGATTGTGCTCGGCCGCGGCGCCAATCGCCAGCCCTGGGTGCTGCTGGGGGAAGCATCGCTGCTCGCCGCCGCGGCCCTTTGTTATGCGTTCGACCTGCCGAATGTCGCGATCGCCGCGATCGTGCTGGCGATGGGAATGGAGAACGCGGTGTTCCAGATCGACGGCGGCGCCGGCCTCGGTCTCACCTACGTCACCGGTGCGCTGGTCAAGGTCGGCCAACTCGCCGCAGAGGCGCTGACCGGCGGTGCGCGCTGGGCTTGGGCTCCGAATCTGCTGTTGTGGGCGGCGCTGGTGGCGGGTTCCTTGTGCGGTGCGCTCGCCTATTACTGGATCAATCTCGCCGCGATCTGGTTTGCCGCCGCTGCTGCGCTGGCGCTAAGCGCGATCGTTGCCGCGACAATTCACCTATAGCCAATTCACCTATAGCATTGACAGTGAAGGCAGCTTGTCCGATCTGAGCAGCGGCGATGCCCGCTTACCGGGCGGCCCAACAGGATTGGCAATGACAGCCGTGAGCAAAGCCCTTGCCGCCTGCCTGATCGGTTGGCCGGCCGCGCATTCGCGCTCGCCCCTGATCCATCACCATTGGCTGCGCACGCTCGGCATCGAGGGCGGCTACAATATCGAGGCGGTGCCGCCCGAAGGCTTTGCCGAGTTCGTGCTGCATTTGTCGACCCACGGCTTTGTCGGCGCCAATGTCACCATTCCGCACAAGGAGCGTGCGCTGGCGTTGACCAAGCCGGACGCGCGCGCCCGCGCGGTCGGCGCGGCCAATACGCTGTGGTACGAAGGCGGCGAGCTATGCTCGACCAACACCGATATAGAAGGTTTCATCCATAATCTCGACGCCTGCACGCCCGGATGGGACACGGTCGAGGATGCGCTGGTGCTCGGCGCCGGCGGCTCGTCGCGCGCCGTGGTGTTCGGATTGATCGAGCGCGGCATCAAACGCGTGCATCTGGCAAACCGGACCGTGGAGCGGGCGAGCGTGCTTGCGGACCAATTCGGCGCCAACGTCCATCCCGTCGCGTGGGAGACCATCGACAGTCTGCTGCCGCGCGCCGGGCTGCTGGTCAACACCACGTCGCTTGGCATGCACGGCCAGCCCGCACTGGAGCTCGACGCCGGCCTGCTTCCGTCACATGCGGTTGTCGCCGATCTGGTATACGTGCCGCTGGAAACGCCGTTGCTGTCAGCGGCGCGCACGCGCGGACTAAAGACCGCCGACGGGCTCGGCATGCTGCTGCACCAGGCGGTGCGCGGCTTTGAATTGTGGTTCGGGCAGCGCCCCGAAGTTACATCCGAGCTTCGCTCTCTGGTGGAAACCGATCTCACAAAGCTTTGAGGCGGAATATCGTTGAGACGCTGGTGTCCAGTGTTAGGTAATGCCCGCTGGAGGTCCCGTTGATGCCCGTTCATCGTTCCACCCTCACTCGTCCGCTGATCGCCGTCGCGATGGTCGTCGCGTCGTCGCTCTACGCCATCGCCCAGCAGCCGCCTTCGCCGTCGCGGGTACGCGGCACCATCGAGGGCATTGACGGCGATGTGCTCGCGGTCAAATCGCGCAGCGGCGAGGACGTCAAGCTGCGCATGACCGGCGACATGCGGGTGGTGGGCATCGCCAAGATTTCGCTTGATGACATCAAGGTCGGCTCCTTCATCGGCACCACCACGGTGCCGGGGCCGGACGGCGAACAAAAAGCGGTCGAAGTGCATGTGTTTCCCGAAGACATGCGTGGCACCGGAGAGGGATCGCGGCCGTTCGATTTGCGCCCCAACAGCACCATGACCAATGCGACGGTGGCCCAGACCGTGGCCGGCAACGACGGTCAAACCCTGACGATCAAATACAAGGACGGCGAGAAGAAAGTCGCGGTGTCGCCGGACACCCCGGTCGTGACCTATGTACCCGCCGACAAATCCGACCTGAAGGCCGGCGTCAAGGTGATCGCCATCATGAAAAAGCTGCCGGACGGCACTTTCGAAACCAACCGCGTCAGCGTCGGCCGCGACGGGTTGACGCCGCCGATGTGAATGGTGGCGCTGCCGCGGAATAGCCTTGGAGTTGCGGTGTTTCCCCCATTACCGGGAAAAGCCGAGGAAGGGGAGAACCATGCCGAACATTACTTCGTTGAGGCCGCGCCTGCTTGCGGCGTCGTTGACTTTCATATCCGTACTCGGATCGGTGGCATGGGCTCAGCAACCTCCCACGGTCCGGATCCGTGGCACCATCGAAAGTGTCGATGGCGCCATGCTGGCGATCAAGTCGCGCGAGGGCACCGACATGAAGGTCCGGGTGACCGACAATGTGGCGGTGTTCGGCGTGGCCAAAACCGAGCTGTCGGAAATCAAGCCGGGGTCCTACATCGGCGTCACCGCGATGCCCGAGCCCGACGGCACCCAGAAGGCGGTCGCGGTTCATATTTTCCCGGAAACCCAGCGCGGCGCAGCCGAAGGCTTCCGGCCTTGGGACCAGCGCGCGGGCAGCACCATGACCAACGCCACCGTCGCCGAGACGGTCAAAGGCACCGACGGCCAGAATATCCTGGTGAAATACAAGGACGGCGAAAAGAAAGTCGTGGTGCCGCCGGACACACCGATCGTGACATTCGTTGCGGGCGACAAGTCCGAACTCAAGCCGGGCGCCAAGATCATCATCTTTGGCGCGACCAAGAAAGATGACGGCACGCTGGAAGCCAACCGCGTCAATGTCGGCCGCGACGGGATTACGCCGCCGATGTGATGCTTACTTCCCCTCTCCCCTTGTGGGAGAGGGTGGCTTCGAGAAGCGAAGACGGGTGAGGGGTTGCGGCCTATCGATAGGCGGCAACCCCTCATCCGGCACGGACTTCGTCCGCGCCACCTTCTCCCACAAGGGGAGAAGGGAAGCAAAGAAGCCGGGACGACGATATTTTTTCGCCTCAAATCGCCAGCACGTGGTCGTCGATCTCGGCGATGGTGTTGACGCCGCACAGCCCCATGGTCACGTTGAGTTCGTTGGCGATGATGTCGATCGCCTTGGCGACGCCGGGGCCGCCGAAGGCGCCGAGGCCGTGGATGTAGGCGCGGCCGATCATGCAGGATTTGGCGCCGAGCGCGAGCGCGCGCATCACGTCCTGTCCGGAACGAACACCGCCGTCGAACATGATTTCCATCTGCGAGCCGACGGCATCGACGATCTCCGGCAAGACTTCGATCGATGACGGTGCGCCATCGAGCTGCCGGCCGCCGTGGTTCGAGACCACCAGCGCCTGTGCGCCGGTCTTCACCGCTTCCTCGGCGTCCTCAACGTCGAGAATGCCCTTCAGGATCAGCTTGCCGGGCCAGATGCTGCGGATCCACGCGACATCCTTCCAGTTCAGCGTGGTGTCGAATTGCGTCGAGATCCATGTCCCCAGCGCGGTAATATCGTCGGTGCCTTTGAGATGGCCGACCAGGTTGCCGAAGGTGCGGCGCTTGCCGCGCAACACCCCGGACACCCATCCAGGCTTGCTGGCGAAATCGAAGAACTTCGACACGCTCCATTCCGGTGGCACCGTCATGCCGTTCTTGATGTCCTGATGACGCTGGCCGATCACCTGCAGATCGACGGTCAGCACCAGCGCGCTGCATTTTGCGGCGATCGCGCGCTCGATCAGCGCCTTGATGAAGCCGCGGTCCTTCATGACGTAAAGCTGAAACCAGAACGGCTTGTCGACATTGGCCGCAACGTCCTCGATCGAGCAGATCGACATCGTGCTCAGCGTAAAGGGAATGCCGGCGGCGTGTGCGGCGCGACAGGCATGGATCTCACCATCGCCGTGTTGCATGCCGCACAATCCGATCGGTGCCAGGATCAGTGGCAGCGATGCGGGCTCACCGAGGATGGTGGTCGAAAGATCGCGTTTCGACACGTCCACCAGAATGCGCTGGCGAAACTTGATCTGCTGAAGATCGTCGCGGTTGGCGCGCAGTGTTTCCTCGGCATAGGAGCCGCGATCGGCGTAGTCGAAAAACGCCTTCGGCACTTTGCGCATATGGACCTGGCGCAGATCCTCGATGCAGGTGATGTGTTTCATGGACGCTCCCGGCGCTTCTTGTAATTCTTCAGTCGGGCAGTCATCTAGCATGGTTGGGCCATCCGCAAAATCGTGTCGCGGAACCGGCTGCTAACCAGGAGGGCATCCATGACCGGACCACGCTCCGACCCCAAAGATGTCAAGGATACCGAGAAGCGCCAGCTCGACCAGGCACTGGAGGAAGGGCTGGAGGAGACCTTTCCGGGTTCTGACCCGGTCAATGTCACCCAGCCGCCGCCTTCGAAAGGCGACCATCACGTCAAGCGCACGAACTAGCGCTGAGGTGCTCTAGGACAGGGAACCGGCGGTATTTCCTGCGTTAACAATATGTTAGCGGCTCAGGGCCGGTTTGGCTGACGGTAATGATTCATCATATTTTTTGAAGCCATTTTAGCTCCGAAGGCATTATAAGGCGTGCACGTTGTGATGGACGGGCGTTTAAGTATTCTCGCGGGGTGGTTTGAGAATCCTTGAAAGCCGCTCGGGGGGCATATGAGCCGCAAATATTTCGGTACGGACGGGATTCGGGGTCGTGCCAATGGTCTGATTACACCGGAGCTGGCGCTCAAGGTCGGGCAGGCGGCTGGATTGGTGTTTCAGCGCGGCGAGTACCGTCATCGCGTCGTGATCGGCAAGGACACGCGGCTTTCCGGCTACATGATCGAATATGCGATGGTGGCCGGCTTTACTTCGGTCGGCATGGACGTGCTGCTGCTCGGCCCGATGCCGACGCCGGCGGTGGCGATGCTGACCAAGTCGATGCGCGCCGATCTCGGCGTGATGATTTCCGCTTCGCATAATCTGTTCGAAGATAACGGCATCAAGCTGTTCGGTCCGCAGGGCTTCAAGCTTTCCGACGACGTCGAAAAGCAGATCGAGCAATTGCTGGATGAATCGCTCGACAAGCGTCTGGCGCAGAGCGCCAGTCTCGGGCGTGCGCGCCGCATCGACGGCGTTCATGACCGCTATATCGAATTCGCCAAGCGCACGCTGCCGCGCGATCTCAGCCTCGACGGCTTGCGCGTGGTGGTCGATTGCGCCCACGGCGCGGCCTATAAGGTGGTGCCGGAAGCGCTGTGGGAGCTGGGTGCCGATGTGATTGCCATCGGCGTCGACCCGGACGGATTCAATATCAACAAGGAATGCGGATCCACCTCGCCGGAAGCACTATGCCGCAAGGTTCGCGAAATGCGCGCCGACATCGGCATCGCGCTCGATGGCGACGCCGACCGCGTCATTCTTGTCGATGAGCGCGGACACCTGGTCGATGGCGACCAGCTGCTCGCGGTGATCGCGCAAAGCTGGAAGGAAGACGGCCGCCTCGCCAAGCCGGGTATCGTCTCCACCGTGATGTCGAATCTCGGATTGGAGCGCTTTCTCGAAGGCCTGGGTATCGAGCTGGTGCGCACGCAGGTCGGCGACCGCTATGTTCTCGAACAGATGCTGAGCAGCGGCTACAATATCGGCGGCGAGCCTTCCGGTCACATCATTCTGTCGGACTACGCCACCACCGGCGATGGTTTTGTCGCGGCGCTGCAGGTGCTCGCGGTGGTGCAAAAACTTCGCCGCCCGGTGTCGGAGGTCTGTCATCGCTTCGAGCCGCTGCCGCAGATTCTGAAGAACGTGCGCTATCGCAGCGGCAAGCCGCTCGACGATGCCGACGTCAAGTCGGCGATCGACGCCGGCGAAAAGCGGCTCAACGGTCACGGCCGGTTGCTGGTACGTTCGTCCGGCACCGAGTCGGTGATCCGGGTGATGGGCGAGGGCGACGACCGTATCCTGGTCGAGGAAGTGGTCGACCACATCGTCTCGGCGCTGGGCCATGCCGCGGCGGCCTGAGCGCGATTAGCCGGGTCCAATCGCATCGCAGCCATTATCTAATGGTGGTGGTGACCGCAGCGCGGCCATCGTAGGAAATGCGTGTCGCGAATCTTCCGGGATCGATTCCTTGAACAAGCCTGTCGTCGTCTCCGATGAAGTGCTGGTCGCGCCGGTGCTGGTTCCGGATGTGACGTCCGGCTCCATCGCCGGCACGGCGGGCGCAGCGCCGGCCTACATCGTGCTGGCGGGAATCAGCTTCTCGCATTTCCTCAACGACACCATGCAGTCGCTGATCGCGTCGATCTATCCAATCCTGAAAGACAATTACGCACTGGACTTTGCCCAGATCGGATTGATCACGCTGGCGTTCCAGTTCACCGCGTCGCTGTTGCAGCCGGTGGTCGGATATTTCACCGACAGGAAGGCACAGCCGTTTTCCCTCGCGATCGGCATGGGGTCTACCTTCTTCGGCTTGCTGTTGCTCAGCATCGCTCAGCGTTACCCCGTCATTCTGGTTGCCGCCGCGCTGGTCGGCCTGGGCTCGGCGGTGTTCCATCCGGAGTCGGCGCGGATCGCGCGGCTGGCGTCGGGCGGCCGCTACGGCTTCGCGCAATCGGTGTTTCAGCTCGGTGGCAGTTTCGGTACCTCGATGGGCCCGGTGCTGGCGGCATTGATCGTGGTGCCGTTCGGTCAGCCAAGCATCGCCTGGTTTTCCTCGATCGCATTTCTGGCGATTGTCATCCTGTGGCGGATTGGGCTTTGGTACAGGCCGCAGATCGCGGCCAGGAAGTTCGCACCCGTCGAACCGCATCCGGACGCGCCGGATTCGCGACGCGTCAAGATCGCGCTTGTGGTGCTGGTCGCACTGCTGTTCTCCAAGCAGCTCTATGTGTCGAGCCTGTCGAGCTACTACATTTTCTATCTGATCGACAAGTTTGCGGTCTCGACCCAGGCCGCCCAGCTCTACCTCTTCATCTTTCTTGCCGCCAACGCGGTCGGGGCCTTCTTCGGCGGGCCGCTGGGTGATCGCTTCGGCCGCAAATACGTGATCTGGTTCTCGATCCTCGGTGCGCTGCCGTTCACGCTGGCGCTGCCTTATGCCGGCTTGTTCGCCAGCGCCGTGCTGACGGTGTTCATCGGCTTCATCATCTCGTCGGCGACTTCGTCGATCATCGTGTTCGCGCAGGAATTGATGCCGCATCGTTTCGGAATGATCTCCGGAGTGTTCTTCGGCGTCGCGTTCGGTATCGGCGGGCTCGGCGCCGCGGTGCTGGGCAAGGTCGCCGATCACACTGGCATCGCGTTCGTCTATCAGGTCTGCGCGTTCCTGCCGGCGATCGGGTTGCTCGCGGTGTTCCTGCCGACGCTGCCGAAAACCCCGCGCTGATGCGGGCGCGGCCTTCAATACATTTTTAGAGATTGTGAAGACTTCGCAAATATTCGCAAGCTGAAGCGCGAGCGGCAAGACTGAGAATTCCGCTCGCGTCGGATCGCGGGTAAGAGATTATCAACCTTAATAATTAGGGTTAAGCGGCGCTTAAGCATTTAATGGCATCGTCCGGCGGTGAGTTTTTGATGTGAGGCCTCCGTTGTCTGCCTCACCGGCCAAAAGGACGAAGCCAATGCGTAGCGTTAAGTTTCTCGTTGCCGCCGGAGCGGCAGCACTGTTGTCGTCGGTGGCGTTCGCAGCGGACATGCCCATCATGCAGTCGCCGATGTATGCGCCGGCCCCGGTCGACGATTTCGGCGGATGGTATCTGCGCGGCGATATCGGTTTCAGCAATCAGCGGGTCAAGAAGCTGGACTGGTTTTCCTATCCCACGCTGCTGTCGCTGAATCAAAATACGGGCTTTGACACGGCAGGTATCTTTGGCATCGGCGTCGGTTACCAGTTCAACAATTGGTTCCGCGCCGACGTCACCGGCCAGTATCGCGGTAAATCCAATTTCCACGGCAGCGATATTTTTGTCTTCAGCAATGGGGGAGTACCTACCAACGGCGCTGACACTTATACCGCCAGCAAGTCTGAATGGCTGGCTCTCGCCAACGCCTATGTGGATCTCGGTACCTGGTGGTACGTGACTCCGTACATCGGTGCCGGCGTCGGCTTTTCGCGCAACACCATCTCCAGCTATGTCGATACAAATACGCCGGCCCTCGGTGTCGCTACCGCACCTTCCGCCTCAAAGTGGAATTTCGCATGGGCTCTGCATACCGGCCTGGCTTATCGGGTCAATCCGGGCTTCACGGTGGAGCTGGGTTACAGCTACGTGAATCTTGGCGATGCAACGACTGGCATCGTCTCCGATTTCAACGGGGTCGCGAACAACCATACGATGGGATTTAAAGACATCACCTCGCACGACCTGACGCTCGGCGTGCGTTGGCAGCTCGATAGCCCCGCGATGTATCCGCCGCCGCCCGTGGTGCACAAGGGCTGATCGGGTCTTTCAATTCTTAACGATTGTGAACGGCGCGGGATCTTCCTGCGCCGTTTTGTTTTGCAAAGCGATCTTCGGTTTTCGCAAAAAGATCATGCCGGTCAGAGCGCGGCGACAACGATTGATTAAGGTTAACAGGCGATGATCAGCACCAAGTTCAGAGCGTTCGATGGGGGTGTTGCGATGCGTGGATTAATACTGGCGGCGGTGGTGTTCGGAGCGGTGTCCGGCGCGCAGGCGGCGGATATGCCCGATTTCCTTCGCGGCAGTATTTCAGCGCCCACGCCGACTCGAAACTGGGATGGCTGGTACGCCGGCGGTGAGGTGAGCTATTCGGCGGTATCAAGCGATTTCAGCAAGAGCGTCGTCGGTCTGACGAATTTCATTTTTCGTGACAGCGTGCTTCAGCAACCGACGTCGCAATTCAATTTGTTAGCCAAAACGACGACACAGGGTACTGGCTTCGGCGCCTTCGTCGGCCGCAACTGGCAATCTGAAGATCTGGTTTTTGGTGTTGAAGCGAATTACAGCTACTTCGACAGGCTCGCTACTTCGACCAGCGGTTCCAATTCCCTTCTCATCACCAATCCGCCCGGTACGGTCAACGCTCCGGGCATCACCACGATCTATGGGGTGACTTTGACGGGCCGCTCTGCGGTACAGATAAAGGACCAGATCACGTTCAGAGGACGCGCCGGTTGGGCGACCGGCAATTTCCTGCCTTATGTATTCGGCGGTGTCGCCATTGGGCGCATGGACGTGTCTCGCTCCGTGACGAGTAACGTAACGAAGCGCGAGGATACGACCACAACAGACATCTTCGGCAATACGGTCACCACAACAGGACCCACGCTTCCCGTTCCCGCGCAATCCCAGACTCTGTCAGAACAAAGAACCAATGCCTTCGTGGCCGGCTGGACCGGCGGTCTCGGTCTGGAATACATGCTGTGGGACAGTGTGTTCCTGCGGGGCGAATGGGAATACGTAAAATTCCTGACGGTCAAGAACACGGCCGTTCAGGCCAATAACCTGCGCGCCGGCATCGGCTACAAGTTCTGATCCCGGCAACGCGTGAACTGACTTGACAGCGAATAATGCGGCTGGTCCGATGCCGCCGCTGTCCGGAGTTCGCGCAAATGATGAAAATCTACGGCGATACCAATTCGGGCAATTGCCTGAAAGTGAAATGGGTCTGCGACCGGCTTGCGCTGCCCTACACATGGGTCGGCGTCGACACGCTCAAGCGCGAGACCCGCACGACGCAGTTTCTCAAACTCAACAATGCGGGGCAGGTGCCGGCCGTCGAGTTCGACGACGGCCGCACGCTGGCGGAATCCAACGCCATCATCCGCTACCTCGCCCGCGGCAGCGATCTCATTCCCGCGGATGCCTTTGCCGCCGCGAAAATGGACGAGTGGCTGTTCTGGGAGCAGTACAGCCACGAGCCCTATGTCGCGGTGTGCCGCTTCCAGATGGTCTATCTCGGCAAGCCAGCCTCGGACCTCGATCCGGATAAAATCAAGCGCGGCTATGCAGCGCTGGCGCGGATGGAGCATCAACTCGCCGCGACCCGGTTCCTGGTCGGCGATGCCATCTCGCTCGCCGACGTTTCGCTGCTGGCCTATACGAGGCTCGCGCATGAAGGCGGCTTTCACCTCGACGGCTATGCCGCCGTGCGACGCTGGATCGGCGAGGCCGAACAGTCGCTCGGCCTGCCGCCGGCGCGTTGAGTTCTGCTGGAACGACCATGGCCGCGATTTCCTCGATCACCATCCGCCACGCTCGCCGCGACGACGTCGGCGTCATCGTGGCGATGCTGGCGGACGATCCGCTCGGCAGCGGGCGCGAACGGCTCGAAGACTCGCTGCCCGTGTCGTATTTCCGGGCGTTCGAGGTGCTCGAACACGCCTCCCATATCCAGCTCGTGGTCGCGGAAGATGAAGACGGCGCCGTCATCGGCTGCCTGCAGCTCTGCATCCTGCCCGGACTGAGCTCGCAGGGCGCCTCGCGCGGACTGATCGAGGATGTTCGCGTCGCCACGCATTGCCGCGGCCGCGGCGTCGGAGAAAGGATCGTGCAATGGGCCGTCGCCGAAGCGCGCGCCAGGGGTTGCGCGCTGGTCGAGCTGTTGACGCATAACACCCGCGTCGATGCGCAGCGGTTCTACGCGCGGCTGGGATTTCAGCCGAGCCACGTCGGGATGACGTTGCGATTTTGATACAGCCCCGCCCGTGATTCCGGCGGCGCTTGCGATCGTTGCAAAACACGGTTTGCCATTCGTTCCGGTTAACCGGTGGTAAACTACTCGGGCCTTCGCGATTTTCTTCCGCGCGCGAACCATGGCATCCTGATGCTGCAGTGCGGCTCGGGGGCCGTCGGGGATCGCACATGAAGAATTATACGATCGTTCGGATCGGCAACGAGTACGTTGTGCGGGCGAACGAAAAAAGCATTTTGAAAATCGCAAGCCGGCGCAGGGCCGAGAGAACCGTCACGGATGCGGCGGAGCTGTTGGATTCGCAGGCGGCCCCGCCATTGTCGCCGGAAGCGCCCGCCGAGCCATCAACCGCGCGTGATCCTTCCGAAATCGCCGGTGATCCCAGGATCATACCTGATCCTTTCGAAGTGCCTTGACGATTCAGGGCGATTCCCCTAAGCACCGCGGCGGGACACCTCCCCCCAACGGGAGGCTCACTATCTGGAAGGATAGATCATGACTGCAGCGAAGCCCGCTTCGCGGCCCAATGTGCCGCATTTTTCGTCCGGCCCCTGTGCCAAGCGCCCGGGCTGGAACGCCCAAAATCTCAAAGACGCCGCCCTCGGCCGCTCGCATCGCGCGAAAGTCGGCAAGGCAAAACTCAAGCTTGCGATCGAGCTGACGCGCGAAGTGCTCGAAGTGCCAGCCGGTTACAAGATCGGCATCGTGCCGGCGTCCGATACCGGCGCGGTCGAAATGGCGCTGTGGTCGCTGCTTGGCGCGCGGCCTGTGACCACGATCGCCTGGGAATCCTTCGGCGAAGGTTGGGTCAGCGATATCGTCAAGGAATTGAAGCTCAAGGATGTGACCAGACTGCATGCCGGCTATGGCGAAATCCCCGATCTGAGCAAGGCCGATCCTAGCTCCGACATCGTGTTCACCTGGAACGGCACCACTTCGGGCGTGCGCGTCCCCAATGCCGACTGGATCAGCGCTGATCGCGAAGGCCTCACCATCTGTGACGCCACCTCGGCGGCGTTCGCGCAGAAGCTCGATTGGGCCAAGCTCGATGTGGTGACGTTCTCCTGGCAGAAGGCGCTCGGCGGTGAAGCCGCGCACGGCATGCTGGTGCTCTCACCGCGCGCGGTGGCGCGGCTCGAGAGCTACAAGCCGGCGTGGCCGCTGCCGAAGATCTTCCGCATGACCAAGGGCGGCAAGCTCAACGAAGGCATCTTCGAGGGCGAAACCATCAACACGCCGTCGATGCTGTGCGTCGAGGACTATCTCGATGCGCTGAACTGGGGAAAATCGATCGGCGGCCTCAAGGGCCTGATGGCGCGCGCCGACGCCAACACCAAGGTGCTCGCCGACTGGAAGGCGAAAACGCCGTGGATCGATTTCCTGGCGAAGGATCCGGCTATTCGTTCCAATACCTCGGTGTGCATGAGGGTGGTCGATCCCGCGATCACGTCGCTGACACCGGACGCGCAGTCCGACTTTGCCAAGAAGCTCGTTGCCTTGGTGGAGAAGGAAGGCGCCGGCTACGATTTCGCGCATTATCGCGATGCGCCGGCCGGCCTGCGCATCTGGTGCGGCGCGACCGTGGAAGCCAACGACGTCGCGCTGCTGACGCAGTGGATCGACTGGGCGTTCGCGGAGATGAAGTCGTCACTCGCGAAAGCGGCATAAGTTCGTTCATCCCATCATCGTCATGGCCGGGCTCGACCCGGCCATCCATCGAAAAAGATGAACCCGCGGGTCTCTGGCGCGAAGACGCGCTTCGCGCTTTGGCCCGCGGGTGACGATATCAAATGCATCGTCCATCAACGGATCAGACCAATGTCCAAACCCAAAGTTCTCATTTCCGACGCGCTGTCGCCCGCCGCCGTGCAGATCTTCAAGGATCGCGGCATCGACGTCGATTTCCAGCCCAATCTCGGCAAGGACAAGGACAAGCTTGCCGAGATCATCGGCAATTACGACGGCCTCGCGATCCGCTCCGCCACCAAGGCGACTGCGAAAATCATCGAGAAGGCGACGCGGCTGAAAGTGATCGGCCGTGCCGGCATCGGCGTCGATAATGTTGAGATTCCCGCCGCCACGGCCAAGGGGATTATCGTGATGAACACCCCGTTCGGCAATTCGATCACCACGGCCGAACACGCCATCACCTTGATGCTGGCGCTGGCGCGGGAAATTCCGCAGGCCGACGCCTCCACCCAGGCCGGCAAGTGGGAGAAGAACCGCTTCATGGGGGTCGAGATCACCGCCAAGACGCTGGGCGTGATCGGTTGCGGCAACATCGGTTCGATCGTCGCCGATCGCGCGCTGGGCTTGCGTATGAAAGTGATCGCATTCGATCCGTTCCTGTCGCCGGAACGCGCCAAGGACATCGGCGTTGAGAAAGTCGAACTCGACGATCTGCTCAAGCGCGCCGACTTCATTACGCTGCATACGCCGCTGACCGAGAAGACCAAGAACATCATCGACGCGTCGGCGCTCGCCAAGATGAAGAAGGGCGTGCGCCTCATCAATTGCGCGCGCGGCGGTCTGGTCGACGAGCAGGCGCTGGTCGATGCGTTGAATTCCAAGCATGTCGCCGGTGCCGCGGTCGACGTATTCGTCGAGGAGCCGGCCACGTCAAACGTGCTGTTCGGCCATCCCAACGTGATCTGCACGCCGCATCTTGGCGCGGCCACCACCGAGGCGCAGGAGAATGTCGCGCTTCAGGTTGCCGAACAGATGTCGGACTATCTGCTGAGCGGCGCGATTTCCAACGCGGTGAATTTCCCGTCGATCACGGCGGAAGAGGCGCCGAAGCTGAAGCCGTTTATCGAGCTTGCCGAGAAGCTCGGCTCGTTCGCAGGCCAGCTCACCGAGAGCGGCATCCTGAAGGTGCAGATCACCTATGAGGGCCACGTCGCCGAAATGAAAATCAAGGCGCTGACTTCGGCGGCGCTGTCCGGCCTGCTGCGGCCAATGCTCGGCGACGTCAACGTCGTCTCGGCGCCGGTGGTCGCCAAGGAGCGCGGCATGGTGGTCGACGAGATCGTGCGCGCGGCGCAGAGCGACTACGAGAGCCTGATCACCGTGACGGTGATGACGGAGCGGCAGGAGCGTTCGGTCTCCGGCACCGTCTATCACGACGGCAAGCTGCGGCTGGTCGACATCAAGGGTATCCGCGTCGACGCCGAGTTCGGCAAATCGATGATCTACGTCACCAACGAGGACAAGCCGGGTTTCATCGGCCACTTCGCGAGCCTGCTCGGCGATGCCAGGATCAACATCGCGACCTTCCATCTCGGCCGCAACAAGCCGGGCGGCGATGCCATCGCGCTGGTCGAAGTTGACGGTCCGGTGCCGGCGGCGCTGCTCGCCAAGGTGCAGGCGCTGCCACAGGTGAAGCAGGCCAAGGCTTTGGTATTTTAAGGCGCTGGTGTTTTGATTTCTTCCCCTCTCCCCCTTGTGGGAGAGGTGGCTTCGCCAACGGGTCGGCGCGAAGCGCCGCCCGATGATAAACTCCGCGAAGACGGGTGAGGGGTTTCGGCCTATCGTGAGGGCGTAACCCCTCACCCGGATCGCATCTGTCGATACGATCCGACCTCTCCCACAAGGGGAGAGGTTAAGTGCCAGCGCGGCCCCGCCCGAGCCCCGCCTCACGGAAACCTCAATCGAACCAATTCCTTTGTCGTGACGTCTCATCACTGGAGCGATAGGATTTTCCATGCGTCTGGTCGTGCCGGACCATCTCCGGCTGTGCCGGCGACGCGTGGATATTTGCGGGAGAGAAACCATGCCTATTGTTGCGAACCGCCTTGTCATGACAAGCCTCGTCGTTCTTACGACACTCGCCGCGATGCAGGCCAAAGCGGCCAATGTAGAGGCGACATCGGCGGTCGATGCCGTCACCGTCTATCCCGATGGCGCCAGCATCACGCGCGCCATCGCGGTCGACCTTCCCGGCGGTGATAACACCCTGGTGATCAAGGATTTCCCGCTAACGCTCGATCCATCGTCGCTGCGGGTGGAGGGCGAGGCGGGTGCGAAGCTTACCATCGGGGCGATCGATACCAGGCCGCCTCGCGCAGCACCTCCGGTCAATCTACCCGAACTCGACCAGCGCATCGAGGCGCTGAAGGACGAGCGCGCCAACCTGCAAGGCGCGATCGCCGCCGCTACCGCGCGTCGCAAATTTGCCGAGCGTTTTGCCGAAACGTCACCTGCGGGAATTGGTGAGAAGGGTGAGGCCCGTCCGATCGCCGATTGGCGCGCGGCTTTTGCCGCGGTTGCCGAGGAAGTAGCTTTCGCGGACGCGGCCATTCGCGATGCGGAACGCAAGCAACGCGACATCGATCGCGAGATCGCCCGGCTGGAATCCGATCGCGCGATCAAGCCGCCAAGCAAGCTCGAGGTGAGGATCGATCTTGCGGCTGCCGCCGCGACCAAGGCGACGTTGCGGGTGACCTATGCGGTGCGCGCCGCGCGCTGGACGCCGCTCTATGACGCCCGTCTCGACACCGGCGCGAAGGACCGCAAGCCCGCGCTCGAACTGGTGCGCCGCGCCGAAATCACCCAAACCACGGGAGAGGACTGGCCGAATATTGCGCTCAGCGTTTCGACCGTGCGAAGCGCGCGGGGCGGCAGGGCACCTGAGCTGAATTCGCTGATCGTGCAATATCCGCCTCCGCCGCGGCCGGCGGCGCCCGCGGGCGCTGTGATGGATAATGTGAGGCCGCCTGCCCAATCACGCGCGATGTCCAAGGCGCTCGATCAACCTGCGGAACGAGAAAAGGCCGACGAGCAACAGGCTGCGGCGGAAGTCGGCGGTTTCCAGGTGGTATTCAGGATACCGGGCCGCGTCAGCGTTGGCGCAAGCGAGGGCGCCAAGAGCCTGCGCGTCTCCACCGCGAGCATCGCGCCCGATCTTGCCGTACGGTCGGTTCCGGTGCTCGATCCGACCGCGTTCCTCGAAGCGAGCTTTATACAAAGCGAGGACGCGCCGTTGCTGCCGGGCCGGGTCGCGATCTATCGTGACGGCGTGTTCATCGGTCGTGGTCACATGGCTGCCGCAGGCAAGGACGAAACGGTGCGGCTCGGTTTCGGCGCCGATGACAAGGTCAAGGTCGAACGCTCCGTTGTCAAACGCAACGAAGGATCGGCCGGCCTGATCCTGACGACATCGAAGACCGACGAACGCTCGTTCAAGACCGTTATTCGCAATGGCCATGATTTCCCGATCAGGATCGCAATCGAGGATCAATTGCCCGTCAGCGAAAACGAAGACATCCAGGTCGAAATGCTGCCATCGACGACGCCGCCGGCCGCGACCAATTTGCGCGACCGGCGCGGCGTGCTGGAATGGGCTTTCGAGGCCAAAGCAGGCGAGGTCAGGGATATTGCCTTCGCATGGCGAGTACGCTGGCCCAAGGACAAGGGCGTCGTCATGATGCCGGCCGGATAATGCGAAGCGAGCGGCGGCTGGCGAATTGGCCTAACGCGAAACGAAAAATCCCTCCCGAGCGGGAGGGATTTTGTTACGGTCGCCGATGGCCGGCCGGTTGTGTTCCGGCCGCTTACTTCGCCTTCAGAAAATCTCCGACCTCGAGCAGCACGAATTCGTTGTCGTCGGCCTTGTTGGGATCGCGGCTCGAGGAGAACGGCAGGTTGTTGTCGTTGCCGACAATGATATGCGTCTCATCGACACGGTCGACGTTTTCGATGGTGAAGAACGGGAACGTCAGCACCCCCTCGTTGAGCGGCTTGCGCGCCTTGTTGTCGGGATCCTTGATCTTCATCAGGTCGATATAGGCGATCTTCCGCACCGGCTTGCCGGCGTTGGCGTCGTTGAGCTCGACCTTGTAGACGCGCTTGAACTTCGCGATATCCGAAAAGCAGTTTTCGCCGCGCTGGCCTTGCGGGCAGGCCTTGTCCGCGGTGCCTTCGCCGTTGTCGCGTTCGATGATCAGGCCGTTCGCGGCATCGATCATGTTGAAGTCGCCGATGGCGTTGCCGTTCTGCTCGAACACATATTGCCAGTAGCGGCCGGTGAGCTTTTCCGCCGCGACGTCGAATTCGAGAATCCGCGAGGCTTCCTTGCCGTCGACCTTTTCCCAATCCTTCTTCTCGGCATCCCACAGCGGGCCTTCGAGCAGGCCGTACAGGAATTTGCCATCCTTGGACGAAGCGAAGCCTTCATAGCCCTTGGAGCGGCGCAGATTGACGGTGGTGTAGCTCAAGCCCGGCGCGCCCGGCGACTGCACCGACCAGTGGTCCGGCGAGCGCACCGGCTTGCCGTCAGCCACGGTCTCGAACACGGCCAGTACCTTTCCGTTGCGGTCGGCCTTCAGGATGTAGGGGCCGAACTCGTCGCCGATCCAGAAAGTGTCGCCGATGATCTGAAAGCCTTCGGTGTCGAAGTCGGCGCCGGTGAGATAGCGGCTGGCGGTGTCCTCGTGGACGATACGGAACGGCACCTTCTTGTCGGAATCGTGCAGGAACACGGTTTCCTGGCGCTCGACCTTGCCGGTGGTCCAGTCGATCTTGTGGCGGTTGAGATACAGCATCGAATCGGGCGAGTTGGTGCGCGAGCCCATGCCGTTGTCGGTGATCACCCAGAACGATCCGTCGGGCATGACCTTGATGCCGGAGTAGCCCTGCAGCGGCTGGCCCTTGAACGGCAGCGATACGCCGGTTGGCCGGTCATTGGATTTGCCCATCACGCTGCCGATGGCATCGACGCGGCGGCCGGTGGTATATTTGCCCGAGGTCTTCAGATCGTCGGGCGCGTCGGCGGGTGCATCGATAAAGGATTGCGCGGGAAGCACCGCATGTCCGGCCAGCTTGGCGGGAAATTCGCCTTCGCCTTGCGCGAACGCTGCGGTTGAAGCCAGGAATAACGACGCGACGGAACAGAGCAGGGAAATCCGCATGGTGAGTCTCCTGTAAGTGGCCAGGCGGCTGTTCTGCGGAGCGCGCGTTACAGAGCGCTGACGGTTTTGTGAAGTGTTGACGGCGCCTGCGTGTGCGTGCGGCGTTACGCCGCCGTCAGCCACCGTCCACACGTTGTGGGCCTGCGTGATCGGGCTCACATAACCGATTGAGCCAATGATTTAGTTTTCCGTCATCAAGCACGGGAGATTCACATGCGTAAACTTATCCTGATATCCGTTCTGGCTCTGGCATCCGTGACAGCTCAGGCTGGCCAGAACAGCGGCCTCCTCGCGTCCGGTGAAGAACCGAACGAGAGAATTGAATCGGTTAACCCCCGGGAGCAGAAGCCGATCGCCAAGCCGGAGGCCGCCAAGCCTGTCAAGGCGATTTCCACGCCCGTGAGACAGGCTTCCAGTCCCCCGACACAGGCCTCAAAGCCCGTGAGACAGGCCTCCAGGCCTCCGACACAGGTCTCGCAGCTCGTGAGACAGGCTTACAGGCCTGCGAACAGGATCCCTGCAAGGGGATATGAGAATCAAGAGGCGGAGGCGCGACGCCTCGCCGCGAACTACGGCGTCTCCTGGTAATGCGCCAATATCGGCCTTGCGCGTAATTCGAAAACAGCCGTTCAGTCCGAGGGCTGCCGTTCTGTCGCGAGCGGCCGCATCGTTTGCGGCAGCAGGAACGGAATCCCGTTGTCGGTATATTGAACGGCGGCCTCGACCCCGAATATTCGTTCGATGATTTCCGGTGTCACTGTTTCGCGGGGACCGCCATCGATGGCCAGCCGGCCGTGGTGAAGCAGGATGATCCTGTCGGCGAAGCGCATGGCAAGATTGAGATCGTGAAGCACCGCGACGACAGCGGTGCCGTTGGCCGCGCGCTGCTTTGCCGTCTCCACCAGATCGATCTGATGGCGCATGTCCAGGCTGGATGTCGGTTCATCCAGTAGCAAAAGGCCGGGGCCATGAAGGGCCTCGCCGCATGCGAGCTGAACCAGGACCCGGGCGAAATGTGCGCGCTGCTGCTCGCCTCCGGAAAGCGTCGGCAATTGGCGCTGGCGGAAATCGTTCAGTCCAACCTCGTGCAACGCAGCATCGACAAATCGCTGGGCAGCGGCGCGGCCGCTATCGCCGGCGCCCATGTGAACGATCTCCTCGACCGTAAATGGGAAGGTGACATTGACATGCTGCGACAGCATCGCGCGATGCAAGGCGAGCTGGCGTGCAGGATAGGAGTGAAGCTCTCGCAACTTGAGCCTGACCTCGCCGCGGGTGGCGCGGAGGTCGCCGGACAGTAACCGCAACAGCGTCGATTTGCCGGCGCCGTTCGGTCCGACAATGGCGACCGTCTCGCCGCCGTCGATACGCAAGTCGATCGCATCGACCAGCGTCGCGCCGTTGATCGCCATCGAGACCGATCGTGCCTCGATCACGGCCGTCATAGTCCGGCGAGCCCCCGCTGCCGCAGCAGCATGGCCAGAAAGAACGGCGCGCCGACCGCCGCGGTCAGGATGCCGATCGGCATTTCGGCGGGCGCGACGATGGTGCGGGCCAGCGTATCCGCCCCCACCAGCAGCACGGCGCCGAGCAAGGCCGAG
>DATHHQ010000844.1:0-3033 GCA_035490095.1 Bradyrhizobium sp.
GGCTGCGGCGATGAGCATCGAGCCCCGATTACCACCGCCGCAGCTAGCCGCCAAAGTGCAGCGTGCGCTCGGCGGACGGGCAGGGTGGGGAGGATTTGTCCTCCAGATATTGTTCGTCGCCGCGCTGGCCTGGATTTGCTACGAGATCGTGGCCAATGCCCGCGCCAACCTGGCGTCGCAGCGGATCACCTCCGGCTTCGGCTTTCTCGCAAATACGGCGGGTTTTGACGTCAGCCAAAACCTGATTCCGTATTCCGGATCCGACTCTTATACCCGCGTGTTTCTCGTGGGTTTGCTCAACACGCTGCTGGTCTCGATCATCGGCATCTTCTTCGCCACCGTGATCGGATTTCTCGTCGCACTGGGCCGGCTGTCGCCGAACTGGCTGCTGTCGCGCATCTCCGGCGGCTATGTCGAACTGATCCGCAATCTGCCGCTGCTGTTCCAGATCCTGTTCTGGTATCTCGCCGTGCTGGCCGCACTGCCGAATCCGCGGCAAAGCATTTCGCTGTTCGGCAGCTTCTTTCTTTCCAACCGCGGTTTCGTGATTCCAAAGCCGATCGGCAATCCCGGCTTCGAGCCTTTCGTGTTTGCGGTCGTCGTTGCGGTCGTGGGCTCGCTGCTGCTGCGGCGTTATGCCCGCAAACAACTGTTCGACCACGGCCGGATGATCCGGATCTGGCCTTATGTGCTCGGCATGCTGGTCGGCCTGCCACTGGTGAGCTCGCTTGTATTCGGCGCCCCCGTCAAGTTCGAATTCCCCGAACTCAAGGGGTTCAACTTTTCCGGGGGCTCGCGCGTCATTCCGGAGTTCGTGGCGCTGACGCTGGCGCTGTCGACCTATACGGCGGCCTTCATCGCCGAGATCGTGCGCGCCGGTATCCAGTCGGTCCACAAGGGCCAGATGGAAGCCGGCAGCTCGCTTGGGCTGCAGCGCGGTTCGACATTGCGGCTGATCGTGGTGCCGCAGGCGATGCGGGTGATCCTGCCGCCGCTCACCAATCAGTATCTCAACCTCACCAAGAATTCCTCACTGGCGGTGGCGATCGGATATCCCGACCTGGTTTCGGTATTCGCGGGGACGACACTGAGCCAGACCGGTCAGGCGATTGAAATCATCGGCATCACCATGGGCGTCTATCTGCTGATTTCGCTGGTGACGAGCGCAATCATGAGCTTCTACGGATGGCGGATCGGCCGGAGCATGGGCGCATGAGCGAGACAGCCGCTTCGTCCTTTGTCCGTCAGGACCTCGTCCCCGAGCGTGCCGCGCCGGTCAAGACCACCGGTTTTGTCGGTTTCCTGCGCACGCGGCTGTTCAACTCGCCGACCAACATCCTGCTCACCATCATGGGCCTATTGTTGCTGTGGTTCACCGTCGTTCCGGCGGTGAAATTCCTGTTGGTCGATGCAGTCTGGCGCGGCAGCGACCGGAACGCATGTCTTGCGGAGAATGCGGGGCACGTGGTCGGCGCCTGCTGGCCTTACGTGCAGGCGAAATTCGCCCAATTCATCTACGGCTTCTACCCGGAGGCCGAGCGATGGCGGGTCAATCTGACTTTCCTGCTTGCCGCCCTGCTGTTGTTGCCGCTGTTGATGCCGCGCCTTCCGGCCAAGGGCCTGAGCGCCGGTCTTTTCTTCATCGCGTTTCCCGTGGTCGCGTTTTTTCTGCTGCATGGCGGCGGCTTGAGTGGCTTCGGCGTCAGCTGGACGGCCGATTTTCTGTCCGGATTTGCAGACAGCATTGGCGACGCCGGCCGCAAGCTGACGAGCGCGGGTGAGGCAACCGCGGTCGTCGGACCGCTGCTGGCATGGCTGGGGAGGCTTGTCGTCCTGCTCAGCGTCGCCGTCAGCTATCTGATCTGGCCGCTGACGTGGCTGCGCGATCAAATCCAGGCCGCTGGTCGCCCGGTTTGGGCCGACTTTGCCGCCACGGCGGCCATCGTTTCAATCCTGCTGTTCGTCTTGAATGGCGGCATTCGCACCGGCTGGCGCTCCCTCATCATAAGCCTTGCGGTCTTTGCCGGCATCGGCGTCGTGATATCGGCCATGGGCCTCGACCACGGTGGATTTCCGATTGTCGATACCAGGCTCTGGGGCGGCCTTCTGGTGACGCTCGTGGTGTCGGTCACCGGCATCGTGACGTCGATGCCGGTCGGTATCGCCTTGGCACTGGGCCGGCGCTCGACGATTCCGCTGATCCGGATCTTTTCCGTGATGTTCATCGAATTCTGGCGCGGCGTCCCGCTGATCACGGTGCTGTTTTTCGCCACCTACATGCTGCCACTGTTCGTTCCGGCGGGTTTTACGGTAGACGGACTTGTGCGTGCCTTGATCGGCATCGCGCTGTTCTCGGGCGCCTATAATGCGGAAGTGATCAGAGGCGGCCTGCAGGCGATCCCGCGCGGGCAGGGCGAGGCCGCGAGCGCGCTGGGACTGTCCTGGTGGAAAACCACCGCGCTGATCGTGATGCCGCAAGCCCTGCGCCATGTCATTCCCGGCCTCGTCAACAGTTTCATCGCGCTGTTCAAGGACACTTCGCTGGTCTCGATCGTGGCGCTGTTCGATTTGCTCGGGAGTTTACGGGCTTCGTTTTCCGATCCGGTTTGGGCGACTCCGACCACGTTGTTTACCGGCTTTGCCTTCACCGGAATGGTCTATTTCGTTTTTTGTTTTGGAATGTCGCGCTATTCACTGTTCGTCGAGAACAGGCTGAACGCACATCGGCGTAGTTGAGCAAATGACCATGACCCCAAATTCGATCGTCAGCATTATCGGCCTCAACAAGTGGTACGGCGATTTTCATGTGCTGCGCGACATCAACCTCGACGTCGCCAAGGGCGAGCGCATCGTGATCTGCGGTCCTTCGGGCTCCGGCAAATCCACGCTGATCCGCTGCATCAACGCGCTCGAGGAGTTTCAGGAGGGCCAGATCGTCGTCGACGGCATCGAGCTCGGCCCGAATTTGCGGCGGGTGGATGAAGTCAGGCGCGAAGTCGGCATGGTGTTCCAGAGCTTCAATCTGTTTCCGCA
>DATHHQ010000845.1:0-8158 GCA_035490095.1 Bradyrhizobium sp.
TTACGACAGTGACACATCCGCTCGCCAGCACCGCCGCGAGCGACTTGCACATGATCATCAAGGGGTGATTGAACGGTGTGCAATTGGCGACGATGCCGATCGGCGTGCGCAGTGTATAATTCAGATAGGAACCCTCGACCGGAATCACCGCGTCGCGGCGTGAGAGCGCAAGTCCGGCGAAATACCGAAAAAAGTCCGGCAGCCGCGACAGCTGCGCGCGGGTCTCGTTGAGCGGACGGCCGTTGTTGAGGGTTTCCAGCCGGTACAGCGCCGCCAGATTGGCCTCGAACGCGTCGGCCAGGCGATTGACCAGCCGCGCGCGGGCGCGAATGTCCATGCCGCCCCAGGCGCGGCCTTCGAATGCGGCCCGCGCGCTTTTCATCGCGCAATCGATGTCATCGGCGGTCGAATTCGGAATTCGCGCGATGACGTCGCCGGTGGCGGGATTGCGGACGTCGAGCATCTGGCCGGCGCCGGCTTCGATCTCGCGGCCATCGACGAAATTGCCGTGGATTTCGATGTCCGTTGCGGCTGCTTTCGCGGAAATGTTCATGCGCCTCTCCCTTCGACCACCACGGCGTTGCGCCGGAGCGCCGGCAGCACCCGCTTTTCGGTTTGCGAAATATGCGCCTTGATGATGCGCGCAGCGCTCCTGCCGTCGCGTCGCTGCATCGCCTCGATCAGCGCGACATGCTCGGCAACCAGTTGCGTCGGGTCGTGGTCTCTCACATTGGCGACGCTCACGCGCACCAGCCGATCGGCCTGTCCGATCAGGTCGCACAGCGCCGCCGCCATGCGGCGGTTGCCCGACGCATGCGCCAGGGCCGAGTGAAAGGCCCGGTTGTAGGTGATGAAGTCCTCGTGGTCGCCCGCGAAAGAACGAAACTCGTCCAGCGCCTTCAGAACTTCCGGCGTGGCGTTCTCGATCGCCTCGGCGACGCAGGCGGGCTCCAGCGCCAGCCGGAACCGCAACAGGTCGCGCGCATCCGAAAGCGAGATCGGATTGACCCGGTAGCCCTGGCGGGGCTGCACAGTGACCAGATGCTCGCGCTCGAGCCGGAGCAGTGCCTCGCGCACCGGCTGGCGGCTGACCGCATAACGCTCGGCAAGCTCCTGCTCGCGCATATCATCACCGGGCGCCAGACGGCATGTCAGAATATCAGAACGGAGGCTTTCATAGACATTATCGCGCAAAAGCATGGTATTCTCTCGCTTCCACCGACAATATGGCAGTTTGTGAAATATCACGTCAAGTGACAAAGGCTTGAATTGCCTGAATTTTGATTTATCAATCAAGGCCCAAGCGCACCGCTTCCGCACGGCCATCTCCAGCCTTGCAACCTTGAACTTGAAAGAGAGACGGGAATGGATCGACTTCTCGCCAACGGCACGGTCAATGCGGCGCAGTTCGGCCAGGGCCAGCCGCTTTTTCTGCTGCATTCGCTGCTGTCGGATCGGGCGAGTTTCGACGCCATCGTTCCCCGGTTGTCGCAGTCGTTTCGGGTGATCGTTCCCGAATTGCCCGGCTTCGGTAAATCCCGGGCGGTCAGCGGAGGCCTTGCCGAAGTCGCCGATCGAATGGCGGAAGCCGTGACCGATGCCGTCGGCAAAGACGAGGCCATCGTGCTCGGCAACGGATATGGCGGGTTCGTCGCGCTGCAGATGGCTATTCGCCATCCCAACATCGCAACCAAACTCATTCTCGCCGATTGCGGTGCTGCGTTTTCGGATCCAGGCCGTGAAGCGTTCCGCAATATGGCGGCGGCATCCAGCGCCAAGGGGCTGGCGGCGATCACCGACGTCGCGATGCGCCGGCTGTTCGCGCCGGAATTTCAGGCTGATCATCCCGACCTGATGCGCGATCGTCGCGAAGCATTCCTGAGGACCGACCCGGACGTGTTTCGCGCCGCCTGCGATGCGCTGGCCGAACTCGACCTGCGGCCCGAGCTTGCGCAGGTCGAGGTCCCGGTTCTGGTGCTGGTCGGCGAACATGACGAGGCGACGCCGCCGCCGATGTCGCACGAACTGGCAGCCGGCCTGCCGCACGCCCGTCTCAAGATTATTGCGGGCTGCGCGCACGTCCCGCAGCTGCAGTCGCCCGAAATGTTTCTGGATGCGATCGGCGATTTCCTGTCGGCTTCGTCCTGCGCGCCGACCTGAGGCCCACACAGTAGCTGTGACCATTGTGTGCCCCGCGCAAATTCAATCGAGTCTGGACTGCGATTGCGTCTCCCGATCAAATGGTAGTTTGCGCTAGCGCAATAGTGGCTCGCGGCACTCGTCCTACATGATCCCAAGACCGGCCCTTCGGGGCGGATGATCGATGGAGGACGAAGATGCGCAAGGTGATGACGCTGGCAACCACGGCGGATCTGATGACCGTTGCCGGTGCGGCGGTCGCCGCCGCAAGCCGCTGCGAGGTGAATAGCGCGCATAGCCACACGGAGCGGTCATGATGGCAATTCCGCGCTTTCGTCCGCATCAGGGCTGGCCGCTGCTCGCAAACGGCTTCCGTCCGTTCTTTCTGTTCGGCTCGATCTATGCCGGGCTGGCCATTCTGGTCTGGCTGCCGGTGTTCTATGGCGAGATAACGTTGACTTCGGCGTTTGCGCCGCGCGACTGGCATGTGCATGAAATGCTCTATGGCTATTTGCCGGCGGTGATTACCGGATTCCTGTTCACGGCGATTCCGAACTGGACCGGACGGCTACCGATTCAGGGCACGCCCTTGCTGGTGCTCGTGATGGTCTGGATCGCGGGACGCCTTGGCGTGACGTTTTCCGCCGAGACCGGCTGGCTGGTGGCGATGCTGGTCGATGCCAGCTTCCTGTTGCTGGTCGCGGCGGCGGCGGCTCGCGAGATTCTGGCGGGCCGCAATTGGCGAAATCTCAATGTGGTGATGCTGGTGTTGCTGCTGCTCACCGGCAATATCGCGTTTCACCTCGAGGCGCATTTTGACGGCGCCGCCGACACCGGCATCCGTATCGGCATCGGGGTCGTCGTGCTGCTGATCTCGCTGATCGGAGGCCGCATCATTCCGAGTTTCACCCGCAACTGGCTGGTGCGGGAAAATCCCGGCCGCCTTCCGGTGCCGTTCGGCGGGTTCGATGTGATCGTCGTTGCCATCGGCGCATCGGCGCTGTTGTTTTGGGTTGTCAGTCCGGCCGGCCGATTCATAGGGACCGCACTCGCGATCGCTGGATTGCTGCATCTGGTGCGTCTAGGACGTTGGGCCGGGGATCGAACCTGGCGCGAGCGGCTGGTGCTGGTCCTGCACGTCGGCTACGCCTTCGTGCCATCAGGGTTTCTGTTGAACGCGATGTCGGCGTTCGAGCTTGTTGCGGCCGGCGCCGGCATTCATGCCTGGATGGTGGGGGCGGCGGGCACCATGACGCTGGCGGTGATGAGCCGTGCGACGTTCGGGCATACCGGCCAGCAGCTCACCGCATCCCGCGCCACCCAGGCGATCTATGCCGCGATTATCGTCGCGGCCCTGGCGCGCATCTGCGCGGTGATCGAGCCCGCCCACAGCGAACCGTTGCTGCATCTGGCGGCGTTTGCCTGGGCGGCCGCCTTTTTCGGATTCGCCATAACCTACGGCCCGCTGCTGATCGGCAGCGACCGGCGAGAGCGGATGAAGGCGAAGGCGGTAGCGTGATGCGCCAGGCCTCGAGCCTCGCGGCGTAAGTTTACGCGGGCCCGCTCGGCATGTCCGAAAATCGTGTCAGCCACGCCACCGGGCCGATGCTGGCGGCAATGATCAGCAATGCCGCAAGCGCGCCTTCCTCGAAACTGCCGCGACTGGCGAACTGGTAGATCGAGGTCGCCAGCGTTTCGACATTCAGCGGCCGCAGCAGCAGCGTCGCCGGCAATTCCTTCAGGCAATCCACGAACACGATGATGGCCGCGCCCAGCATCGCCGGCCGCAGCAGCGGCACATGTATCAGCCGCATCGTTGTCGTCTGGCCGGCTCCGGCCGCGCGCGCGCTGTCGTCGTAGTCGCGTGGAATCCGCTCGAACCCGGCCTTGATGAACCCGGTCGGCACCGCCAGAAACCGGATCACATAGGCGATCACCACGGCAGCGCCCGAGCCCATCACCACCAGTCCCGGCAGCGAACGTCCCATCCATCCGGCGAGCGTGTTCAATCCATTGTCGATCGCCAGAACCGGCGTGAGCAGGCCGAGCGCCAGCACCAGCCCGGGCAGCGCGTAACCGGTTTGCGAGATGTTCATCGCGATGAACCGCAACGCGTTCGGCCGCCAGCGATAGGCCAGAATGGTCGCAAAGCCCAGCAGCAGCGCGATCAGCGTGGCGAGGGTTGCGAACACGACCGAATTGAACGCATCGCGCCACAGCGACATGTCGAAATTCATCAACAGCCCACGGCTGAAACTCTGCTGCACCAGAAAAAGCAGCGGCACGAAAAAGCCTGTCAACACCGGCAGCAGGCACGCCGCGAACGCCCACCAGCCTTTGCTGCCCGTGAGCAGGACGCGCTGCGTCAGCCGCGGGCTTTCGGCGGAAAATTCCGTCGTGGCATTGCGGCGGCCGTAACGCTCCATTGCGATCAGGCCGGCAACGATCGCCAGCATGAAACATGAAAGCTGCGCTGCGCCCGCCAGACTTCCGCGATTGAGCCAGGTCGTGAAGATCGACACCGTGAGCGTCCGGACGCCGAGATACTCGCTGGCGCCGATATCGTTCAAGGTTTCGAGGCATACCAGCGCCACGCCTACCGCCAGTGCCGGTCGCGCCATCGGCAGCGAGACGCGCCAGAACACGCTCCAGCTGCCAGCACCGAGAGTCCTCGCGACCTCGGTGAACTCTGCGCTTTGAAATTGAAACATCGCCCGCGCCGAAAGATAGACATAAGGATAGAGCACGAGGCCAATCACCATGATCGCGCCCGGCAGCGAGCGCAGATTGGGAAGCGCCAGCGCCGCATCGCGCAGCGGAAACCACACCGCCAGCGTGCGATGGACCAGGCCCAGCGGCTCGAACAGATCGACATAGACGTAGGCGGCCATATAGGTCGGAATCGCCAGCGGCAGCGGCATCAGCCACGTCAGGATCTGGCGGCCGCGAAAATCATACAGCGAGATCAGCCACGCCGTGCCGGCGCCGATCAGCAACGCCAGTCCGCCGACACCGCCAAGCAGCAGCGCGGTATCGATGATCGTCGACGCCAGCACGTAGTCGATGAGATGTTGCCAGACATCCGGCGCGGGCTGCATCGCGAGCACGACGATCGAGATAACGGGTGCTGCGACGAGTGTCGCGGTCGCGACCACGATCGCCGCGTCGATCCGCCCGGCGCGCGTGGCGCGATTCACGCGCGGCCGCGTGTTCGTGCGGGCGCCTCCATCACGATGCGGGCGCGTCGCAGGCGGCTGAGATCAGTTGTCAAAACCGACCTTGTCCACCAGCGTCGACGCCGCCTTGCGGTTTGCGGCAATCTTCGAGATTGGCAGCGGATCGGCGTTGAGCTTGCCGTAGCCCGCAATGGTCGGATTGACGGCGACCCCGGCGCGAACCGGATATTCGTAGTTGGAATCGGCATACATCTGCTGCGCTTGTTCACCGACCAGCCACTCGATCAGTTTCACGCCATTGGCCTTGTTGGGCGCATGCTTCGCCAGCAGCACGCCCGAAAGATTGACGTGGGTGCCGCTGCCTTCGAAGGTCGGCAGGATGACGCGCGTCGCCTCCGCCCACGGTTTCTTTTCGGGATCGTTGGTCATCATCAGCGCCCAGTAATAGGTGTTGCCGATGCCGATGTCGCATTTGCCGGCGGCGACGTCGCGGGCGGCCTCGCGATCGCCGCCGGAGGGCTTCTGCGCGAGATTGGCTTTAACGCCGCGCAGCCATTCCTCGGCCTTGGCTTCGCCGTGCCTGGCCGCATAGGCCGCGAATAGCCCGTTATTGTAGATGTGCTGGCCGGAGCGGATGCATATCTTACCCTTCCATTTCGGGTCGGCCAGTTCTTCATACGTGATGGCATCCTGCTTGACGCGATCCTTTGAGGCGTAAATCACGCGCGCGCGCATCGAAATTCCGGCCCAGTGACCGTCCGGATCGCGATACTGCGCCGGCACGATCTTGTCGATCTCTTCCGACTTGATCGGCTGCGTCACGCCGGCTTGCACGGCTTCGTCGATGCGGCCGATATCGACCGTCAGCAGCACGTCGGCCGGGCTGTTGGCGCCTTCGGCCTTCATGCGCTGCTCAAGCCCCGAACTCGCCGAGACGACATTGACCTTGATGCCGGTGTGCTTGGTGAAGGCATCGAACAACGGCTGGATGAGCTTGGTTTCGCGATAGGTATAGACGTTCACTTCGTCGTTTTCGGCGGATGCCGTCGAGACAACGGGCGTGGTCAAACAAAGCAACGCCGCGGTTGCGGTGAAGACGCGAAAGTTGGTCATGAAAGCTGCTCCGGCGGAAGTGGTGGCGATGCTGGCTTCAGTAGCGCAGCGGGTAACGCAACGTCCGCGACGCGATGTCGCGACCGAGCCGATTTAGAGGGATTCCAGAGCTCGCCGCGTTGCGACCGTGCGCGTTGATAGCCCGAGCGACTGGTGCTGCAGGGCGGCCGTCGTTTTGCTTTTAGATGCAGCTTCGCTTGTCCGTGGAATCCAACGATGGCAGTATCGCCCCATCGTGGGCGATATCGGACATCACGGTGCGGCATATCAGAATATGGGTGTATGACGGCATTCTGGCCTCGGGCGTGGCCGGGTCGATCGACGTTTTCACCGCGGCCAACGCGGTCTGGGCGGACAAGAACGGCCACAGCCGCGGCACGGCGCCGCTGTTCGCATGGCGCATCGAATCGCTCGACGGCAAGCCGGTGCACACCGCGTCCGGCCAGATCGTGAACGTGGACGGCGCCATCAGCGCGAGAACCATCGCCGATGCGGTGATCGTGACCGGCCCCTTCATCGCCGACATTGAGCGGTTTTTTGAACGGCCGGATGTCCTGAAGCCGCTGTTTTCCGCGCTGCGTCGCCAGCACGCGCGCGGCGCGTTGCTTGCCTCCTACTGCACCGGCAGTTTCATCCTCGCCGAAGCCGGCCTGCTCGATGGCGGCGTTGCGACAACGCACTGGGCCAAGGCCAAGGTTTTTGCCAGGCGTTATCCCGAGGTCGATCTGCGGGTTTCCGAAATATTGACCGAGCAGAACCGCATTGTGTGCAGCGGAGCGGTGACGACATCGCTCAATCTCGCCTTGCGGCTGGTGGAGAAATTTGCCGGCGCCGGCATTGCGGCGGCAACCGGCAAGATGATGCTGATCGACACCAATCGTGTCTCGCAATCGTCTTACGCCTCGATGCAGGACGAGCCGCGGCATTCCGATGCGCTGGTGGCGCGGGCGCAGCGCTGGATGGAGAAATCGCTAAGCAAGGGATTCAGCCTGACCGAACTCGCGCGACATCTTGCGGTCAGCGAACGCACCCTCAACCGGCGCTTCAAGCAGGCCGTTGGCGAGGCGCCGTTGCACTATCTGCAATCGCTACGCGTCGACGTCGCAAAACGGCTGCTCGAGACCAGGGGGCTGAATGTGGACGCCGTCAGCGAACGCGTCGGCTATCGTGATCTCAGCACGTTTCGCCGGCTCTTCAAACGCGAAACCGGACTCTCACCGCGCGAATACCAGCGCCGGTTCTCCCGCCGCCATCAGGGCCGCAGCTCATCGCCCGAGCCTGTCGCACGATCGGCCCGCTAAGGCGCCCGCGACCGCGCGCAACAATCCTTCGGGATGCGGGTGTCCGTTTTTCCCCGAAAGATGGCGATACTGCCACTGTCGGTCAAACCGGCTGAACCCTAGACGTCGCATGGACGCAAAGCCGCCCGGAGAATGGGTGACGGCTCGCGATGCCGCGAACGGAGAAAGGGTCTGCCATGCCGATGATCGATGCGCTAATTCCCGAGGGTGCCTTGAAGCCGGAAGCCGAAGCGCGGCTGCTCAAGGAGCTCACCGATATCCTGATCACGCATGAAGGGTTCGATCCCGCCAGCAAGGTGGCGCAAAGCGTGTCCATTGTGTTTCTGCATCGCCCAGTGGCGGTGTTCGTCGGCGGCAGCCGTTCGCCAACGCCGCGATACCGCATCATTCCAACGGTGCCCGAAGGGCAATACAATGCCGCCTCGCGCA
>DATHHQ010000846.1:0-11619 GCA_035490095.1 Bradyrhizobium sp.
GCTGGCGCAAGAGGTGATCGTAACCCAGCAGCAGGAAATCGCGGCGATGCGGCTGGCGACCGGCGATCCGCTGCCGCCGTCGGTTCCCTCTCCAACGCAGGTTTCGTCCACCAGTCCCTCGACCATGCCTTCGATCCTCACCTCATTGTTTCAGAAAACCGGAGAGCCTCAATGAAGCGCAGTCTTTTGACGCTGGGTTTTCTCGCCAGTGTTTGTTTCGCCGCTCAAACCTCGGCCTGGGCCGGCCAGGCGCCCGGCGCGGCCTCCGATCCGGATATTCCGGTCAGTCATCGCGACCGGGTCTATTCCGCCGAGCAATTCTCCAACACCGTCTCGGTCACCGATCCCGTCGACAATAAGTTGGTCGGCGTTATCAGGCTCGGCGATCCGCAGCCGGGAAATTTCAGCCCGCTCTATAGAGGACAGGTTCTGGTCCACGGCATGGGCTTCTCGCCCGATCACAAGACCATTGCGGTGGTTTCGATCGGCAGCAATGCCGTGACCTTCATCGATACCGCGACCAACGCGGTCAAGCACACCACGTATGTCGGCCGCTCGCCGCATGAAGCCTTCTTCACGCCCGACGGCAAGGAGGTCTGGGTCACGGTCCGCGGCGAGGACTACGTCGCGGTGCTCGACGGGCAGAGCTTTGAGGAAAAACTGCGCATCAAGGTGCCGGCCGGACCGGGCATGCAGATCTTCTCGCCGGACGGCAAGTACGGCTATGTCTGCTCTTCCTTTAATCCGGAGACCGTGGTCATCACCGTCGCCGATCATCAGATCGTCGGCCATGTCAAGCAGGACAGCCCGTTCTGTCCGAACATCGCCGCCACGCCTGACGGCAAGCAGGTCTGGTTCACGTTAAAGGACGTCGGCAAGACCATGGTGTTCGACGCGCAGCCGCCATTCGCCGTGCTCAAATCGATCGACACCGGACCGATCACCAACCACGTCAATTTCGCGCGCAATTCCAATGGCACCTTCGCTTATGTGACGATCGGCGGACTGAACGAGGTCAAGGTATTTCGCACCGACGACTTCGGGCAGGTCGCAACGATTCCGGTCGGCAAATTGCCGCACGGCGTCTGGCCATCCGGCGACGGCAGCCGAATTTACGTCGGGCTCGAAAATGCCGACGGCATGGCCGCGATCGATACCGCCGCCAACAAATTGATCGCGACCAGTCCGATCGGCCAGGCACCGCAGGCGATCACCTATGTTCCGAACGCGGTACCGGAAGGCGACGGCACGCAAGGCCTGCAGTCGCTTGATGTCGCGGGCCGGGCAACGCATCTCGCGCTTGGCGCCGTGGAAGGCCGCAAGACCGTTGGCAGTGCCGGCAATGTTGGGAGCGCAGACAAGGCTCCGACCAGTGTCTCGCTGTTCGATCAGGGGCTGATCCAGGTGCTGCAGGCGTCGGTGACCGGCCTTGAGCCGAAGCAGCCTTACGTTCTCGGGCTTGCGCACGAGCGAGACGGCGAGGGGCCGTTGGAGCCGTTGGCCGCGTTCATGACCAATCCGGCGGGCTCGGCGATCGTCAACGCCACCGGCGCCATCCGCCAGGTCGTGCACGGCGAAGACAGGATCCAGCGGCGTTATCTGGTGATCGCGCGAGGCCATGCCGATAAGCCCGGCGCCGTCGTGCAGGTGCAGTTGAAATAGCCAGCGCTGCCGGTTGGGGGCCCGGCGCGCAATGAGGATATGTTATGGGCATTGTTCGTTTCGCGCTGAGATTTCCGCACACCTTTTACGTGGTTGCCGCCCTGATCCTGTTTCTGGGCATCGCCGCCATCCGATCGATGCCGACGGACATTTTCCCGGAGATCCGCATTCCCGTGGTGACCGTGATCTGGAGCTACACCGGGCTCACCACGCCGGAAATGGAACAGCGCGTCAGTACCTACAGCCAGTATTCCATCAGCGCCAACGTCAACGGCATCAAGAACATGGAAGCGCAGACCCTCAATGGTCTGTCGGTCCAGAAGATTTATTTCCAACCGGACGTCAACCTCGACCTGGCCATCGCGCAAATCGTCTCCGCGACCAATGCCATTCGCGCCCTGATGCCTCCCGGCATCCAGCCGCCCGTCATCGTGCAGTTCAATGCATCTAGCGTTCCGGTGCTGCAGCTCAGTCTCAATTCGGATAGCCTGAACGAGCAGGAGCTCTACGACTTCGGCATTTACCGCGTCCGGCAACAACTGGCGCCGGTTTCCGGTGTCACGCTGCCGACGCCGGCGGGCGGCAAATATCGTCAGATCATGGTCGACATAGACCCGGACAAGCTTCTGTCGCGGGGACTGACGCCGCTCGACATCGTCAATGCGGTCAATACCCAGAACCTGACGCTGCCGTCGGGAACGGCGAAAATAGGCAACACCCAATATGTGGTGCGGACCAACGCCACGCCGGCATCGATCGACGATCTCAACATGATGCCGGTCAAGTTCGCCAACGGCGCCACTATCCTCCTGAAAGACGTGGCGCAGGTACGCGACGGATCGCTGGTGCAGCAGAACATCGTGCGCGAGAATGGCCGCCGCTCGGTCTTGCTCAGCGTGATCAAGAACGGCAATGCCTCGACGCTGGCAGTCGTCAACGGCGTGAAGAATGCCCTGGCGGCGGTCCGCGCCGCCGCGCCACCCGGACTCAAGATCGACGAACTGTTCGACCAGTCGGTATTCGTCACGAACTCGGTCAATGGCGTGCTGCGTGAAGGCGCCATCGCGGCAGGCCTCACCGCGTTGATGATCCTGGTCTTCCTCGGTTCCTGGCGATCGACGCTGGTGGTGATGATTTCAATCCCGCTGGCGATCCTGTCGTCGCTCGTCGTCCTGTACTTTCTCGGCGAAACGCTGAACACCATGACGCTGGGCGGTCTCGCGCTGGCGGTCGGCATATTGGTCGACGATTCGACCGTGACGATCGAGAACACTCACCGCCTGTGGACCGAAGAGGGCATGCCGCTCTCCGAGGCGACGTTGCATGGCGCCGCCGAAATCGCGGTGCCTACCCTGGTTTCGACGCTCGCCATCAGCTGCGTGTTCACTTCAGTCGTGTTCCTCGACGGTCCGGCAAAATATCTGTTCACGCCGTTGGGTCTGGCCGTCGTGTTTGCGATGCTGGCTTCCTATGGACTGTCGCGAACGCTGACGCCGATCACGATCGGCTTGCTGCTCAAGAGCGAACGTCATGGCGCGGACCACGGGACCCCGGCGGGCTTCTTCTCGCGGGCTTCCGCCGCGTTCGACCGCGGCTTCGAGCGCCTGCGTGACGGACATTCGAGATTGCTCAGGATGCTGCTTCGGCGGCGAACGATCGTGCCTGTCGTCGCGGTCCTGATGCTCAGCCTCGGCGGGGCGATGTTCCATTTTGTTGGCCGCGATTTCTTCCCGCTCATCGACGGTGGCCAGATTCAGCTTCACGTCCGCGCCCCCGCCGGCACCCGCATCGAGAGCACCGAGGCGGTATTCCAGGCGATCGAGGACAAGATTCGCGAGGTCATTCCGGAGCAGGACCGCTCGCTGATCGTCGACAATATCGGACTGCCGGCGCGTGCCTATAACCTGGCATTCTCCGACGGCTCGACGATCGGGGTCAATGATGGTGTGATCCAGGTGGCGCTCAAGGAGGGCCACAAGCCGACCGCCGATTACGTCAAGAAATTGCGTCAGGTGTTGCCGGCAGCGTTCCCGGAGGTCGTGTTCTACTTCCAGGCGGCCGATATTGTAACCCAGATTCTGAACTTCGGACTGCCGGCGCAGATCGACGTCCGGACGGTCGGCTATGATCTGAACAATCTTTCGGTTGCAAAGGAGCTCCGTCAACGCCTCGCCGAGATCCCCGGCATTGTCGATGCGCATCTGCAGCAGGAAGTCGACGCGCCGGCGTTCTACGCCCAGATCGACCGGACCCGGGCGGCGCAGCTTGGCCTCAATGCCAGCACGGTGGCCACCAATATCAATGTCAGCCTCAGCTCTTCGGAGCAGGTGTCGCCCAACTTCTGGACCGATCCGACATCGGGAATTCCGTATTATCTGGCGGTGCAAACACCGGAATACAAAGTCAACTCGCTCAATGCACTTGGAAACACGCCGGTTTCCAGTTCGCTGTCGGTGAGCGGCCAGACGGTCCCCGGCATGCTCAGCAATGTCGCGACCTTCAAGCGCGACACGTTGCCCACCAACGCCAACCAATCCAACATCCAGCCGGTTTTCGACGTCTATGCCAGTGTGCAGGGCCGCGATCTCGGCAGCGTCGCAGCAGCCATCAGCAAAGTCACAACCGAGCTGCAGAAGAAGCTGAAACCCGGCAACTCAATTCAGGTGGTCGGCCAGATCCAGAGCATGAACGACTCCTTCCGGAACCTCGGCATCGGGCTGCTGTTCGCCGCAGTCTTCGTCTATCTGCTGATGGTCGTCAACTACCAGACCTTTGGCGATCCGTTCGTCGTGATCCTGGCACTGCCAGCAACCCTCTGCGGCATCGTCACGATGCTGTTCATCACCGGTACTACGCTGAACGTGCCGTCGCTGATGGGAGCGATCATGGCGGTCGGCGTTGCTTCGGCGAACTCGATCCTGCTCGTGACCTTCGCGCGCGAGCAACAGCTCAAGGGCCACTCCGCCTTCGAGGCCGCGCTGAGTGCCGGCCACACCCGAATCCGGCCAGTGCTGATGACCGCCGCCGCGATGATCGTCGGCATGATCCCGATGGCGATCGGCGGCGCCGGCGAGGAACAGAACGCAGCACTCGCGCGCGCCGTCATCGGCGGCCTGCTGTTCGCGACGCCGACAACCCTGCTGATCGTGCCTTACCTGTTCGCCATGCTGCGCAAAGGTAATGACGGAAAGCCCCACCATGGCGTATTCGAGGAAGTTGCGGAATGACCGAGATTCATGTGCGGCAGAAAAATGAAGGTGTTCAGGACCGGATCGATCCCGATGCCGATCGCGTCATTGCGCTGCCCAATGCGGCGCGCGAGCGGCGGCGTTACGGAGGCGCGCTGCTCGGCGCAGGCGCGCTGCTGTTGCTGCTGGGCGGCCTTGGATTGGGAGGCTGGCGTCACTACCAGGCCGCACTCGATCTCGCCGTCGCCGCGCAACAGAGCCGGACGCTGGTTCCCGAGGTTCGCGTCGCCGCGGTCCGCGCCAGCGACAGCAAGATTACCGTCAGCTTGCCGGCGACCACGACGGCGTTCGAGGCGGCGAATATTTTTGCGCGTACCAGCGGCTACATCGAAAAGCGCTATGTCGACATCGGCGATCGGGTCAAGGCAGGAGCCCTGTTGGCGGACATCATCGCGCCGGAGCTCGACCACCAGATTACGCAGGCCAGGGCGACGTTGGCCCAGAACCAGGCGACACTGCAGCAGACACAGGCAAGCCATGAGCTCGCCCAGGTTACCAATGCGCGTGACAGCAAGCTGGTCAAGCAGGGTTGGCTCACGCTTCAGCAGGGCGACAATGATCGGCTGACCCTGCAGGCGCAGCAGGCGGCGGTGGCAGTCGCCCAGTCGAATATCGAGGCCCAGCAGGCCCAGATTCGAATATTGGAACAAGAGAAAGTCTACCAGCGCGTCGTGGCGCCATTCGACGGCGTGATCACGCAGCGCGCCATCGACAACGGCAGTCTGGTGCAGTCCGGATCGACCTTCATGTTCACACTGATGCACGCGGACGTGATCCGCACCCAGGTGTTCGTGCCCCAGGACCAGGCCTTCGGACTTGGGCCCGGCGTCGACGCGGTGGTCCGGGTCCCTGAGATTCCGGATCGAACCTTTCCCGGCAAGGTCACGCGTATAGCGAGCGCGTTGCAGCCCGGCAGCCGGACGCTGCTGACCGAGATCGACGTTCCCAATCCGGACGGCGCGCTCAGTCCCGGGATCTATTGTACCGTCGAACTGTATATCCCGAGAAAGACGCCGTCGATGATGATACCCGCCGACGCTGTGGTCTTCGATCAGAACGGCCTGCATGTCGCGGTCGTGGAGAACGGCACCGTCCATCTGCAGAAGATCGCGATTGCGCGTGACTTCGGCACACAGGTCGAAGTGCACGACGGCGTCAAGCCAGGCGACCAGGTCGTCCTCAATCCGATGGTGAACCTGGCGGAAGGCAGCAAGGTCGCGGTTCGCAAGAACAAACCGCAGATCAGCTAGAGCATGATCCGGAAAAGCATGCCCTCGGGCCACGACCCGATGGGTGGGCACCGGTTTTCCGAAAAGATCATGCTCAAACAAAAGATAGAGCGGGATGACGATTCGAAGAAAAGTCATCCCGCTCGCGGAGGAGGGATTGGCGATGCGACGCTTGCTTTTCACATCAACGGCCATCTTGCTGGCAGGCTGCAGCGCCTGTCTGGCGCAAGTTTCCACCATGGGCAGCACGGCCATGGGCCTTCCATCGACGCCAGGGACGATCGTCACATCCCCGCTCAATGGCCCGAGTCCGTTCTCGGTGACGACCCAGCCCGGAACTGCCGACACGACGCTGGCGCCGATACCGCTGGCGTCTGACCCGACAACGCCGGGGACGGTCGTGACCTGCTCCACGCCGACGGGGCAGATCGGGCCTGGAACGCCGACGGTGACCGTCACCTCCATGTCAACCGGAACGCTGCCATCGATTCCCACGGCGCCGACGATGTCAGCAACACCGGACAATACGACTGCGCCAATTCTGGCGCTGTCCGCACAACCGGCTACATCATTCATGTCCACAATTCCCGGCTCGACCGCACCGGCGCAGACGCCGGCAACACCGGCTCCGTCTCCGCCCTCCATCAACGCGGCGCCCATCGCCACATCGATGGCGAGCAGCACAGCCACGTTGACGCCATCGACCATGACGCTATCGACCACAATGATGCCGACGACCGCCTTGGGGACCATTCCCACGCCATTCGTCAGCAGCACGACCGGGACCATATCGCCAGCGTCGCCGCTCGGCAGCGCATCGGCGACCGTATGCAGCTCTGCGCCGGGGGGGCCGCCGACCAATGGCGCCGCTGTGCCGCTCTCGACCCCCGATGTTCCGAGCACGCCTTCGCCCGGCACGATCCAACCCGCGGTCACGCAGCTTGCAGGCACCAGCATCGATCCGACAATGGCCGTGATGCCGACGCCAAACACGCCGGCCTGCGCCGAGAGCGTGACGATGAATCTGGCGACACCCGGTATGATGGCGCCGGCCAACGCGACGGGAGCCGCCGCAACACCCGGCGTATCGCCTGCGGGTTGCTGACGGCAACAGCGCCGCCTGACGCGCTTTCCGGAATGCGTCCGGTGCGTCCGGGCATCCACCAAACTTGCTCCCGGCCGGTCCCGAGAATTCACCTCGCTTATCGCGGCTGACCGAAGGCCAATACTAAAACCCTATTTAATGGCAGGACCGATTTTTCGAGCCTATGTTTTTCCTCGAGCGGCCCCACCGCGCTTGCCCCCGGAGGCGGTGGTCAGATGCCGCAGAGCGGACGGCGCACGCCCCGTCTTATGCCCCCGAATGAGACGGGCGGCGCTGTCCGGCTCTTTAACTAACGGCGAAACCGTTTCAAGGATGACGTCGTTGGCATTTGCAGGTCGTTGACATTATGGCATTGGTGGCGGGCAGCAAGCGTACGGTTCCAGGGACGTCAGGTTTGGGCGCCGCGAATGCGTTCGCGGCAGGTGGGAATCAGTTGATGGCGAAGGTGCTTCTGATCGAGGATGACAGCGAAACGGCTGAAGAAATTACAGCCGAGCTCGCCGATCGCGGTTTCGAAGTCGAATGGTCGGCCAACGGCATCGAAGGCCTTGACAAGGCGCGGTCATCGCGGCCCGACGCCATGATCGTCGATCGGCTGTTGCCCGGAATGGACGGCCTCACGGTGATCGAAGCGCTGCGGAAGGAGCAGGTGCGCACACCGGTGCTGGTGCTGAGCGCGCTCGGCGCGGTGGACGATCGCGTACGCGGATTGCGGATGGGTGGCGACGACTATCTCACCAAGCCCTTCGCGGTCGTCGAACTCGTCGCCAGGATAGAAGCATTGCTTCGCCGGCCGGCGGAATCGCGCGAGACGATATTGCGGGTAGGGTCGCTGGAACTCGATCTGATCGAGCGCACCGCCAAACGCGGCGATCGCGTAATCGATTTGCTGCCACGCGAGTTCCGCCTGCTTGAATATATGATGCAACGCAGCGACCAATTGTTGACGCGGGCCATGCTGCTCGAGGAAGTCTGGAATTACAAATTCGTACCCGCAACCAATCTTGTCGACGTGCATATGGGCCGGCTGCGTCACAAGGTGGACGGACCCGATGACGCTCCGATGATCCACAACGTCCGCGGTGCCGGGTTCATTCTTCGCGCCGGATCTTAAACTTTCGGAAGGGCCGCGGCGGCGATGCGCCGCTGTTGCCGTCGAGCCAGATATCGGGGCGGCTAAATCCGATGCGTCAACCGCAGTTCATGCGCTCGAACACGTTCCACTGGGCTTTCATGGTCGGCGGTGTGTTTGCGGTTTTCATCATCGTTTTGTTCGGATTCATCTACTGGAAAATCGATGACTATCTGACGGCGCGGTCCGACCGCGTGATTACGGCGCAACTGGAGGGGATCGCCGCGCTGCCGCCTGAACGGCGGCTCGAGGCCATCGACGAGCGGCTGAGGCAGGATCCCCGGGGCGTGCAGCTCGCCGCGATCTTTGCCGCCGACGGTCACCGGATTACCGGCAATCTGGAGAGCCTGCCGCCCGATCTGCGGATCGACGCCGAAGCCCAAGGCGCCGACATCATCAGGACCGATCGAAACGGCCGCGAACACCAAACTGTCCGAGCGATCGCGCGGCGCATGCGAAACGGCCAGGTGCTGGTGCTGGGACGAAATGTCGACGAGGCCAAGGAGATCTCTCACGTCGTCGGCCAGGCACTCGCGCTGGGCCTGTTGCCGGGCTTTTTTCTTTGCCTGCTGGCCGGCGCGTGGCTGAGCGTGCGCGCGCAGAGGCGGGTCGAAGAGGTCAACCAGCGGGTTCAGCGCATCATCGCCGGTGATCTGCGCGAGCGGCTGCCGCACCGTAGCGTCGATGAGCCGTTCTCGAAACTCGCGGTCATCGTCAATGGCATGCTCGATGAAATGGAAACGATGATCCACGCGCTCGCCGGAGTCGGCAACGATATCGCTCACGACCTGCGAACGCCGCTGACGCGGGCGCGGCTCACGCTTGAGCGCGGGCGCACCAACGCAGCTACGCTGGAGCAGCTGCAGGCGGTCGCGGACAAGGCGATCGCGGGCATCGATCAGTCGCTGACCATCATCACCGCGCTATTGCGTCTGGCGGAAATCGAAAACAGCCGGCGGTCGGCGGGCTTCGGCACCGTCGCGCTCGACGAGATGCTGCGCGAGGTCTGCGATATCTACGAGCCGATCGCCGAAAACAAGAATATCGCGCTGCGTGTCGCAGCGACGCAACCTCTCACGGTGCGCGGCGACCGCGACTTGCTGATCGAGGCGGTCGCCAACCTGGTCGACAACGCCATCAAGTTCACGCCTGAAGGCGGCAAGGTGGACATTGCGTTGTTGCGCGGCGAGGACGAAACCATCGTACGCGTGACGGACACCGGCTGCGGCATCAGCGAGCTGGAGCGCGAGGCGGTGCTGCGGCGTTTTTACTGTTCCGACAAGATACGAAACACGCCGGGCGTGGGCCTTGGCCTGAATTTGGTCGCCGCGATCGTAAAGCTGCACGGCTTCCGGATGGCGATCCGCTCCGGGCCGGGCTGCCGGGTGGAGATTGTCTGTCCCGACCGGCAGGATTGATACCAAGTCGGATGGAAGACCACGGCGCGCAAGCTCTTTTACCGAGCAGATGCGTCAGTCGTGCGGAGTTCGAAATTCGAAGCCACGGTGGCCTCGATTTTGAAAGCCCGCGTCATTCTCATCATCGCGAATGGTTTTGCCATAGCACTCGGCGGCGAGGCCCGATGCGGTCGCCAGGCATTGCGCATAGCTGGTGAAGCTGCAGTCGGTCCCGCCTTGCGCATATGACAGGCAGTAGCGGCCCGGAGGTACGATGGGTCCGGCCTGTGCCGCAGAACCTGCCATCGCATCAAATGCCAATGCTGAAAATGCGACTGTCGTGGCAATCGCGACCTTGTGAATCGTCTTCATGATTCTGTCCAATAATTGCGTCGCCCGGATTCGAGATAGGAAGCAGCACCGGCGAAATCGATTATAAAAAGATTCATTCTCCTACTCGTCCGAACGCGCGATGACGGACGCGTTGCGTTTCCGCAGCGTCGTCGATGCAACCGGTGCGTGGCGCTCATGCTGCTCGCGTCGCTCGCGATCTTTTCAACGAGGCGTGATCGACGACCCCGACAATGAACGCGTATTTAATGGGAATGCGGGCCTTCCCCGCTTATCTTTCTGTCTGGTCCAATTCATGAAGCGCGCTCAAAGCCGACGCCTGATGTATGGCCGTGCGCACAACCGATGGAGCAGCCGATGTCCTCACGTCTTCTAACCGCCGTTGTGTTCGTCGGTGCTGTGTTGTTCGGCAGCGCAATGGCCGATGCCGACCCGCTCCCAAGCCCTGTAACAAGCCCTGTAACAACGGTGCCACAAGCGCCGATCGGTCATCTGCAGCCGCGCGCGAATCAGATTTCGCCGAGCGCCCCTGCGGAGGAGATTGAACAACAGCGGTTGTCGACATTCGACGCCGAGCAACAGAAGCTTGATCAGCAGCTCGACAAGAGTCTGAACATCTGTCGATGCTGATGGCGCCGGAATGCGATTTCGAAAAGTATTCGCGTTTTCCGAAATCCCCCAAATCTCGCAACGGATCAACCGACGGAGAAACCAGACGATGACCAGATTCAAGATCCTCGGTGCGACAGCTGTTCTGTCAATGATGATGGCAACGCCGCTGTTCGCACAGGCCGCTATCCAGGAGCCGGGCGCGTTCGCGTTCTACCATCCCAACGCGGACGTCCTGAATGGCGGCCGGCCCACGCCGGCGGCCTCAGGCGCCCTGGCATCGGTTCCGTTCGGCGCCAGCGACGCGTATTGCCGCCATGGGCAGCAACGCGAACGGCTCGTCTTGCGCTCAGCGCTATCGTTCCTACGACCCGGCTTTGGGTACCTTCCTCGGCTATGATGGTCACCGGCATCCGTGCGAGTGACGCGGCTCGAGAGGATGAAAGGGCGGTTGATCGAACCGCCTTTTCGAAATCTGCCATTTACAATCGGGGCCTGACGTATTGATCTCATGAGATCGCGAAAGCTTAAAGTGTGCATCTAAGTAATTGAAATATTGAGCATAAAACCATGCCTTTTGATCATTTGGCCGAGCTTTGAGCAGCTTTAGCAACCCCATCCCCACACGTTAAAGTGGCGAGCGAGATAGCGGGCATCGAGGGTCGGTGCGACGTCCTTGCGAGAAGGCCACGATCTGCGATACCTGTTCATTCGCGCAAATCACCCACCGCCCGCCCGATACCGTAAAACCCTCCAGACCCTTGCCGGCTAAGGAATCCGCCTGTTTTGGCTTTCAGCGCGAAGACGGGTAGGGTGCCCAAGTGCCTTAAAAAGGCTGTGTAGATCGAAACATGCGCAGTTTCCGGGCTGAATTCCAAATACTCTC
>DATHHQ010000847.1:0-6679 GCA_035490095.1 Bradyrhizobium sp.
TGGTGACGGCGGCCGCGACGTTAGGCTAGGTTCAACTTTTTAAATTAGGTTGTCACTCGCGATGGTGAACAAAACCGTGCTGATATCTCTGCGCGCCTATGCGCGGCACCGCGGCTGCTCGCTCGCGGCGGTTCAAAAGGCGATCAGCTCCGGACGCATCATGCCCATTGGAGGAAAAATCGATGCAAAGCTCGCGGATCGAGAATGGGCAGCCAACACGGATCCCATGCAATGGTGGCTCGAACAGAGGCGGCGACGATGCTCGCCATAGGCAACCGGTACCCAAGTGCCACGCCTCGCCTGGGGCATATGCGTGCGTTCTGTCATGGATTTTCGGTCGAGATGCTGATAAGTTTCGCCTCGCGTCGAGTTTTTCCTGCAGAGGGCCATGTTTCGCACTGGCCTGAAGCGAAAAACCTCCCGGCCAATCTCTGGCCGAAGACAACCGCAAGGTGAGAACGAAAAAAGGTTCTCGTGTGTTTGCCCTTGTCTGTCGGAGAAACGCTAATGGGTCTGCAATATACCGACGCGCTGGTGCGCGCCACCGTTCTTACATTGGTTTCGGGCGCAACAATCACCGCGACCGAAAACAGCGCCACGGCGGTTCTGCCGGCAGGAGTGAAGGGCGATGCGGCCGTGCTGGCCAACATCGACGGCGATACGGCGGGCACCGCCTCGACCATGTCCCTGCAGGTACAGAGCTCGCCTCATGGCGCTGCGACCTGGACCAATGTCGGCGCAGCTGTGCCGGCGGCAATCACCGGGACGCCGTTCCGCGGCCTGATCTCGTTTGATTCGGGCTCGGTCACGGGCTCCGATATCCGCGTCGTCGTGACGATCGCCGCGGGCTCCGGATCAACCCCGAGCTACAAGGGCTCTCTCGCGCTGTTGGCTTGGGTTCCGTAGTCGGCCCGTGAACTACCGACAGACACGCACGTTCGCGATTCGGGCGGCTGTCCTCGACGATGACGAAGAGGACGATATTTCGCTTTCGTCCGCCGGTGACGGGAAATTCTTCCCGGCCACCATAAGCACTGACTCACCGATCGATCGCGGCGGATATTCCGAGGTCTTGAGCCATGCCAAGGGCGCAATCAATCTCAGCCGCGCGCCGCTGCCGATCTTGGAGGGCCACGATTCATCCAAAGCTCCCATGGGCTTGATTGAAAACCTGTCGATCGCGAACGGCAGGCTGAGCGGTGATATCCGTTTCGGAGCGAGCAAGCGGGCCAAAGAAATCGCCGCCGATGTGCGTAGCGGAATCATTCGAAGCTTAAGCGTCGGCTATTCCGTCGATGACCAGGATTGGGATCCAGAGACAAACACCGCGATCGCGAACCGATGGACGCCAATGGAAGCGTCTGTTGTCGCCTGCCCTGCGGACATATCAGCCAAATTTTTACGGAGTTTTCACATGAATGACGATACTTCCGCCGGCGGCGATGGCCAGCACTTGAGCCGTAGCCAGCGCAAAACACAAACGCAGCTAGCCGACCAAGCACGCGAGCGCGCCGCCGACATCGCGGCTCTCGCTCAAAAGTACGGTATGCAACATCGCACAGCCGAGTGGTTGGAATCCGGTGTCTCGCTCGAGCACATTCGGGAGGAAATCATGGAGTCAAAGGCGACCCGGAACGATTTTCAATTCTCCGCCGGCGGTGGCGGCCGCGGCGCAGGTCTCCCCGATCACGATGGCCAGTCGCGGAAGCGCTCCAAAGACTCGCCGATCCCGGTCGAAGAGTTGCGCAAGTACTCGCTGCTGCGCGCGATCCGATCAATGGTCTCCGAAGACCGTCGCGCTGTGGCCGAAGCCGGTTTCGAACTCGAGGTCTCTCGCACGCTCGCCGATCACTGCGATCGCGCAGCGAAAGGAGTGATGGTGCCGGATGAAATTATCTTCGGCCATCGAAGCCGCGGGACGAGGGCGCTGACTACGGGAGTCGCTAACGGCGACGGTGGAAACATCACCTCGCTAGACTTCCTCTACGGCGACCTCATCGACACGCTGAACAATCAGCCGCAGGTCATATCGCTCGGCGCCCGGGTGATGGGAGGCCTCACCGGGAACGCCGCGATCCCTCGAATGACCGCTGGCAGTTCGACCAATTGGATCGGCGAAGGCGACGACTACGGCGACACGGCGCCGCAGTTTGACCACCCGGTACTGACGATGCACGACCTTGCGGCGCGCGTCGATATCACTCGCCGTTTGATGATTCAGAGCACGCCCGCCGCGGACGAGCTCGTGCGTTCCGATTTGGCCCTGCGGCTCAGCATCGGCATGGACTTGGCGGCGATCACCGGTCCCGGAAACGAATTCGTTCCCTTGGGCCTGCTGAATACGCCAGGCGTTGGGGTCGTGTCCCTCGGAGGAAACGGCTTGGCCCCAAGCTGGAATGCGATCACTGAGGTGATCCAGGCCCTCGCGACCGCGAACGGCTTGCGGGGCAATTTGGGATGGCTCACGAACGGCGCGGTGATGGGCACGCTCATGCGCACGCCGATGGAGACCGGCTTTCCGCGATTCATCTGGGAAGCCGCGGCGCCCGGCGCGAGACCCGACGAGGGAACGATCGGCGGCTATCGGGCGCTGGTTAGCAACAATGTCCCTTCGAATCTCACGAAAGGCAGCGGCAGCGCCTTGAGCGCCATGATCTTCGGGAATTGGAGCGATCTGATCATCGGTCAGTGGCGCGGCATCGATATCCAGGCGAACCCCTACATTCTGGGCAAAACGGGCACGGTGCAAATCACTGCGATTCAATCGTGCGATTTTCTATTCAGGCACCCCGAGTCCTTTGTCGCGATCCTGGACGCAGTAACGACCTAGCGATTTCGTCAGCGCCTCGAAAGTTGGCTGCGCAATCACGCCGATGTGCATCTCTCTTCCTGGGCGCTGATGTTTTATTTTGAGTGGCGGTGCGCGTTCTCGCCACTGGCGGATTAGACGGTCAGTGCCGCCCTCGAAAAAAACACCGTCCGCCGGCGGGCGAATCTCTCTCCCTGCAATGGGAGACTCCTTTGGGCCGCGGCCGGCAGTTTTAAAAACACGGGTGCATCCATGGCTAATTCGCCTGACGTTCGAGTCCGCCTATCCGCCGAGGGACAAGCGGAGGTCATCGCCGCATTTCAGAAAATCGCGAGCGAGGGGAAAAAAGCCGGCACGGAAGCGGGCAATGCATTCGGCGAGATGAACAAGCAATTGGCGGACGTGGGTAAAACGCTCGTCGGGGGCCTCGGGATTGTCCTGGTCGCGGAGAAATTCAAGGAGTTTTTTAAATCGACGCTCGAAGGCGTCGAGAACATGGAGCGCCTCTCGAAGCAAACCGGGCTCTCGACCAATGCTATTCAAGGATTCCAGCGCGCTGCGCGCGAGACCGGAGTCTCGCAAGACGCAGTAAACGCAGGTCTTGAGAAGTTCACCGTTGCAGTTGGCAAAGCTGGCGTCGGTTCCAAGCAATCCGCCGGTGCCCTCTCTGATCTCGGAATCTCGGTGCGTGATTTCTCAAAACTAGCTCCGGACGCGCAGCTTGAGAAGGTGGCCCAGAAGCTTGGTGGGATCGCCGATCCTGCGCGCCGAGCTCGTGACGAGGTCGCGTTGTTCGGCCGCGCCGGCGTCGAACTCGATCAGGCGCTCGTGCGCGTCGGAAATGAAGGCCTGTCGCCATTCATTCAGCATCTGAAGGATTTGGGGATCTACCTCGATACTGACTCGATCGAGTCCATAAAACACGCGAACGAGTCTTTCAAGAACATGAGCGACACGGTGAAGGGCCTCGCGACGCAGTTCCTCACCGGCCTAGTCCCTGGCCTGCAGGCCGCTTCAGATGAGCTGCTGCGCGCCACCACGGGCCCTGGCGTAAGCGGCTTCAAGAAGGTCGGCGAGGCGATCGGCACGGTATTCCGTGGCGTGGTGCTCGTGCTTGAGGTCGCGGGCAACCATATCGGCGCACTCGCGGCCAAGACAGTCACCTATTTCGAGGGCGCGCAAAAGCTGATCGCCGCGATCCCGAACGGGATCAAAGCCGTGGGCGCCGCGGCCGCGGACACCGCTGCGAAGATCGCGGCGATCGATGAGGCTCGCGATGAGAAGGACGCGCAGGCCGGCAATCGGTTCAGGAAGGCCCCCGAGACGGCGAAGCCAGTGGCCGGCGGCAAGGGAGGAGACGGCGCTGACGGCGCGGCGGCCTCGGCGCTGGCAAAGGCACAGCTCGCCCTGGACGAGGCCAGGCTCGACAATGAATTGAAGCTGTACAAAGCCCAGGCGGCGCTTGTCAGCGAGGCTGATCGCAAGTCCTACGAGGACCGGACGATATCGCTCGCCGATTTCTTCGCCAAGCGTGCGCAGATGATCAACGCGCAGAGCGATGAGGAAATATCGGTCCTACAGCGAAAGCGCGCCGCACTCAAGGCAACGCCGACCGACATTAACGATAAGGTCGGCGAGATCAACAAGACAAAAGAACTGGCAGCACTCGATAATCAAATCCAGGTGCAGCAGCTCGCGCGCACCGCGGAGCTCGCGGCCAACACAAACGCCCAGGCGACCGAGCAGCGCAAGCTCTACCAGGACACGCTCAAGGTCGAGGAGCAGCTGCTCATCATTGCCGGCAAGAAAACCGAAGCGGCACGCCTAAAGCTCGCCCTCGATATTGCGGACCTCGACGCACAGCTTCGAAAGGGCGGCGCCTCCGACACCGATCGGGCCGCGGCGGTCGGCCAGTTCGCAAGCCAAGGGGGCGCAAAGAATAACTTCGATGCCGCCAGCACCAAAGCGCAGGCCGATCTTCAACAGCTCACAACCAAGGAAAAGGGGCTGCAGGACCAGGTGCGCGACGGGCAAACGTTTTCGATCAATGCCGCTCAGCAGCTCATCGAAAAACAAAAGGAAATGTTGCCGACCCTCGAGGCGGACGCTGCGGCGATGACGAAATTCGCGGCGCAGTCCGAGGATCCAGCGCTCATTGCGGCCGCGGCCGCGTATCAGCAGAAAATCGACGCGGTGAAGGTCTCGACCAATGAACTCGGTCGTGAGACCCAAGCGCTTCGCCAGGGAGCCGAGGATGCGATCGGCAACGGGATTAATAAGCTGCTGACCGATGCAGTGTCGGGCACGCATACGCTGAAGCAATCCTTCGTCGATATGGGCCTCGCCATGCTGCAGACCCTCGAGCAGGTCATCATCAAACAACTCGAACTAAAGGCGCTGAACGCAATATTCGGTTCGGGTTTCGCCGGCGGCGGCCAGGCGAGCAGCACGGACGCATCGACCGCGGCGACGATAGGGTTTCACGCATCCGGAGGCGTCATCCGCGGGCCCGGCACTTCAACGAGTGATTCGATTCCCGCGATGCTCTCGGACAAGGAATTCGTAGTCAACGCCAAGTCGGTGCAACAGCCCGGGATCTTGCCGCTGCTCCATGCGATCAACAGCGGCGGCCCGCTGCGCAGCGTGAACGGACCGATGAGCGTGCCGCAATTCGCGGGCGGTGGCCAGGTGAGCGGATCCGCGCGCCAGACTCATAAGATCGTGAACGTTTTGGATCCCAGTCTGCTCGGCGATCACCTGGCAACGGCCGCCGGCGAGACTTCGGTTTTGAATGTGATCAGCAGGAATCCCAACAAGGTCAGAGCATCGCTCTAGCCGGCCTGCGGCTTGAGGAAAGGGCAGCACGCTCGAGCGGCGCGGCGCTCCAAGTCGCGCATGGCGCCCCTCGCGCTCGGCTTCGCGAATTGCTTGAGCATGCGAGCCGTCTCAGCCTGCAGCTTTTTGGTGAACGGCTTTTCCTCGTTTTGATAGTCGATGATGCACGTATAGACCTGCCAGCAGTTCGGATCGACGTGCTGAAAACCCACCGTGTCGCCGAACTCATTCGTCACTTTGCGCCGGCGCACCTTGCCGCTCATCTCCAGCGCTTCGCGTTCGAACTGCTCAGCGGTCGCCAGGCCGTACCTGACCAGGCGCTCCAGCGAGTCCGAGTAGATGCTCACCAGCCAAAGCGCGTGGCCTGGGAGCCATTTGTCGGGCGCGTATTCGGTGTATGAGACCGTGCAGCGAATGCCGGGATAGCGTTTTTCTAGCTCGATCGCGCGGGGCGCAAGAGCGATGCACTTGTCGCTCGAATTGGTGGGCGTAGGCATTTCAGGACTCCATTTCCATGACAGGGTTTTTCATACGGATTTCATACGAAGCTTTCTGGATGGTCGCAAGTCCCTGATTTATTGGCGCTCCCTACGAGATACGAACTCGTGTTACAGCCTTGAGAGGGATAGCCGAGTGTCCAGGACTGTGCAAGACCATTTTAGAAACTACGGGTTTTATAGGCTTTGTGTGTAGTATTGTCCAGTGATGTGCATCACAATGTTTTCATACCGTTTCATACGGAGTGAAAACAGCCTTGCCAGACCTCTCAAAGAAGCGCGAACGCGACCGCTTAGCCGTCGCACGAAACCCCTATTTCATGAAGCTCGGGAAGGGCGCCTATTTGGGATTCAGGCGCGGGCCCGACACTTGGCACGCTCGGTTTCGGGACAAGAAAAAGAAGCAGCATTCCAAAGCGCTCGAGGAATTCCGACCCAATGACTACGACGGCGCCAAAAAAGCAGCGGAAGCCTGGTTCGAACAAATGGGTGCTCCAGCGACGCGAGCCATCAAGCGCGATACCGTCCGGCTCGCGCT
>DATHHQ010000848.1:0-12736 GCA_035490095.1 Bradyrhizobium sp.
CCGCTGGTCTATCGCCGCCTGTTCCGCGAACACCCTGAAGCCGAACCGATGTTCCGACGCGAGGAGAAAGATCTCGTCAAGGGTTCAATGCTGGCGCTGACCATCGATGCGATGCTGGATCATGCCGGCGAGCGTACCGGCAGCTTTCGCATGATCAGTTGCGAGGTGCAGTCGCACGACGGCTACGGCACGCCGCGCGAGCTGTTCGGAAAATTCTTTGGCGTGATCGCCGATACGATACGCGAGCTTCTCGGGGCCGAATGGTCGCCCGAGATCGACCAGGCGTGGCGGAAGCTGCTGGGCGAGATCGAGGGCGTCGTTAGGCAGAACCAAACATAGGTCGAAGATCTGATATCCTTCTTTTGGCAGGAGGCCCACCGATGTACGCTTGCAAATGGCTAGGCGCGATCATCCTTTGTCTCACCGCGACGCTGGCGCAGGGCGCCGGTATCCGCGCCATCGACATACCCGCCAGCGCCGACGGCCCGGCGCTCAAGGGAGCCGTGTGGTATCTCTGCTCCCAACCGCCTGAAAAGGTTGATCTCGGCAGGATCACCCTGCCGGGGGTGAAGGACTGTCCACTGCCTGACAAGAACTTGCCGCTCATCGTGGTCTCGCATGGCAGGCGGGGCAATTTCATCGGTCATCACGACACCAATGAGGGACTCGCTGACGCCGGCTTTATCGTTGCAGCCATCAATCATCCCGGCGATACCGTCCTGGATTTCAGCCGGACCGACGATCTTTCGATCTACGTCGAGCGGCCAAACGACATCAAACGCCTGATCGATTTCATGGTCGACGCGTCGCCGCTTGCTTCCAGCATCGACCGCGAGCGCATCGGCATCTTCGGGTTCTCGCGGGGCGGCTACACCGGGCTTGCGGTGATCGGCGCCAATCCCGATTGGGCCAGCGCCACCGACCTTTGCCAGCAATCCACGACCCGGGTCTGCGAGCAAATTCGCGGAAAGGAATTCCCGGAGCAGCCCGTGACTCACGATCCACGGATCAAGGCCGCCGTCATCGCTGATCCGCTCACCGTCTTCTTTACCCCCAATAGTTTTGGTGCTGTCGGGATTCCGGTTCAACTATGGGCGTCGGAGCTCGGCGGCGACGGCGTGCTGCCTCATACCGCCGATATCGTGGATAAAAGCCTGGCCTCAAAGCACGAATATCGCGTCGTTCCAAACGCCGGGCACTTCGCGTTCCTGGCGCCCTGTCCGCCCGCGCTGGCGAAGGAAGTTCCGCAGATATGCGTCGATGCGAACGGCTTCGACCGCGTTGCCTTCCACCCGCAATTCAACGCGGATGTGCTCGTATTCTTTCGGACACACCTGACGAACGCACCGCCATGAAACAGGAAATGTCAGCGCGCACCAACCTCGTTTCCTCAATCCCCGCTCAAGGAAATTCGATCCGATGTCGCCTTCTTCACGTGGCCGGCGCGGAGCAGGCTCAACGGCAGATGGGCAGCCGAAGCAAAACAGTTTCAAGGACAAGCAGTCGCCGGCATTTCTGCGCGGGCACGAGGCCTAAGCAAATACGATCGAACTGAGCGCGGGTAGCGCGAACGCCTCGAATGTGAAACACTGGCTTCTTCGGTGGCGCAACAAAACGATGCCGTCGGGTAACAAACATTAAAAGCGAGGGAGCAAGTAATGTCCGGGAATGACAAATCCTTAAAGACCAGGCGTGATCTTCTGCAGGCGGCGGCGACCGCTGGCGCGGCAACGGCCCTGCTCGGCGGGTTGAGCGTGAGCCCAGCGCTGGCGGCGGAAGTGGGACGTTCCGAGAAGCCACTGAAGGCCGCGTTCTCCAATGCGGGCCTGCAGGCTACCTGGTGCGCTCAAGGCAAGCAGGCCGCCGAATGGTGGGGCAAGCTGTTCAACGTCGAGGTCACCTGGTTTGACGGTCAGCTCGATGCCGTCAAACAGCGCGCTGCCATCGACAATATGGCCTCGCAGAAATGGGACTTCGTCGCTATCCAGGCGTTCGGCATCGGCACGCTGACCCAGCCCGTGCAGAAGATGATCGATGCCGGCACGCCGGTGATCGACATGGACACGCTGATCGCGCCACTCGACCAGATCAACGTCCACTCGTTTCTCGCGCCCGACAACGAATTCATGGGCGCCTCGGTGACGCAGGCGCTCGTCACCGCCATCGGCGGCAAGGGCAAGGTGATCATGACACAGGGCGCGCTCGGCCACACCGGCGCGCAAGGCCGCGCCAAGGGTTTCAACACGGTCGTCAAGCAGTATCCAAACATCGAGGTGCTCGATACCCAGCCGGCAGACTGGGACGTCTCGAAGACGGCGCGGCTATGGGAGACCTACCTTACCAAATACCCGCAGATCGACGCGGCCTTCTTCCACAATGACGACATGGCACTTGCCGCCTACAACATCATGAAGGCGCGCAACCGCACCAACATCCTGATTGGCGGGGTCGACGCCATGCCGCCCGCGATCCAGGCGGTGAGCGAGGGCCGCATGTTCGCCACGGTCCGCAACCCTTCATGCCGCATCCATGGTGGCGCCATTGTCGCCGGCGTCGCCGCCGTAGCCGGTGGAGAAAAGAGCGGACAGGGCATCCCGAAGAGCGTCGTCACGGACGGTCCGGTCGTGACCAAGGCCAACGCGGCTGGAATGCAATGGATGGAGGATCATTTCCTGATCTGAGTCCTTTATGCCGCAAGGTCGCTCGCCCATCCTCGAACTGCACCAGATCACGAAAGCCTTCGGCGGCGTCGAGGCGCTCCGCGGGGTCGACTTCGCGCTCTCCGCCGGCGAGATCCATGGTCTCGTCGGCGAAAACGGCGCGGGGAAAAGCACGCTGATGAAGATCATCGCCGGCGTGCATCCGGAATTCTCGGGCCGTTTCGTGCTCGATGGGCGGGAGACCCGTTTTCGATCGGTCCGCGACGCGCGCGCGGCCGGTATCGCCATGGTCCATCAGGAACTCAGCGTTGCGCCCGATCTATCGGTGGCCGAGAACGTGTTTCTCGGCGCGCAGCCGACCAATCGCTTCGGCCTCGTGCAGTGGCGGCGCATGGCGCGCGAAGCGCGTGAACAACTCGCCAGATTCGGCATCGACGCCGATCCGCTTTCCCGGCTCGGCGACCTGCCGATCGGCCTGCAGCAGTTGATCGAGATCGCCCGCGTGCTGTCGTCCGGGGCGCGCATTATCATCCTCGACGAGCCAACCTCGGCGCTCTCGCCGCCCGAGGTGGAACGCCTGTTCGCGACCTTGCGACGGCTGCGGGACGAAGGCACCGGCATCGTCTTCATTTCCCATTTCATCGAGGACATCCTGCTCGTTTCAGACACGGTGACGGTTTTCCGCAACGGCAGGACGGTCGCTGAGGCGCAAGCGGCCGCGACCAGCAAGGCCGCCCTGATCGAAGCGATGATCGGCAAGGGCCGCGAGGCACTCGAAGAAAGCTATACCGACGATATCACGCTGCCACCGCCGAGCGATCGGCCGGTGGTGTTGAAGGCAAACCGGCTCTCGCTTGCCCGCAGCCTGCAAGACGTCTCGTTCGAGGTGCGCTCCGGCGAAGTCCTCGGCATTTACGGCTTCATGGGGTGCGGGCAACTCGAGTTGGCACGGATCCTGTTCGGCAAGCTCGGGCCCGACCGCGGTACGGTTGTCGTGGCTGGCGACGAAAAGGTCTTCGGCAGCACCGCCGATGCGCGGCGGGCCGGCATCGCCTTCGTCGCCGAAAGCCGCCGCGCCATGCTCTTCCACCAGGAGCCGGTTTACAAGAACATATCGATCAGCATCCTCGATCGCATTTCACAGCTGTTTCTCAAGCCGTCGCGCGAGCGGTCGATCGCGGCCAGGCAGGTCGAGCAGTTGCAGATCAGGCCGGCGGCTGTCGAACTCGACCTCGGCATGCTGTCCGGTGGCAACCAGCAGAAAGTCGCCCTTGCGAAGTGGCTGAGCTATCCGCCACGCCTTCTGGTGCTGTGTGAGCCGACGCGCGGCATGGATGTGGGCGCCAAGAACGACGTGATCAACATCATCCGCGATCTGCGCGCGCGGGGACTTGCCATCATCGTGCTCTCAACCGAGCCCGAGACGGTTCTGTCGCTTGCCGATCGCATCATCGTCCTCAAGCGCGGCACGGTAGTACGCGAATTCAGCAATGAGGCGATCAGCAAGGACCGCCTGCTGGAAGCGGCGTAAGGAGACCATATGGTGACCGGTGAAAGCGTGACAGTCTCCGCGGCGGATCGCAAGCGACCGCGCAAGTTCGCGGCAATGTTGCGCTCCCAGATGCGCAACGTCGCGCCGTTCCTGACGCTGATATGCCTCAGCGGCTTCTTCGCCGCCGCGAGCCCTTCGTTTGCGACGCTCGACAATGTCGGCAACATTCTGACCCAGGTTTCGGTTACGGGCATCATCGCCGTCGGCCTCACCTTCGTCATCCTCTGCGCCGAGATCGACCTGTCGATCGCGAGTATCGCCAACGTCACCGGCATTGCGGTCGCCTATTTCACCGCGCAGGAATCCTACGTGAACATCGCCAACATCCCGATGCCCGGATGGGCGGCGATCCTGCTGGCGCTGGCGCTCTGCGCGATGCTCGGTCTCGTCAATGCGCTCGGGCTCACGGTCATCGGCATCCCCTCCTTCATCATGACGCTCGCGATGATGCAGATCGCAGCCGGCATATCGGCGCTGCTCGTGCGCGGGCAGATTGCCTACAAGGTGCCCGACCTCGTCACGACGCTCGGGTCGGGCTCGATCGGCGGCGTTCCCTGGATCGTGATCGTTGCGGCATTGATGCTGCTCGGCGGCCATCTGGTGCTCACCTATACGCGCTTCGGCCGCTACGTTTACATGGTCGGCGGCAATCGCGAGGCGGCGGAATATTCCGGGCTCAACGTCAAGCTGATTCTCGGCAGCGTCATGGTCATCTCGGCGGTATGCGCCGGCATCGGCGGCATGCTGGGCGTCGCTCATTTCGGAAGCGCGCAACAGAACGAGTTCGACACCTACCTGCTCGATTCGATCGCCGCCGTTGTGGTCGGTGGCACCAGCCTGTTCGGCGGCCGCGGCGGCATCGGCAATACCATCGTCGGCCTGTTCGTGCTCGGCGTTCTCAACAACGGGCTCGATCACGTCAACATCGACAGCTTCCTGAAGATATTGATTCGCGGTCTTATTCTGCTCGCGGCGCTCGTCGTCAACGTCTATGCGCAGAGGTGGCGGGACCGGAGCGTCGAATAGAGCGTTTTCGAGCGCAAGCCTGCCCCGGACTTTCCTTGGCCGCGCCGCTCAGCCGCCGAAATCCGGCTGCCAGTCACGCAGCTCTCGCGCCGCTTTCGTCACAGCACCGATCGTGCCGAACGACGGCGTGTCCAGCATCATCGCGCGGGCAAGACGCAGGCTTCGCGCCTCGCAGATCGCCCGAAGCCGCGAGTCTTCGATCCACTCGAAATCGATATTGTGCGCGAGACCGAGGATGCGGCGAATGATCTTCGCGGCGGAGAATCCGACGGTGTCCCGGAACAGCCGCTCCATATAGGCCTGCCGTTCGGCCTCGAGGCGCGCCGCGCCGGCCTGACCGGAGAAAAGCGTTGCGGGATACGCGTCGCCGTTGGCCTCCGCGCGCCAAAGCTCGACGAATTTGCGGGAAAATTCCGCCCACACGTTCTCGATCGTCTCCAGCATCCATGCCTCGAACGAACGCCGCTCTCCGGGCGAGTGCTCGTGGCCGCTTGAGGCCAGATAGCTCATGATGAGATTGCCGAGCACCGCGCCGATATCGAATCCCATCGGTCCGTAGAACGCGAATTCCGGATCGATCACCAGCGTCTCGCTCTGCGTCACCATGATCGATCCGGTGTGGAGATCGCCGTGGATCAGTGCTTCCGGACTGCTCATGAATTTGAGCTTGAGCCGCGAGATCGCGACGTGCAGGTCGAGGTCTTCGCGGAAGGAGGCCGCGGTCGCATCGAGCCAGGGCGAAGTCCAGCGGTTCTGCTCGGCCTGGAAGTAGGGGTCCGTAAAGATCAGGTCTTCGGTGATCTTGCACAGCGCGTGGTTGCCGGAGAACGCGGCGATACCCTCTTTCTTCTGGGCGGCTGGAACCGCGAGGTCGGAGCTGAAGAACAACGTCCGCGCCAGAAAGGTCGTGATATGATCGACAAAGCGGGGATAACAGGCTCCGGAAATGAGTCCCTTGCGCATGATGATGTGCGGCTCGAGCAGCTCCATGGCGATGAGGGCGAGAGCCTCGTTGTGGTGAAGCACCGCCGGAACCAGACCGGGCGCCAGCCGGGCCTGATGCACGAGCGCCAGATGTTCATAATGCGAGCGCGAGAGCGGCAGCGGCCAGCTCTCGCCGACCAGGCGTACATAGGGCAGCGCCTGCTTAACGGCAATTCCGCCCTTCGTCCCCTTCACGATGAATACGAGGTTGAGGTTGCCGTCGCCAACCTCGCTGATCGACCAATCCGTTGGCGATCCCCCAAGCCGGACGGCAACGGCGGGCAGCTCTGCCAGGTAGTCCCGCAGGTCCGCGTCCCGCAGAATTCGGTACTCGTCCTGCGCAGCAGCGCCCAATTGTGCTTGCTGTGAAGTCATTGGATGCCCCCGCCGGTACGACAGCGGGGAGTTACGGCTTCAATCCCGCTCCAGGAAATTCGAGCCGATGTCGGCTTTCTTCTTGATCGGATCGTAGTCGCAATAGACGCTGTCGGCAACGAGCGTATAACTCGGAATAATCGTGTACTTGTCGAGCTTTACCGAGCTCAATCCAATCACCGAAGTCCTGGTTCCGGTATTCCATTTGAACGGCGTCGTGCTTGGGGCCTTCTCGCAGGCTGCGACGGCTTCTGCGAACACAGAGCCTTCGACGAAGGCTTTCACGCTCCGGAGTTGGGTTGCCATTTTCCAGTTCATGTAGAAGGAGCCGGCAAGCCCGGCGATTGTCAAAATCAAGAGCCCTAAAATGATTCTTTGAAACGTCACTTTCTTCCCCCACCATCCAGCGGTCAGAGCGGAATCCCCATCAGCTTCGACAGCCGCTCGATATTGAAATAGCCCGCGTTGAAGGCCAGCATCGCGCTGGCGAAAATGATTGCCGATATCACCGTGGTCCAGATCAGCTTGCGGCCCATATGGCTCACGATCGGCGCGCCAGGATCCGTGCCCGGTGCACCCTCGCCGTCCTCGTGCTGGCTGCGCACGCCGAACGGCAGCGTCAGGAATAGTACAATCCACCACAGCACGAAGTAGATCGCGAACGCGGTTGAGATGCTGTAGGCCATCGCGGCTCAGGCCTGTTCGATTTCGACGAGCGCGCCAGAAAAATCCTTCGGGTGCAGAAACAGCACGGGCTTGCCGTGGGCACCGATGCGGGGCTCGCCGTCGCCGAGCACCCGCGCACCCTCCCTGACCAGGGTGTCGCGCGCCGCGATGATGTCGGGCACGTCATAGCAAATGTGGTGAATGCCGCCGTCGGCGTTGCGCTCAAGAAATTTGGCGATCGGGGATGCCTCGCCGAGCGGCTGGATGAATTCGATCTTGGTGTTGGGCAGGGTCACGAACACGGTAATAACGCCATGCTCCGGCAACGGCACCGCCGCCGAGATATCGGCGCCGAACGCCGCGCCATAGATCCTGGCGGCCTTCTCGGCGTCCCTGACCGCGATCGCCACATGATTGAGCCGGCCCAGCATGACATTCCTCCGCCCTGAAACCTAGACCATCATAACGTGAACGTAGCACAGCGGCTTCTTGCCCCACTGCTCGTTGATCGTGGCACGCACCGCCCGCCGCACCGACTCCGCCATCGCGTCGGGATCGCGGCGGCGCGCCCGCGGCAGGCCCTCCACCGTCGACACCACAATGTCGAACACGATCTCGTCGATGACCTCTCCGGCCGTATTCTTCTCGGGGATGCCGACCAGATCAACCTCGGGGTCGTCGGCCAGTTCGCCCTTGTCGGTCACCGCAATCGCCACGAACGCGCAGCCGGCGAAGGCCAGCCTGCGCCGCTCGATGACGGCGCGCGATTTGGAATCCTCCAGGATCGAGCCATCCTTGTAGAGCCGTCCCGACGGCAACTGCTCGATGATGCCGGGATCGCCCGGCCCCAACCTGACCAGATCGCCGTTGCGGCAGATCAGAACCTTCGGCACGCCGGCGGCCCGCGCCAGTTTTGCATGTTCAAACAGGTGCAGCGCCTCGCCGTGCACCGGGATCAGCAATTGCGGACGCACCCATGAAATCATGTCGCGCAGTTCGTCGCGGCGCGGATGGCCGGAGACGTGGACGAGGTGGGTGCGGTCGGTAATCACCTCGATGCCCTGGTTGATCAGGCCATTGATGATGCCGCCCACCGCCTTCTCGTTGCCGGGGATGGTACGCGAGGAAAAGATCACGCAATCGCCCTTGTTGAGCGTCACCTGCGGATGATCGTCATTGGCGATGCGGGACAGCGCCGCGCGCGGTTCGCCCTGGCTGCCGGTGCACAGCGCCAGCACCTTGTCAGGGGGAAAATGACCGTAGAGGTCGGCGCCACGGAAATTCTGCACGCCATTGAGATAGCCGGTTTCGCGCGCCACCTGCACCACGCGCTCCATGGCGCGGCCGACCACCACGACCTCGCGCCCGGCCGCCTTCGCAGCATCCGCGACCGCGCGCAGCCGCGCGACGTTGGAAGCAAACGTGGTCACCGCGACCCGGCCCTTCGCCGCCTTCACCAGTTCGGTGATGGTCTTTGCGACTTCGGCCTCCGACGGCGAGCGCCCTTCCCGCACGGCGTTGGTGGAATCGCCGACCAGTGCCAGCACGCCGGCGTCGCCGATCTCGCGCAACCGCCGTTCGTCCGTCGGCACGCCGATGATCGGCGTCGGATCGATCTTCCAGTCGCCGGTATGCAGCACGGTGCCGGCAGAGGTATGGATCGCCAGCGCATGGGATTCCGGAATCGAATGCGCCACCGGAATGAACTCGACGCTGAACGGCCCGAGATCGATGCGTCCGCCCGACGACACCACCGTGACCGGAATTTTCGGCGGATTGCGCTCGGATGCGCATTTGGCCTCGAACAACGCGGCGCTGAATTTGGTCGCATAGATCGGGCATTTCAGCTTCGGCCACAGATCCATGATGGCGCCGAAATGGTCTTCGTGGGCATGGGTCAGCACCAGGCCGATGAGATTCTTGCGCTCCTTTTCGAGAAAGCGGATATCGGGCATGATCAGATCGATGCCCGGCAGATGCTCCTCGTCGCCAAAGGATACGCCGAGATCGACCGCGAGCCAGGAGCGCTGGTGGCGGTTGCCAAGACCGTAGATCGACAGGTTCATGCCGATCTCACCGACGCCGCCGAGCGGCGCAAAGGTCAGTTCATCCGGTCGCGCCATCAGGTTGCCCCTACCGACGCCACCGAGCCGAAATAGACGTCGCCCGCGGCAATCGGGATCCGCTTGCCGTCTACTGTCCGGACGATCATGCAGCCTTGCTCATCGATGGTATCGAATGTCCCTTCGACGATGGCGCTGCCGGACTGAATCGCGACCCCATGCCCTAGTCCGGCCGCGCGCTCCAGCCAGAGCCGCCGGATTTCACCAAAGCCGCGGCCCCGGTCCCAGATGCCACGGAATTCCGTCCACGAGTCCGACAGGACGGCAAACAATTCCTCCGCCCCGATATTGACCCCCAGCGCCGCCAGCGAAGTCGCGGGCGTTGGCGTGGCCTCGGGCGCGGCTATGACGTTGGTGCCGATGCCGACCACGACGGCGAGGCGATCGCCCGCTACGGCCTCGGCCTCCAGCAGGATGCCGGCGAGCTTTTGTCGCCCCGCCAGCACGTCATTGGGCCATTTCAGCGAAAACTTCATATGGTCCGATCCCGCCGCCCTCAGCGACGCTTCGACGCTTACTTTTTGCAGCGCCGCCTCGAGCGCAAGCCCCGCGGCAAAGCCCAGCGTCGCCGCAACCGCGGGCGAAACGTCGATCACTTCGAGGATGCTGCTGGCGAGGTTACCACGCGGCGCAATCCAGGGTCGATGCCGTCGTCCGCGTCCCGCCGTCTGTTCCGACGTCACAAACCACATCGGTCCGGGCTCGCCGCCACGCGCGCGCGCGATGGCTTCTGCGTTGGTCGAGCCGATGCTGTCGAAAGCTGCGAGCCGGTATCCTGCCGATGCGGCTCGATGCCCGAGCGAAAATGTCATTTAGAACAGCGACTTCGCCGCGACCGTTGCCATGCTGACGAGCGGCCCCGGATAGACGAAGAAAAAGATGTTGAACAGCCCCGCGACCGCCAGCACCGTGCGCAATTCCATGCGCATCGGGTCGAGCTGACCGAGCGGCTCGTCGAAATACATTACCTTGATGATGGTGAGATAGTAAAACGCGCCGACCACGCTGGTGAGCACACCGACCACGGCCAGCGTAAACAATCCGGCCTTGATGGCAGCTACAAACACGTACCATTTCGCAAAGAAGCCCGCCAGCGGCGGAATGCCTGCCAGCGAGAACAGCAGCATCGCAAAGAAGAATGCCAGCAGCGGATTGGTGCGCGACAATCCGGCGAAGTCGCTGATGGTCTCGACGTGCTGACCGTTGCGCTTCATGGTCAGGATCACCGCGAAGGTGCCGAGCGTCATCGCCACATAGATCGAGATATAAACCAGTACGCCCTGCGCGCCCTCGACGGTTCCGGCGGCCAGCCCCACCAGTGCGAAGCCCATATGGCCGATCGACGAATAGGCCATCAGTCGCTTGATGTTCTTCTGGCCGATGGCAGCGAACGATCCCAGCGCCATCGAGGCGATCGCGACGAACACCACGATCTGCTGCCATTGCGACACGATGTCCGGAAATGCGGTGAGCGCTACGCGGGTGAACACCGCTAACGCCGCGACCTTCGGCGCGGAGGCGAAGAATGCGGTGACCGGCGTCGGTGCGCCCTCATAGACGTCGGGTGTCCACATGTGGAACGGCACCGCCGAAACCTTGAAGCAGAGCCCGGCCAACAGAAACACCAGGCCGAACACGATGCCGACGCTGCCCGTCTTGGTCGCCGCGGCAATGCCGACGAAGCTCACGGTGCCGGTGAAGCCATAGACCAGGGAAGCGCCGTACAACAGCATGCCCGACGACAGCGCGCCCAGCACGAAATATTTCAGGCCGGCCTCCGTGGATTTCGCGTTGTCGCGATTGCTCGCCGCGACCACATAAAGCGCCAGGGACATCAGCTCGAGGCCGAGATAGAGCATGATCAGGTCGCCGGCCGAGATCAGCACCATCATGCCCAGCGTCGATAGCAGCACCAGGATGGCGTATTCGAAGATGCGCCGGGATGGATCGGCGAGAAATTCCGCCGACAGAATCAAGGTCGCCGCCGAGCCGGTCAGCGTCAATATCTTCAGGAACCGGGCAAAATCGTCGACGATGAAGCTTCCGCTAAACGTCGTCAGCTTTCCCGCCGGCAACAGCAATTCCAGCACGCCCACAAGCACCAGCAGGCAAACCGCAAGTCCGGTGACGAGGCTGGTCGTCTGCGGGCCGCCGCGATAGGCCCCTAACATCAGCAGCACCATGGCGCCGGCGGCCAGCACCAACTCCGGCAGCACGGGCAGCAACTGATAACCTGCACTCTCAAAGCTCATGGCGCGTCCTGACCCAAAGCCTCGGTTCTGATCGAATCAGAAACGAGGCTCTATCCTCTTTGTTTGACGCGTTTTCTTCATGCGAACCGGTTCCGACTTCGCTCGAAAACGCTTCTGTGTTCACTGCAGCAGCGCGGCTGCCTTCATGGCAGTCACCGCGTGGCTGTAATTGGTAACGAGTTGCTGCACCGACGCCGCCGACATGTCGAGTACCGGCTTCGGGTAAACCCCGAACAGGATGGTGAGAAACACCAGCGGCATCAGCGTCAGGCTCTCGCGGATGGTGAGATCCTTGATGCTCGCCAGCGACGGCTTGACCAGCGCGCCGAACACCACCTTGCGATAGAGCCAGAGCGCGTAGCATGCCGACAGGATCACCCCCAGGGTCGCGAGCGTGGCGGTGGGTATGCTGACCTTGAAGGTGCCGATCAGCGTCATGAATTCGCCGACGAAACCGGAGGTGCCGGGCAACCCGACATTGGCCATGGTGAAGACCATGAACACGACAGCGTAGAGCGGCATGCGGTTGACCAGCCCGCCATAGGCCGTGATCTCGCGGGTATGCAGGCGGTCGTAGACGATGCCGACGCAGAGGAACAGCGCGCCCGAGACGATGCCGTGCGACACCATCTGGAACACGCCGCCGGCAACACCCTGGGTGGTGCCGGCGAAAATCCCCATGGTGACGAAGCCCATATGGGCCACGGAGGAATAGGCGATCAGCTTCTTGATGTCTTCCTGCATCAGCGCCACCAGCGAGGTGTAGATGATGGCGATGACCGACAGCGAGAAGATCAGCGGCGCGAAATCGTGCGAGGCCAGCGGAAACATCGGCAGCGAGAAGCGCAGGAAGCCGTAGCCGCCCATCTTCAAAAGGATCGCCGCCAGGATCACCGAGCCTGCGGTCGGCGCCTCGACATGCGCGTCCGGCAGCCAGGTATGAACCGGCCACATCGGCATCTTCACCGCGAAGGAAGCGAAGAACGCCAGCCATGCCCAGGTCTGCAAGGACCGCGGTACATCGGTATGCATCAGGGTCGGAATGTCCGTGGTGCCGGCGTTCCAATACAGGGCCATGATCGCCAGCAGCATCAGCAC
>DATHHQ010000849.1:0-4075 GCA_035490095.1 Bradyrhizobium sp.
TTTCGCCGGCGCCAGCGGCGCGTTTGCCCTGATGGCGCAACGGCACATCGACCCGCAATTCGCCTACTGGACCACGTCAGGCGAATTCGTCTTCGTGGCGGTGCTCGCGGGCTATCAAAGCGTCGCCGCGGTGTTCGTCGCGTCGCTGGCGCTTGAACTGGTTCGCTCGTTCTCGAACCTGTATCTTCCCAACACCTGGCAACTCGTGCTTGGCGTTTTTCTCCTGGGTGTCATTCTGTTTTTGCCGCGCGGCATCGGCTCGCTCTGGATCAGGGACCGCCATAAAAAGAAGATCCCCACGGCAACGGCCCTCTCGGCCGAGAAAGGGGTTATGTCGTGAAGCCAGTCCTCTCCGTGCGCGGGCTGGATAAGCGCTTTGGCGCGGTGGTCGCCGCCGACGCTCTATCCATCGATATCGCGGCCGGTCAGAAGGTCAGCCTGATCGGCGCCAACGGCGCGGGCAAGACAACCTTCGTCAACATGGTTACCGGCTATCTCAAACCCGACTCTGGGTCGATCGCACTCGACGGAATCGATATCGGAAGGCGCTCGCCAAGACATGTTGCACGGCTCGGCATATCCAGGTCTTTCCAGATTCCGCAATTGTTCATTGAGCTCACGGCGGCCGAAAATCTGGTCGTGGCGGTCTCCGGCATGCGCACGCGGGCGCTTTCGTTTCATTCCCCGGCGGAAGCGCAAGGACGCCGCGACAAAGCGATCGAATTGCTGGAACGGTTTGGGCTTGCCGACCTCGCCGACCGCCCGATCTCGGAACTTGCGGGCGGCGTGCGCAAGCTTGTCGACATTGCCATGGCGCTGGTTTGCCGGCCTAAACTGCTGTTGCTGGACGAGCCGACATCCGGCGTTTCGGCGGAGGAAAAATTCGCCACCATGGATCGCGTGATTCATGCCGTCGCGCCCGATGCCGCAACCATCGTCTTCGTCGAACACGACATGGAGATCGTCAGCCGCTATGCCGACCGGGTGGTGGCTTTTTACCAGGGCCGCGTTCTCGCCGATGGCGATCCGCGCGATGTCCTGAAGGATCCGGAAGTGCGGCGCTACGTCACAGGCGGCGCGCGATGAACGCCGCGACGCCATTGCTCGAGATCGACCATCTGGTCGTCGAGATCCAGTCGATGCCGGCGTTGCGCGGCTTTTCGATGCGTGTCGCCAGAGGCGCCATGGTGAGCCTTGTCGGCCGCAACGGCGCCGGCAAGACCACGCTGATGCGCTCCATCATGGGTCATCTCAACCCGGCGCAGGGCGCCATCCGGTTCGAAGGGGTCGACCTGTCCGCGCGTCCACGCCATGCCCGCGCCGCCCTCGGGATCGGCTACATGCCGGAAGACCGGTGCCTGGTGCCTCAACTCACCGTCGAGGAAAACATCCTGTTGCCGCTATGGGTCGCAAAGCACCTCGACCGCAAGGCGCGGCTCGACTTCGTGTACGAGGTGATCGGCGAACTCACCGAAATGCGCCATCGCAAGGCGCTGCTGCTGAGTGGCGGCCAGCAGAAACTGGTCGCGCTTGGCCGCGCGCTCGGCATCGGTACAAAATGTCTGCTGCTCGACGAACCGTTCGAAGGAATCGCGCCGGCGCTTTCCGAGCGGCTGTCGGAAGTCCTTGCCTCACTTAAAGGCAAGGATCTCACTCTGCTGATGTCGCAGTCGGACATGAATCATTCGCGCGGGCTGATCGATGTCGAGTTCACCATCGAACGCGGCGCCAATCTCGCATCCGAATAAACGGGCTGGCTTCAATAGGCTTTGACGGCCCTGGTTACCATATTCGGCTGCGCCAGCTGCCCCGGCTGCGCGAGCTGCGTCGGAGCGATGTCCCGCACCAAATCGGGGTTTACAAACTCCGCCTGCACCGCTTCCGATATCCAACTCGGCATGGCCGGATTGATCATCGCCAATCCGATGACAGCGATCACGAGGAATGCGGGTAACGCCAGAAACTCAATGCCCGAGCCCCGATCGATTCGATTGTTGCTTTTGCGTGATCTGTCGAACGTGCCGTGCATGGGTGCCTCCATTGTGCGGATGTGCAGCCACTGACTAGTTCAATACGCGCCAAGCGAATGTGAGTTGTATCACACGTGCCGCCATAAAACCTTTGAAACACAAGGTGCGCCGAACAGCCGCACACGCACTCTAGGGGCGTGTGACAGACTTCTGACACGCAACCGCAAGCTGGGACCTGATCGAGCTTCGCGGAATCAGATCCGTCGCCTGTCCTCTGATCCGAGCATGATTTTTTCCGAGAAGCCGTGTCCGCTTTTCGGGATCATGCTCTAATCGCCTTCGCTTCCCGATCCCGCTTCGACCAGCGCCTGAAGCGGCTCGGCATCCAACACGACGATGGCGCCATGCTCGAGACGAACCCATTTGCGGGTAGCCCAAACCCGCAACTGCTTGTTGATGCTTTCGCGAGTCATGCCGACCATCTCGCTGATCTCCTGCTGGGTAACCGCGATGGTTCGGTCCCCCGGCGCGAGTTTGTGCTTGTCGGCCAAACGAATGAGGGCACTGGCAAGCCGCCCTGGCAGGTTCTGAAGAATAACCTGTTCGACCTGGTCGCTGGTCCACCGCAGCTTCGCGCAGAGCAGCTCGATGAATTTCATCGCGAGCTCCGGATGGCTTCGCACAAAAGGCAGAAATTCTCGGCGATCGATGACAAAAATCTCGCAATTGGTATTTGCCGTGGCGTCGGCGGTCCGCGACTGCCCATCGAGCACCGCAATTTCCCCGAAGATCTCACCGGGGCCGATAAGATTGAAAATCGCGCTGCGGCCGTCGGGAGAGGAGATGCTCATTTTCACGGTGCCGCTGATCACCGCACAAAGACTGTTCCCTGGATCTCCTTTGGAAAACAGCGTGGCTCCCCGCTTCAGCGTGGTGTGTTTGGCGTAGCGGCAGAGCTGGTCGAAGGCCTCGGATTCAAGATCGCAAAAAATCGGATGCTTGCGCAGCATCGCCAATTTGTCGCTCGGAAACGACCGACGCCCGCTGTTTTTGTCGTGGAGCACCCCGGTCATAACCATCTGAATGACTTATGTTTGCGCATCATTGACAGACCACGCTGTGTGAAAGTCCCGACAAGAAACTATCGGTCCGCCGCGCTGGTACACGTTATACCCCCGCATAGTGACTACAGCAAGAAAGGCCGTCGATCCCAGAGCCCCCGAGGGCAAGGTTTTGGGGATGAGAACCATAATTTTGGACGCCTGTAGCCATGACAGGGGCATTAGATCATGGTGAGCACATCCAGGGGATGCGCCACGGCCCTGCCTGCTCGTACAGCGGGTCCCAGCCCTGGGGCCCCCTGGCGGGATGCGGGGGTGCTATCCTGGCGGCAACGGCCACCGGCACATTGCCGCTGACCGTACTTTGCGGAACAGACCCCGGCCGCTGATCGAGAGCCGGCATCTCATTCGTTGGCGATACCCATCTCTTTAATCACGCGCGCATACTTGGCGAGCTGATCGCGCGTCATGACCCGAAGCTCCTCGGCCGAGCTGCCGCGCACCGCGAAACCCAGTTCTTCGAGCTTGCGGCGAATCTCGGGGTCGCCGACCGCCTTCAGGACTTCGGCATTCAGTCTGGCGATGATGTCCTTCGGGGTGCCGGCGGGCGCCAGGATCGCGAACCAGGAATTGAAGAAGAATCCGGGAAGACCGGATTCCGAAACGGTAGGCACGTCCGGAAATTGCGGCAGCCGGTTCTGGGTGGTCACGCCAATGAGTTTGAGCTGACCACCGCGCACCAGCGCTGCGACCGTCCCGAGGCCCTGAAAGCCGACGGGGATCTGGCCGGCGGCGACGTCGGTGGCAGCCTGCGTGGCGCCCTTGTAGGGCACATGGGTCAACGATATCCCGGCGCTGGAGGCGAACATCGCCATCGCCAGATGCTGCGGACTGCCGGGACCACCGGAGCCATAATCGATCTTTCCGGGCGAGGCCTTGGCGGCGGCGATCAGATCCGCCGCGGTCTTGTAGCTGGTCTGGTTGTTGGCGATGAGCCCCCACTCCACCGTGGCAACAAGCGACACCGGCTCAAAATCCTTCAAG
>DATHHQ010000850.1:0-2388 GCA_035490095.1 Bradyrhizobium sp.
AGCGTTGGTCGGGATCAAGCCCGAACCGCTCGGCGATTTCGCTCCACGGCCGTTCGAAGGCGGCGGCGGTACGGGCGCCGATCAGGCGGGCGAATTCGCCGGGGGCGAGCGAGAAGCGGCCTTCGGCGGTGATCTGCCACATGAAGCGCAGCGGGTGCTGGGGCGCGGCCGGCGGAGGCTGGTCGGGCCATGACGGCGCCGATGCTTCGGCGCGCGCGCTGTTGGGTTCGGGCGGCCGGTCCGAGCCCGCGGGTTCGGCGGCAACCTCGGTGGGCGATTCCGCAAACTCGTCGATCAATGCAAACTCCGCCGGTGCTTCGCCTGACATCGCTGACTGCTCGTGGTTGGGTAGAGGCAGATCCGCCGCGGGCACGATTGGCTGACGCGCAGGTTCGGCAACCGCGGCTTGCGACGATGCCGGTGCAGTATGCCTGGTGTGTGCGGCCTGCGTCGCGCCGGGCGCGATCAGCGCAACGAGGCCGACATCGGCGCCGGTCCCGACGCGTTGCAGGATCAGGTGGCCGATGCCGACGGGCGTCTCGACGCGGCCCTGCTTCAGGGCCTCGCTGCACGCATCGTCAAGGCCAACCTCGGCGAGATTGCGAAAGCCGAGCAGCGATCGCGCAGCATTGCTGGCGCCGACGAATATGCCGTCGCGGGTGAGCGCCGCGATCGGCGCATCGATGCCCTCGACCAGACGCTGCAACCGCTCGACCAGCGGCATCGTGCGGCCGGCCGCTTCGGCGCTCGCAATCAGGATGCCGTGGCCGCCATCGGCAAAATCAAGCCGTGCGCAGCCGCAGGTAACGAGCGCACCGAGTGCTGCGCCGAAGCCGCGCAGCCGCTCCAGCCGGATCGCGCCGTTCGATGGCAGCCTGCCCGCTAACCGCGCCACCTGGCGCCGGTGCAAATCCGCCGGTCCGAAAATCTTGTTTGCAAGCGCGGCGCCATGGGCTGCATTGAACAGCCGCGCGCCGACCGGATTGGCCCAGAGAATCCGCGTGCCGTCGATCGACCAGAGCCATGCGGGGGTGGCGCTTGTGGCGTGCACCGCCAGTCGCGGATCGCTGACGCCTCGCAACTGGAATTCCGCATGGTTCATCGCAGTGGCTTGACCGGCTGGTTTGGCTGTTACGCGGCCTCATCGGCGGCCAAAACGATGACAGCCTTAACAAACCGTTAGTATCGCCCGCTGCAGACGGCAGGTCCACGGCCTCGCCGTCGAGGAGGTCTCCATTGGCGGGGATAACCCTAATTTGACTGGCGGGGCGAATCGGAAGTTCGCGTGCGTTACCGACGGTAGCAGTGCCAACAGCTGCAACCGCGACCGAAGAGAATTTCCGAACCCGGGCTTGCAACCCGGTGCTGCCTCTCGCGTTGGGGTGTTGAAAGAAAAAAGCCACCAAAGGTCCACGATCGGAACCAGGGGACGTCGTGTCATAACGGCGAAGGCGTTGGCCGATCGCGTGGGTGGCGAACCCGGAATCGGGGCAGCTGTGGGGCTGCGACAAGCAACAGGGAGTGAGACCATGAGCGAACAGGGGAGTGAGCGTTTCGAGATTCCGAAGGACATGCGATCGATGGCCGAGGCCAGCCTTAATCAGGCCCGTACCGCCTTTGAAAAATTCATTGCCGGCGCGCAGCAGACCGCTGGAACCATCGAGGAGCGCGGTGCGACGGTTCGCGCCGGCGCCAAGGACATCGGCGCCAAGGCGATTTCCTATGCCGAAAAGAACGTGCAGGCATCGCTGGACTATGCGCAGTCGCTGCTGCAGGCCAAGGATCTGACCGAAATAATGAAGCTGCACAGCGAATATGTGCAGGCGCAGATGCGCTCGCTGGCCGAGCAGGCCAGCGAGATGGGCCAGATTGTCAGCCGGGCGGCGATCGATGCCGCCAAGCCGAAAACCTGACAAGCCGAAAACCTGATCCTGGAACTTCCCAAGGTTGATGTTGGGGTGTTCCTCATCCGGAACGAGCGTTTTGCGGAGGCCTGCCATGCGGCGTTGCACCCGAAAATCGCGTTGCGTTGCACAATATTGACACGATATACGTGTTATCTGTCGGCTGCCCGACGAAGGGCAACCCCAGTGACTTTCCGTAACTTAAAGTCTGCGTGATCCAGGTCGACGTCTCCGGCAGTTTTGGCGTCCGGGCGTTCGCAGGGGTCACTCCTTTTTCACCCCACCGCGAAGGATGCATGCCATGGCAAATACCGATCCTTTCTCCGCCTCGATCATACCTTTTGAAGTTCCCGAGCAGATGCGTGCGTTCGCCGAGAAGGGCGTTTCGCAGGCCCGCGACAGCTACGCCAAGTTCAAGGATGTCGCCGAGACCCACAACGGCACCATCGAGGCGGTGTTCTCGACCGCCAGCAAGGGCGCCAGC
>DATHHQ010000851.1:0-9447 GCA_035490095.1 Bradyrhizobium sp.
GTGTATTGTTCGTCGATGTGCTTTTGTTCTTCTTTCGTCGGATTGGGACCCGCGATATCGAAGCTGCGGTTCTGCATGAAGTCGTAATAGGTGTAGCCGCCGCCGGACTTGCGCCGACCGGCAAATTTCGCATTGCATGCGGCGATTTCCGACGTCCGCGCTTCCTTGGTCGCCGCCTTCTCCGCGAGGTCGGCGCAATCCTCGAAATCGACCGGTGCGCGCGCGCTCCACCACTGCGCATGCGCGCGCAATGGCGCCAGAGCAATGCATGCGGCGACCGCGGCCATCAACAGTCCGGATTTGCGCGATACGATCACGGACGATTTTCCCAACACAACTCTCAAGACGCGACTCACACAACATGATTTGCGCGGATTGTCGCCATTATTCGGCGGCTTGTCACCCTGGAACCGGGTTTTTGTACGGCACGAGCCGTGCGCTCTTTCGGTCCTGTGACAAGCGCGACACATGTGCGGCTAGTTGCAACCGACCGGGATTCAATCCTTATGCGATCATATTGGGATGGTGCGGAGGCTGGCGATCATCACGGCGCTCTGGTATGGAGCTTTCAAGCGCCCGCGTCCACCCGCGGGGCTTCGGTCCCGTAGCTCAGCCGGATAGAGCGACGGTTTCCTAAACCGTAGGTCGCATGTTCGAGTCATGCCGGGATCGCCAATCGTTCTTCCGTGCGCCTGTCTGGCCAGCGTACTTGCGGTCCATCGCGCGATAGTTGGCGCTGCCATGCGGGCAATACACCCACTGTCGAAATTCCGATCGAAGCGAGCGGCATCGGCTTGAAGCAGACAATTCCGATCTCCAGATGATACGGGCCCGTCACGTTTTTTTGGAACATGGCCGCCCACCGGCTCCAACGGCGCTCTTGATAATCGTGCCAGTTGCGTATTTGATGTGCCTCAACCTGATGGGCGGCGGGCTTGCGCGGACGGTCGACGCCGTCTGGAGCGCGATCTTGAACAACCAGATCCAACCGTCGGAGCAAGTTGATGCCAGGGCTACAGCAAATCCAGGACATGCTGGAGCGAATGCTCGGTACTTACCCAATGCCGGCACATGACTATTTCTGGCGCGGAAAAACGCGCGATGAGCTTGTTGCCACCGAAGTTTTCGGCGTGCCGATCCTGGTGCCGGGACGGCCGGACGACTCCAATCTTTTGCGCGCCATGCGCGGCGACAAGTTCGGCGAAGGTAGCGTCAACCGAATCGGGATCGACCGGCTGCGCAAGATATTCAAGGATATCCGTGTGGCGGAAGCGGACGTAGATGTTCTGAGCGCCTGGATTGGCCAGAGTTGTCCGGAAGCCGATCCCTCGAAAACAAGAAGCACGTTCGCCGCAGGGGCCATGACATTGGATGCTCCTGCCGAGGCCACCGACGACACCCACGGCCGCTACTGGCGGGCGATCGATGACTTTTTCCTTCCCAACCTGGCGAGCGCAGTGACGCGACCTCATGTGCTTCGGGTGCATGCGTTTGACAATGTTTGGGGACCGGTCGTCGCTGGCGCCGACCTTTCAATCTGGACGTCATTTCTTGCGCAGCCTCAGAATGCGGAGAGCTTCAATTACATTCGGCACCACCAGCAGCGGCTGATCCAGGAGTACTATGGTGACTCGAAAGCATCTCTGCTGGATTCCCTGTGGAAGTTTGGCGGCAATTTGCTGCCAATCGATCCGCAAAGCCATGCGCTTCCCCATCACACGATGAACGGAATTGGGGACTGGTTCAGTTGGGCGCCATACCTGGATGCGTCGCTTCGCGCTCCCGATGTTCAGCCCGTTGATGTCGATCTTGCCCGCGGGTGGCAAATAGGGATCGTCGCCGACGGACTGGTGCGGACCGACGAAGACCGGCCCGAGGGGCAGCGTATGCCGATCCCGGATTTCACTGCGGCAGATCCAGATCTGCGATCAAAAGTTTTCAGCAAATACACCGATATGGATGGGCCGCTGATCGGAGAAATGTTCAGACGGGCACGGGATTTGGGGATATTCGGCTCGCCCCCCGTTGCCTGACGCTCCATGCGAGAGACCGTCGCTGCCGTTGCCCGCGTGCTTCTCGGCGTCGATTGTCGATACTCGTGACCAAAGATTGCCTGCGGAGATCGAGGCTCCTCGGCCGCGATACTCATGCGCCTTAAATAGCATTGTGAGAATAGCCCGATGATCTCGGTGAAGCAGAGTCGACCCGTCCGAGTTCAAGCGCACAAGACCGACTCGGATTTCTCCGCACACTTGCAGTGAGGCGCCATGCCTTCTTCTAAAAAAAATCCGCTTCGGTGGCGGGCACACACCGTCGATCCAGGGCGCAGCGACCGGATGAGGTCGCTGACACAGAAGTCGATCCCGGGGCTTGGGCCGCTGGCCAATGATGCGGCGGCCGTGGCGGCCACTTTAGACCTCCCTGACCTGACAGCTTTCCCAACTCCGCTTGGCAAAGCCGTCCGCCTGCTCCAGGCGGCCGCCGCGATCGAGCACGCGTTGATGGTCCAGTATCTTTACGCGGGCTCCACGTTCTCCGGGAATATCCCCGCGGACATGCCCAAAATTGCGGAAAATTACCGCGCGATCATCGGCATCGCCATCGAGGAGATGGCGCACCTGATGACGGTGCAGAACCTGTTGAAACTCATCGGTGCGGATCCGGACTTGAGCAGACAGGACTTCGGACCGCCGGACTCCGACGCCGACCGCCTGTTCCCATTCGACATGCTGTTCGAACCGGTCACCCACGAGTCGCTTGCAAAGTATGTCGTTGCCGAGTCTCCAAAGGAATTCCCGAGTGGGATAGACCCCGCTTTGATGGCCCGGATCATCACGGTCGCAACGCAGGGGTCCGGTACACCCGTGAATCGGGTCGGGACGCTGTACGCCCTTCTCGGGGCCGTGTTCGGTTCGGAGACGCTGCTGGCGCAGAAGGCGTCGACCGGAGACCCCTGGTACGCGATGGTCAACGATCTCGCCGCCGAGGCGGCGCGGGCCTACGGAGGCCGCGATCGCCTTCATCTTCCGGAATCGGCCTTCCAACCGGCGTCAGTAAGCGCCCAGAGCTCCGATCGTGACTGGGACCGCTCGGTCGTCAAGAATCTGGACGAATTCCGGGTTCACGTCGTGGACGGTCGCGAGGCAGCCTTGGAGGCTCTCCGTGACATCGGGCTTCAAGGGGAGGGGCCAAGCCTCGTGACATCCGAGGATGCTCACTTCATCCGGTTCGTAAACCTGTTTAAGATCTATGGGGCAGACGGCACGGGCACCGGGCCCGCTCCTTCCGCCGCGGCTGTGCCCCGGGCCGCCGTCATCACGGTAGATGAGCAGTCCGCCGCCTCCGAAGCGATTTCGCACCCGGATTCGGTGCGATGGGCCCGCTTCGCCAACAGTCGCTATGCCGTCATGCTCGGCTCACTCGAATTGTATCTCCGACAGGCGCCAACCGATCGAAGCTTTTTGCTCGGATGGTGTTTTGCGGAGATGTTTGCCATCAAATTCCTGTCGGGCGTGTTGACGAAAAAGCCGCGGACGACTCAAGCTGGCCCGGGGGTGGCGGCGGTGCCGTTCACCCTTCCCGCCTGGACTGGAACGGAGGTCACGTGGCCCGACCTCGAGGTGGCGTTGACCGCTGCGATGACCGAGGCGACGGCGATCCTGGCTGCGGGAGGGACGACCGACGAGCAGAAGCGCGTGCTCGGACACATCATGACCTCAGACCAAAGAAAGTTGGCGGAGGTGCAGGCGCGGAAATCGAACAGCACGGTCCGCCGCAAGCCAGACCGGGCCCGAGAGACGCTGGACTGGACGGCTGGCGCGTCCGACCCTCCACATCCCGGCGATTCTCCGCCATTCCCAAACCAAGACCAAGGCAGGTTTTGGAATCTCGCAGTCTCGGATTTTAAACAGACCTCGATTTTCGGGGCGAATATCGTTACGCCAGTCGTTCCTGGAACTGATTCCCCGATGATCAGGAGGCTTAGAACGGGAGATATGCCCAGGAACAGACCGCCACTTTCGCCGACCGAGCCCGAGTTTCTGTTTCTTGAAGCGTGGGTCAAGAACGGCTGCCCCGATGATCCCGTCTGAATATCGATAAGCGAGGTTTGCCGAGTCCGATTTCGCTGTGATGTTGATGAGGACCAGGACGAGCTTGTTCTTGCGGATTCAATCGGCTTCGCGTTTGTCCCGAGGGAGAACCGGAACCCACTTTTCCGGATCATGCTCGAAAGTCCGTTCCAGGACGATCCCGACTTCGAACAGCATCAACCTCAAACCGCGGCTTGGACCGCGATTTGGGCCTCGGCGGGCGCGGCAGTGTCCAACTTCGATGTCATGCCGAGGCGACCGAGCAGCTTGGCATCGCGGTCGGTCTGCGGATTTTTCGTGGTCAGCAGGACATCGCCGATGAAAATGGAATTGGCGCCAGCCACGAAACACAGCGCCTGCAATTCGTCCGTCATGTATTGCCGGCCCGCCGACAGCCGCACGACGCTCTTCGGCATCATGATTCGCGCCACCGCGATCAGGCGCACCAGGGCGATCGGATCGGGGCGTTCGGCGGTGTCGTTGACGGGAACGCCCTTGACCTCGTTCCACATATTGATCGGCACGCTTTCGGGATGGACGGTGAAGCTGGCAAGCAGCATCAGCATGCCCAGCCGGTCGCCGACCTGCTCCCCCATTCCGACGATGCCGCCGCAGCAAACCTTGAGTCCCGCTTCGCGCGCATGGCCGAGCGTATCGATGCGATCCTGCATCGTGCGCGTCGTGATGATCTTGCCGTAGAATTCGGGCGATGTATCGACGTTGTGATTGTAGAAATCCAGTCCCGCTTGCTGCAACCGCCTGGCCTGATCCTCGGTCAGCATGCCCAGCGTCGCGCAGGTCTCCATGCCAAGGCCCTTGACGGCGCTGACCATCTCGCACACCCGGTCGAGATCCTTGTCCTTGGGATTGCGCCATGCGGCGGCCATGCAGAACCTGCTGGCGCCGGCGTCCCTGGCGCGCCGCGCGGTCTCGACGACCGCCGATTGGTCCATCAGCCGGGTCGCTTTGATGTCGGTGTCGTAATGGGCACTCTGCGAGCAATAGCCGCAATCTTCCGGGCAGCCGCCGGTCTTGATGCTGAGCAGGCTTGCGGTCTCGACGTGATTGGGATCGAAGTTGCGACGGTGAATGCCTTGCGCCTGGAAGATCAGGTCCGCGAACGGCAGATCGTAGAGCGCCTGTGCTTCGGGTCGGGTCCAGTTATGGCGCGGCTGACCAAATGTGTTCCCGTTGTCGTCGATCGAATCCGGCGCCGTACTCATCATGCGATCCCTTGGCGTTCGGCTCGCGCAGTCAAATTCGCGAGAGCGATTTCCCCGCAGTCTGGGCACTTAGGACCACATGCCAAAAATGGTGTCAATCCGGGTTCGGGCATCGCTTCCTCGATCCCGATGCTATCGGTGCAAATTGATTGGCTCGCAGATCGGCGCGCACCGAAACGCCTTTATCCGGCGTACAATGCTCCGACCACGCAGCTTACATCGGGCGGGTGAGATGAACGTCATCGACGCGCAAAAGCTTGACATCGAGATCGGGAACGCGGCGTCGGTCTCGGGACTTCTCACCCAGCCGCCGAAAGCGCGCGCCTGTTTTGTGTTTGCCCATGGGGCAGGCGCCGGAATGACCCATCCATTCATGGAGGCGATTGCCGGAGGTCTTGGCGAGCGCGGCGTTGCGACATTGCGCTATCAGTTTCCTTATATGGAAAAAGGCAGCAAGCGGCCCGACTCTCCGGCGATTGCGCAAGCCGCGGTGCGGGCCGCCGTGGCGGAAGCCGGACGACGTTGTGTCGGATTGCGCCTCATTGCCGGGGGAAAATCGTTTGGCGGACGCATGACATCGCAGGCACAGGCGACGGCGCCGCTGGCCGGCGTCGATGGATTGGTGTTCCTGGGGTTTCCGCTGCATCCGGCGGGCAAGCCGTCCAGCGATCGGGCCAAGCACCTTTCCGATGTTCATGTCCCGATGCTGTTTTTGCAAGGCACCCGCGACAATCTTGCGGAGCTGAAATTGCTCGAACCTGTCGTCAAGCGCCTCGGCCCGTCGGCATCGTTGCATCCTGTCGAGGCGGCCGATCATTCCTTCCATGTGCTGGTGCGCTCGGGACGGAATGACGGCGATGTCATGAACGAACTTCTGGATACGCTCGCGGGCTGGATCGGCGTGGTCGAGGCAAGGAGTGCGGTGCCCTAGATCTGCGATCGCTTGGGCGGATCATGCGCTACGGCTCGGCGGTGCGGATGCCCGCGGGACTGACCTTCATTGCGATCGGCGCCGTTTTCGTCAGCGTCTTGCCGTCGAACGTAAACGGGGTGATCTCGTTTTCCACCATGCACTGCACCAGCACGGCTTTGGAATCTTTCGACCACACGATGCCCTGGCACCAATGGCCGATTTTGGCTTCGGTCACCGGGGTGAGGTCGGTGCCGGTGATCCGATAGATCTTCAGCAATCCATAATCGTTGAAGAACGGCGAGGTTTTGGCCTTGTTCGAGCCGTTGACCACATTGACCGCCACGTAAACGCCATCCGGCGACATCTTCAGGGCTTCCGGAGTTTGACCAACGGAGATCGTGGTGGCGACCCGGATCGGCTTGGCGCGCATATCGATCAGGCTGATGGTATCAGCATCGCCGCCGCTCATGCCGACATTGCCGATGAGAGCCACCTCGCCGTTGCCGGTGCTGTCGATCTGGTAGGGGCGCATCGCGGAGAACAGGTCGCGCTTGGTGTACTCCACCTTGGTGCCGTCGATCGAGAGAATGGAGATGCGGCTGTCGCCATCCCGCGTCACCAGCGCCGTTGCGCCGTCGCGGGAAAACATCGGGTGGCTCGGGCCGGACTTCGCATCGCCGAGTGCGATCTTGCCGGCTGGGGTCAGTGCGTTGCCGCTGATCGTGAACACCGAGACGGTCCCCTCACTGCGGTTGGCCACCAGCGCCAGCGTCGCCGCGCGATTGATCGACACGCCGGCGGCGCCGGCGCCGGCTTGCAACGTCGCCAGAATCTTCGGCGGCGAGGATTTCAGGTCAATCACGGTCAGCTTGTCGTCAGGGATCGCCTTGGTCGGATCGGCGGGATCGACCTTCATCGCGCCGGTGACCAGCGCGAAGCTTTCGTCCGGCGCGATGGCGACGCTCGACGGCGGCCCGACCACGCTTGCGGGTGCCGGCAATTCTGCAATGACGCGCGGCGAGGCGCCTGAAAGCTCGATGATCGAAACGGTATCCGGCAAGGGCTCCTTGCGGACGGTCGCCACCCCGTTTTCCAGGATCATCTTGCCGTCATTGGCCGAAACCGCGATCTCCGCGTAGCAGGCAGAGCCCGTGAGAGCGATGAATGATGCCGTGATCAGTGCCAGCGCGGTTTTACCGGATCGCATGCCGTCTTCTCCCGAATGACTGGACCTCTCCCGGGTCCATGCCGGGGCAGTATTCAACGGCCAAGCGCGGTTGTCGAGCGCGTAAGTCACCGTGACAGCCGCTGCGACATCACGCAGCCACTTGATGAAATAGCAAACTGCTGCCATCGCTTTCAGCGGGTCACCGTTATTCCCGAGTTTCAAGCTATTGCAGCGTGTGGGCCACTTCACACGCGTTTCGTCCCTAGGGGGACAGATTGAGCATAGCTGATGACGAATCGCCGCAGCTGGTGAGCCATGGTAAGCAGCTGAAACAGCAAAGTTTATGGTATGAACCGAAGCAGAAATCCCCGAGATAAGCGCATGCAACGGCGGACTTTCATCAGGATCGTTGGCGGCTCTACGTTCGCGTGGCCATTCGCCTTGTGGGCGCAGCAGCCACCGGTTCAGGTGATCGGCTTCCTCAGCAGTGCATCACTGGAAGCGTCCCAGTTTGTGCTCCAGGATTTTCGAAGCGGCTTGGCGCAAGAGGGTTATGTCGAGGGCAAGAATGTAACGATCGAATATCGATTTGCGGATGGACAATACGATCGACTGCCGGCCTTGGCGGAAGACCTGGTGCGTCGTCAGGTGCGCGTTGTCGCAACCAGCGGCGGGAGTACCTCAGCCCTTGCTATCCATGCGGTGACCAAGACGATCCCCATCGTTTCATTGACCGGCGGAGACATGGTTAAACTTGGACTTGCCGCAAGTCTCAGCCATCCCGGCGGAAACGTTACCGGTGTCGCGCAGCTGCTGAACGACGCTGAAATCAAACGATTTGAGCTTCTGCACGAGATTGTGCCTGAAGCTAAAACCATTGGGTACCTGGCCAACCCAAAGAACGCGCGCTTTGATGCCCAGACCCTCATTCTTGAGAACGCTGCCGAGAAGCTGGGAGTGAAGTTCCTGATCTTGAACGCCACGAGCCAGAGCGAGATCGATAAGGCGTTTGCAACGGTCCGTGGCGAACGCGTTGATGGCATAATAGTCGGAGCAGACCCGTTCTTTTTTATGAGGGTCACGCAGATAGTGGATCTAGCCGCGACTCACCGTGTGCCCGCAATTTATTTCCTACGAGAATACGCCAGGTCCGGTGGCCTGGTGAGTTACGGAACGCGGCTAGGTGACGCCCTGAGGCAAGTAGGTGTGTATACGGGCCGAGTACTCAAGGGTGCTAAACCTGCGGAACTCCCAATCGTCCAGCAATCCGAAAAGATTGAGCTTCTCGTCAACCTGAAGACGGCGAAAGCGCTCGGTATCAATATTCCAACATCGGTACTACTTCGTGCCGATGAGGTCATCGAATGAGCGGGCCGCCGCTTCTTGCAATTCGCGATCGAAGTGGCGCTCCCGGGCATCGCGCCACCACCACCAAGACCCCGACGAAGTTTTGGTGGCCGCGCGGATTACCGAATGCTAATCAAGACTGATGCCAGCAACAAAAATCCTCATCGTCAATCCGAACACGACCGCGTCGATGACGCAGACCATTGGTGCCGCGGCACGCGCCGTCGCAGCACCGGGCACCGAGATCGTCGCCGTGACTTCGTCGATGGGGCCGGCCTCGATCGAAGGTTTTTATGACGAAGCCTTTGCGGTTCCAGGATTGATTCGAGCGCTGTTGGAGGCGCCCGATGCCGATGCCGGAATTATCGCGTGCTTCGACGATACCGGGCTCGATGCGGCGCGGTCTGTCGCGCGCTTCCCGGTGGTCGGAATTTGCGAAGCCGCCCTGGTGACGGCGGGGCAATTGGCCAAACGCATCGCGATCGTCACGACGCTTCCGCGCTCGATCGTGCCGCTTGAAGAGCTTGTGCGCCGCTACGGCTTTGCGGACAGGGCGTCAGTGACAGCGTGCAACGTCGCGGTGCTCGACCTCGAAAAGACCGGTTCAGGCGCGGCGGAGAATCTCGATGCCGAGATTGCGCTGGCGCTGGACAAGGGGGCGGAAGCCATCGTGCTGGGTTGCGCGGGGATGGCCGATCTCGCGCT
>DATHHQ010000852.1:0-3691 GCA_035490095.1 Bradyrhizobium sp.
GACGAAAAGGTGAAGCGCTGGGTGCTGGCCGGCACCGACTACGTCTATCCGCGCACCACCAACAAGATCCTCGAAGCCTACTTGAAGTCGAAAGGCGTCAAGCAGGAAGACATCATGATCAACTACACGCCGTTCGGTCATAGCGACTGGCAGACCATCGTGGCCGACATCAAGAAGTTCGGCTCGACCGGCAAGAAGACCGCGGTGGTCTCGACCATCAACGGCGATGCCAACGTTCCGTTCTACAAGGAGCTCGGCAACCAGGGGATCAAGGCAACCGAAATTCCGGTGGTCGCATTCTCGGTCGGTGAAGAAGAACTCGCCGGCATCGACACCAAGCCGCTGCTCGGCCATCTCGCGGCCTGGAACTACTTCCAGTCGATCAAGACGCCCGAGAACGAGAAGTTCATCAAGGCGTGGCAGGCCTACACCAAGAACCCCAAGCGCGTGACCAACGATCCGATGGAAGCGCACGTCATCGGCTTCGACATGTGGGTCAAGGCGGTCGAGAAGGCGAAGTCGGTCGACGCCGACAAGGTGATCGACGCGCTGCCCGGCACCGAAGCCAAGAACCTGACCGGCGGCACCTCCAAGATGCTTCCGAACCATCACATCACCAAGCCGGTGTTCATTGGCGAAATCAAAGCCAACGGCCAGTTCGACGTGGTGTGGAAGACCCCGGGCCTGGTGGCCGGCGATGCATGGTCGAAGGAGCTCGAGGGCTCCAAGGACCTGATCGGCGACTGGGTTGGCAAGAAGTGCGGCAACTACAACACCAAGACCAACAAGTGCGGCGGTCAGGGTTCCTGATCCTCATCCGCTTTAAGAAACCGGAGAAGGCGGCGATGTAACCGCCTTCTTCCTACTCCTGCCGGGGTCGTCCAGTGCTTACCAAGGCTTTTAGAAACGTCCGTGCGCTCCCGCTCGCAATATTGCTGCTGATCGCGGCGGCACTTCCGGTCATGGCCGGACCGTTCGAGGACGCGGTCGGTAAATTCGCGAACGACGAGTTTTCCGATACCGAGGAAGCCGTCGGCGTGCTCGCGACCGGCGGTAATCCGCTCGCCTACACCATCATCAGCGCGCTCCAGGACGGCCGGCTGATGGCCGATCCCGACACCAAGAAGGTCTATGTCACCCAACCCGACGGCAAGAGCATTGACGCTTTGACCGGCGCGCCGGTTGCCAGCGTTCCCGACAGCACCGCGGCTGTACGGCTCAACAACCGCCTGCGCCGCACCGTCGAGGCCGCACTCGGCGGCTTGACGCTGCTGTCGCCCGATCCCGCCAAGCGCGTCCAGGCCGCGCAATCGGTGTTCAAGACCCACGACGAGACCATGCTGCCGGTGATCGACGGCGCCCTCCAGAAGGAGACCAACAAGGCGGCGAAGCTGGCATTTACCGAAGCGCGCGCGGCGATCCTGCTGTTCAAGGAAGACGCCACCGATGCCGAGAAGCTTGAGGCCATCGCCACCATCAAGGCGCGGGGCGATCAGGAAGCGCTGGCGCTGCTGACCGGCTTGACCGGCGATCAGCCGCCGGCCGTCGCGCGCGCCGCGGCCAATGCGACCTCGGCCATTCAAAGCAACCTCGCGCTGTGGTCGACCGTGCAGAATGCCTGGTACGGGCTGTCGCTCGGTTCGGTGCTGCTGCTCGCTGCCATTGGTCTTGCCATCACCTTCGGGGTGATGGGCGTCATCAACATGGCGCACGGCGAGATGGTCATGATCGGGGCCTATGTCACCTTCGTGGTGCAGGAAACCATCCGCACCAGTTATCCCGGCCTGTTCGACTATTCGCTGCTGATCGCCGTGCCGCTGGCCTTCATCGTCGCCGGTGCCATCGGCATCCTGATTGAGCGAAGCATCATTCGCTTTCTCTACGGCCGCCCGCTGGAGACGCTGCTGGCGACCTGGGGCCTGTCGCTGGTGCTGCAGCAGGCGGTGCGCACCATGTTCGGCCCGACCAACCGCGAGGTCGGCAATCCCTCCTGGATGAGCGGCGCGTTCGAATTGGGACAGATCACGATCACCTACAACCGGCTGTGGATTCTGTGCTTCACGCTGGCGGTATTCGCGATCCTGCTCGCCATGCTGCGCTACACCAGTCTCGGACTCGAGATGCGCGCGGTCACGCAAAACCGCAGAATGGCGGCGTCGATGGGGATCGCGACCTCGCGCGTCGACGCGCTGACCTTCGGCCTCGGCTCGGGCATCGCCGGGATCGCCGGCGTGGCGCTGTCGCAGATCGACAATGTCAGCCCCAATCTCGGCCAGAGCTATATCATCGATTCCTTCATGGTGGTGGTGTTCGGCGGCGTCGGCAATCTGTGGGGCACGCTGGTCGGCGCGTTTACGCTCGGCATCGCCAACAAGTTCCTGGAGCCGGTCGCCGGTGCCGTGCTCGGCAAGATCGCCATTCTGGTTCTCATCATCCTGTTCATCCAGAAGCGCCCGCGCGGCCTGTTCGCACTCAAGGGGCGGGCGGTGGAAGCATGATGCCGCACGTGCTCACGCGCTCGCTGGATCGCAGCGCGACGGTATTTCTGATCGTGGTGGCCGCGGTTGGCGTTCTGATTCCGCTGTCGAACCTGCTGCTGCCGGCCGGTTCGATGCTGCAGGTGCCGACCTATCTGGTAGCGCTGTTCGGAAAATATGTTTGCTACGCCATTCTGGCGCTCGCGATCGATCTGATCTGGGGCTATTGCGGTATTCTCTCGCTCGGCCACGGCGCGTTCTTCGCGCTCGGTGGTTATGCGATGGGCATGTATCTGATGCGTCAGATCGGCAGCCGCGGCGTCTACGGCAATCCTGTATTGCCGGACTTCATGGTGTTCCTGAACTATCCGAAGCTGCCCTGGTACTGGAACGGCTTCGACATGTTCTGGTTCGCGGCGCTGATGGTGCTGCTGGTTCCGGGCCTGCTGGCATTCTGCTTCGGCTGGCTGGCGTTTCGCTCCCGCGTCACCGGCGTCTATCTCTCGATCATCACGCAGGCGATGACCTATGCGCTGTTGCTGGCCTTCTTCCGCAACGATTTCGGTTTCGGCGGCAACAACGGCCTTACCGATTTCAAGGACATCCTCGGCTTCAACGTCCAGGCCGACGGCACCCGCGCCGCGCTGTTCGCGCTGAGCTGCCTGGCGCTGATCTTCGGATTCCTGATCTGCCGCGCGGTGGTGACGTCGAAGCTCGGCAAGGTGCTGATCGCGGTCCGCGACGCCGAATCCCGCACGCGATTTCTCGGCTACCGCGTCGAATCCTACAAGCTGTTCGTGTTCACGCTGTCGGCCTGCATGGCCGGCGTCGCCGGTGCGCTCTATGTGCCGCAGGTCGGCATCATCAATCCCGGCGAATTCGCGCCGGGCAATTCCATCGAAGCCGTGATCTGGGTCGCGGTCGGCGGCCGCGGCACGCTGATCGGCGCGGCGCTGGGCGCCGTCGTCGTCAACTACGCCAAAACCGTATTCACCTCGGGTCCGCTGGCGCCGTATTGGCTGTTCATGCTGGGCGCGTTGTTCATCCTGGTGACGCTGCTGCTGCCGAAGGGGATCATCGGCACCTTCAATGCCTGGTGGGAGCCGTGGAAGGCGCAACGCGTTTCGGCCGCTGCCGAAAGTGCTGCGCGCGAAGACGGCATCAGCGAACCGAACCCGGCGGAGTGAGCGCATGAACGTCATGGACGCAAGGGC
>DATHHQ010000853.1:0-8459 GCA_035490095.1 Bradyrhizobium sp.
AGGCCAAACTGTTGATCGGTTCCGACAAGACCTATCGTTTGGTTCCCGGCACCAGCCTCAAGGTCGGCGATACCGTGCTGGTCGAAGCCGGCGACAACATTCCGTCCGATGGCGAAGTGATCGAAGGCGTGGCCTCCGTTAACGAGGCCGCGATCACCGGCGAGTCCGCGCCCGTGATCCGCGAATCCGGCGGCGACCGCTCGGCGGTCACCGGCGGCACGCAGGTGCTGTCCGACTGGATCCGCGTCCGCATCACCGCGGCCCAGGGATCGACCTTCATCGACCGCATGATCAAACTGGTCGAGGGCGCCGAACGGCGGAAGACGCCGAACGAGATCGCGCTCAATATCCTGCTCGCAGGCCTGACCATCATCTTCGTGTTCGCGACGGTCACCATTCCGAGCTATGCCGCCTATGCCGGTGGTCAGATTTCGGTGGTGGTGCTGGTGGCGCTGTTCGTGACGCTGATCCCGACCACCATTGGCGCGCTATTGTCGGCGATCGGTATCGCCGGCATGGACCGGCTGGTGCGCTTCAACGTGCTGGCGATGTCGGGCCGTGCGGTAGAGGCCGCGGGCGACGTCGATACCCTGCTGCTCGACAAGACCGGCACCATCACGCTTGGCAACCGGCAGGCGACGGCGTTTCGCCCCGTCCGCGGCGTGACTGACATGGAACTCGCGGATGCGGCGCAGCTGGCTTCGCTGGCCGACGAGACGCCCGAGGGGCGTTCGATCGTCGTGCTCGCCAAGGAAAAATACGGTATCCGCAGCCGTGACATGGCGGAGCTTGCCGCTACCTTCATTCCCTTCACCGCGCAAACCCGCATGAGCGGCGTCGATGCCGGCGCGTCCTCGGTCCGCAAGGGTGCGGTCGATGCGATCCTCAATTATGTCGGGGGCGGGACGGCGCAGACCATGGCCTCCGGAAACACCGTCCGGGCGCTCCAGGCTAACGTCAATTCCGAGGTGGCCCGGGAGATCCAGTCGATCGCGGACGAAATCGCGAAGGCAGGCGGCACGCCGCTTGCCGTCGCCAAGGACGGTCGTCTGCTTGGCGTCGTGCAGCTCAAGGACATCGTCAAGGGTGGCATCCGCGAACGCTTCGCCGAACTGCGCCGCATGGGTATCCGCACCGTGATGATCACCGGCGACAATCCGATGACGGCGGCGGCGATCGCCGCGGAAGCCGGCGTCGATGATTTTCTGGCGCAGGCGACGCCCGAGGATAAGTTGAAGCTCATTCGCGACGAACAGGCCAAGGGCAAGCTGGTCGCGATGTGCGGCGACGGCACCAACGATGCGCCGGCGCTGGCGCAGGCGGATGTCGGTGTCGCCATGAACACCGGCACCCAGGCGGCGCGCGAGGCCGGCAACATGGTCGACCTCGACTCCAATCCAACCAAGTTGATCGAGGTGGTCGAAATCGGCAAGCAGCTGTTGATGACCCGCGGCGCGCTCACCACGTTCTCGATCGCCAACGACGTCGCGAAATATTTCGCCATCATTCCCGCGATGTTCCTGGCGTTCTATCCGCAACTCGCCGTGCTCAACGTCATGCATCTGGCGAGTCCGCAAAGTGCGATCCTGTCGGCGATCATCTTCAATGCGCTGATCATCATCGCGTTGATCCCGCTGGCCTTGAAGGGCGTGGCGTATCGCGCCATCGGGGCCGGCGCGCTATTGCAGCGTAATCTGATGATCTATGGCCTCGGCGGCATCATCATCCCGTTCATCGGCATCAAGGCCATCGACCTCGTCGTCGCCGCCTTGCATCTGGCCTGAGGAGAGACACCATGTTGAAAGAAATTCGCCCCGCCATCATCCTGCTCGTCGCGCTCACGCTGATCACTGGTTTGGCTTATCCCCTTGCCATGACCGCGATCGCAGGCGTGATCTTCCCGAAGCAGGCGGAAGGCAGCCTGATCGAAAGGGATGGCAAGGTGGTCGGCTCCGCCCTGATCGGGCAGGAATTCAAGGACGATAAATATTTCCGTGGCCGCCCCTCGGCGACCTCGGCGCCGGATCCCGCCGATTCCACCAAGACCGTTTCGGCGCCCTACAATGCGGCGAACTCGGGCGGGTCCAACCTCGGCCCGACCAGCAAGGCCCTGAATGATCGGGTCAAGGAAGACGTCGACAAGTTGAAGGCCGAGAACCCCTCGATGCCAGTTCCGATCGATCTCGTGACCACGTCGGCGAGCGGCCTCGATCCGGACATTTCGCCGGAAGGCGCGCTATTCCAGGTGCCGCGTGTTGCCAAGGCGCGGAATATGCCGGAAGATCGGGTTCGCCAATTGGTCAAGGAAAACACCAAGGGTCGCCTCGCCGGGTTGCTCGGCGAACCGCGCGTCAACGTCTTGGCGCTCAATCTGGCGCTGGACGCCGCTGCATCCAAATAGAGCCATCTAGGCGGGATCAGGCGCGAGGACTATATTGCCGTATGGCAAATCAACGCCGCGACCTTGAAAAAAGACCCTCGCCGGACGCGCTTCTCGAAGCCGCCCGGCGAGAGAACGATCAGGCCGGCCGGCTCAAAATCTTCGTCGGCGCAGCACCGGGCGTCGGCAAGACCTACGAAATGCTGCAGAGCGCCCACGCCAAACTGAAGGCGGGCGTCGACGTCGTCGTCGGCGTGGTCGAGACCCATGGACGGGCGGAGACCGAAGCGCTGTTGCAGGGCCTTGAGGTCCTCCCGCGCAAACGGCTCGAATACAAGGACCAGATTCTCGGGGAGATGGATCTCGATGCCGTCATCGCGCGCCATCCGCAGATCGCGCTGGTCGATGAACTTGCCCACACCAACGCGCCAGGCAGCCGCCATCCGAAGCGCTATCTCGACGTCGAGGAACTGCTCTCGCACGGCATCGACGTCTACACCGCGGTCAATATTCAGCACATCGAGAGCCTCAACGACGTGGTCGCGCAGATCACGCATGTCCGGGTGCGCGAGACGGTGCCGGATTCGGTGTTCGATCGCGCGGATGCGATCGAGCTGATCGATCTGACGCCAGACGATCTGATTCAGCGGCTGAAAGAGGGCAAGGTCTACGTCCCAAAGCAGGCCGAGCGCGCGCTTGAGCATTACTTTTCGCCGGGTAATCTGACCGCGCTCCGCGAACTGGCGCTGCGGCGGACCGCCGAACGCGTCGATGAACAGCTCCTGACGCATATGCAGGCCAACGCGATTGCCGGCCCCTGGGCTGCGGGCGAGCGCATTCTGGTTTGCCTCAGCGAGGACCCGCGTGCGGCGGGGCTCGTGCGCTACACCAAGCGGCTGGCGGACCGGCTGCACGCGCCCTGGACCGCCGTCAGCATCGAGACAAGGCGCAGCCTGCAATTGACCGACGAGCAACGCGACCGGCTTGCCGACACGTTGCGGCTAGCCGAGGCACTGGGTGGCGAGGCGCTCACCATTCCCGGTGTCGGACGCCGAATCGCGGACGATGTCATTAGCTTCGCACATGCCAATAACGTGACCCAGATCATCATCGGTAAGTCGACGCGTTCCTGGTGGTTCGAGCTCATGCGCGGCTCGGTGGTGCACGATCTGGTGCGGCGCGCCGGCAATATCAGCGTCAATGTGATCGCCGGCGAGGAACTCGCGGCGGAGCCTGTTCCGAAGAAGACCGTGCGCGCGGCTGAAGGATCGGAGCCGTTCGATCCGCGGCCCTATCTGATGGCGCTGGTGATCGTGGCCGTCGGCCTCGGCGCCGCCGAACTGATCCACCCATGGTTTGGTATTGAAAACGTCGACCTCGTGTTCCTCACGGCAGTGGTCAGCGTGGCTGTTCGCTACGGCCTGTTGCCGTCGGTGCTGGCCAGCATCGCCGCATCGCTGTGTTACAACTTCTTCTTCTTGCCGCCGGTCTATACCTTCACGATCACCGAACCGACCAACGTCGCGGCGTTCTTCTTCTTCATGCTGATTGCAATGTTGGTCTCCAATGTCGCGGCACGCGTGCGCACCCAGGCGGTGTCCGCGATTGGCAGGGTGCGGACCACGGAATCGCTTTACGCCTTCAGCCGCAAGCTTGCAGGGACAGCGACGCTGGACGATGTATTGTGGGCGACCGCCTATCAGGCGGCGTTGATGCTCAGGGTACGGGTGGTGTTGCTGCTGCCCGAGGACGGCGTCCTCACCGTGAAGACCGGCTACCCCCCTGAGGATGAACTGGACAGGGCTGATCTTGCCGCCGCGAACTGGGCCTGGGGCAACGATCGCCCGGCCGGGCGCGGCGCGGATACGCTGCCGGGCGCCAAGCGCCTGTTTCTGCCGATGCGAACCGGACGTGGGCCAATTGGCGTCATCGGCATCGACGACGACAGAACCGGGCCGCTGTTGACGCCGGACCAACGCCGCCTGCTCGATGCGCTGGTGGACCAGGGCGCGCTGGCGATCGAACGGGTGCTGCTGGTCGAGGATATGGACCGGGTGAAACGTACCGTGGAGTCGGACCGTTTGCGCTCGGCGCTGCTGACCTCGATCTCGCACGATCTCAAGACGCCGCTCGCCTCGGTTCTCGGCGCCGCCAGCACGATGCGGGATCTCGCCAGCGGCCTGACTGACTCGGAAAAACGGGATCTGCTCGCCACCGTGATCGACGAATCCGAGCGGCTCAACCGGTTCATCGCCAATCTGCTCGACATGACCAAGCTGGAATCCGGCGCCATCGTGCCGAATACGGCGCGGCACGATATCGGCGAGATCGTCGGCAGCGTGTTGCGGCGCGCCAGCAAGATCCTCGCCTATCACCAGGTCTCGCTTGAACTCGCCGTCGATTTGCCGATGCTGGAGCTTGACGCTGTTTTGTTCGAGCAGGTGCTCTTTAACCTCCTCGACAACGCGGCGAAATACGCACCTCACGACACCACGATATCGATCAGGAGTTTGCGGGAAAGGGATTGGGTCACCTTGCAAGTCCTCGACGAGGGTAACGGCATTCCGCCGACGGAACTGGAGAGTGTATTTGACAAATTCTATCGCGTGCAAAAGGGCGACCATGTCCGCCCCGGCACAGGCCTGGGGCTTGCGATTTCGCGCGGCTTTGTCGAGGCCATGCATGGCACGATTTCCGCCGCGAACCGCACCGATCGAAGCGGCGCCTTCTTGACCATCCGATTGCCGATCCCGGCTGCATCAGCCGCGCTGGACACCGCCGCATGAGCGCTGCCCCGATCAAGGTCCTCGTCATCGACGATGAGCCGCCGATCCGCAAATTGTTGCGGATGGGATTGAGCACGCAGGGCTACGAGATCCTGGAGGCCTCGAATGGCAAGATGGCCCTCGAATTGCTGGCCCAGGAACCCGCACTGATCATTCTCGATCTCGGCTTGCCGGATATCCAGGGCCATGAATTGCTGCGCATGATCCGCGGCCGCAACGACAGCGTTCCGATCGTGGTGCTCTCAAGCCGCGGCGACGAGGTCGGCAAAGTCCAGGCACTCGATTTGGGCGCCGACGACTATCTGACAAAACCGTTCGGGATGGATGAGCTGCTCGCACGCATGCGCGCGGCGTTGCGGCATCAGTTGCAGGTCCATGGCGAACGCCCGGTGTTTCGATCGGGCGATCTAAACGTCGATCTGGTGCGCCGCATCGTCAAGGTCGGCGACAAGGACGTCAAGCTTTCACCGAAGGAGTACGAATTGTTGCGCGTGCTGGTGCAGCACGCCGGCAAGGTGTTGACCCATCGGTTTCTGCTCAAGGAGCTGTGGGATGAACTGACCGACGCGCAATATTTGCGGGTCTATGTGCGCCAGCTCAGGCAGAAGATCGAGGCCGATCCGGAGCGTCCGCAATTTGTCCTGACCGAAACCGGGATCGGCTACCGCCTGAGGGCGCCGGATTAATGCCCGGCAGTTGGCTTTAGCTTTTTTATCTCTTCCCGTTGCCGGGAGGGAGGCGTAAACCGCCCTCCCGACCGAGACCTAATCAATGCTTTTAACGATGCGCCCTCCTGGAGCGACCATGAAAATCTCCGATCTGCTGTCGCCAACGGACGTCATGATCGACGTGCGAGCCTCCAACAAGCGGTTGCTGTTGCAGGAATTCGCGGCCAAAGCCGCTGATAGTCTCGGCCTGCCTGTCGATCAGATCGCGCCCTACCTTCTCAAGAGGGAAGAACTCGGATCGACCGGGATAGGCCGTGGCGTCGCCATTCCGCATGCCCGGCTGCCGGATTTGCAGCGACCTCACGGGCTGCTTGCGAAATTGAAGCAGCCGATCGAATTCGACGCCATCGATGGTCAGGCGGTTGACATCGTGTTTGTTCTCTTGCTGCCGGCTGCCGTGGAGAATGCACAGCTCAGCGCGCTCGCGTTGGTGGCCCGGACGTTAAGGCCGCCGGAAAATCTCGCGCGATTGCGGAGCGCAAAGAATTCATCCGAGCTTTATTCGGCGATCGTCTGACGATCGGGCTTACAGCCATCCGACGCGCCGGAATCGCCAGAACAATGCTGCGCACGCAATCGCCATCACGCCCATGACGGTGAAATAACCATATTCCCATTGCAGTTCCGGGATGTTCTTGAAGTTCATGCCGTAGATTCCGGCGACCGCGGTCGGGACCGCGATGATGGCAAGCCATGAGGCCAGTTTTTTGGAGACCGCGGTCTCTTGAGCCTGACCGACCAGAAGGCTCGCTTCGAAGGCAAATGCAAGAACCTCTCGAAGCGAGTCGATCTGCTCCTGAACTGTCCTGACGTGGTCGGTGACGTCGCGGAACAGCGGCTGCATGGTGGATCGCACCATCGGCAGGTTGTCATGCTCAAGCCTGCGGCAGACTTCCACGAGGGGTCCGACTGCGTTTCGCAGGCGCAACAGGTCGCGTCGTAGCAGATAAAGCCGCTCGATCTGCGCCCGTGTCATCGCGCTCGCAAGCACCAGCGCCTCCATGGCCTCGACTTCCTCCTGGATGGTTTCGAGCACCGGCGAATAGTTGTCGACGATGAAATCGAGGATGGCATAGAGGATATAGTCCTCGCCGCGGGCCAGCGCCCGCGGGCAGCTCTCGCAGCGCTCGCGTACCCGCGCATAGGACGTCGACGCGCCATGACGGACCGAAACAAGATATCCTTCGCCGACGAACAGATGGGTCTCGCCAAATGCGATGCTGTCGCCAACGAGCTGAGCGGTGCGCGCCACGATGAACAGCCCGTCGCCATATTGCTCGATCTTCGGTCGCTGGTGGGCGTGGTCCGCGTCCTCAATGGCGAGATCGTGCAACTGGAATTGCCGCTGCACGCTGGTCAAGAGCGCGATGTCAGGTTCGTGCAGCCCGATCCACACCACATGGCCCGGCCGGCTGCGCCAGCTTGAAGCTTCGTCTATGGCGATATTGGCGACGCGTCGGCCATCGACATAGGCGCCGGCTGCGATGACTCCTTCGGGGTTGGCGGGTTCCGTCGCCAAAACGGTTGATGACGCTACGTTCATGATTTCCGTCCCCAGTGACCGCTGTTGAACCTTGGCTCCGAGGCAAAGCTTTCCGGGAAGGCTAGCACTGGAGAACCCGCCGTCAAATGGAATGTCGGGACGCCGCTGGCGATGAATCACGGATCTTGCTTCGGGCGCGCCTTCGCGGAACCATCTCCATCCGCGCAGATTATTTTCCCGCAACTGGGAGAAGCGTCATGGCACGAAAATATTCGAAAAAGGCATCCGCCAAAGTCGGGCGCGCGATGAAGAAGCGCAAGGCCGGCACTTTGAAGAGCGGCCGCTCCGGCAAGAAAGTCACAAGCCGCAAGCAGGCGATCGCGATCGGTCTTTCCGAGGCGAGGGCGGAAGGCAAGAAAGTCCCGAAGAAGGCCGCGAAGAAAAAGAAAGCGGCCAAGAAGCGAAAAGCGAAGAAGTAACATTGCGAGGCGCTCGCAAGAATAAAGGTTGCCATTCCGGGGCGCGAGTGATTGAGCCCTGCGACCTCATCCTGAGGAGCGGCCCCTTGGCCGCGTCTCGAAGGATGGGCCGCGTGCTACATGGTTCGAGACGCCCGCTACGCGGGCTCCTCACCATGAGGGGCCTCAGCAAGTGTAGCCCGGATGGAGCCAACGGGTCGCGCGAATGCGCGCCCGATGACAGGCTCCGCGAAATCCGGGACTCACGCGACGCCGGTCCCGGATTGCGCTTCGCTGCATCCGGGCTACAGCTTATCTACGCGCACAAGAAGCGGCTCAAGTGATTTGCCCGTCGGGCCGTTTGGTGTCGAGTCTTTTATTTCTGATTTTCCGAAAAATATCTGTTGCCACCTGACCCAAATCAAATCTAGAACTGTCGCCATCCCACCCCACCAGAGGGGCGTATCATGATCGTCACGGACGCGGGGAGGGGTGCGGTGGACGCGGCAGCGTTTTGCGCGCGACGGGATTGCAGGGCGAGTTGAAAGACTTGTGAGCGATCAACAGCGAGCGGACGAGAGATGTTGTTGCGTACGGCGAAGTCGTGTGGTCCTGACGCCCCGA